>NZ_JARACH010000002.1:0-81645 GCF_029087445.1 Amycolatopsis sp. La24
TGCCGTGCGTGCCGGTGGAAATCGCGCCCGCGATGGTCTGCGCGTCGATGTCGCCGAGGTTCGTCATGGCCAGCCCGAGCGCGTCGAGAGCGGCGTTCAGGGTGCGCAAAGTAGTGCCGGAACGGACAGTGACCTGCTGGTTTTCCAGGTCGGCGCGTTCGATGCCGGTCCACGCGGTCAGGTCGAGCGCGTCGGAATCAGCGGCGGCGATCGCGGTGAACGAATGCCCGCTGCCCCACGCGCGGACTCGGCGCCCGGCGTCGGCGACCCCGGCCACGACCTCGGCGATCTCGACCGTGCTGCGCGGCCGGTGCACCCGCTGCGGGGTGGCCTTGGCCGTTCCGGCCCAGTTGCTCCACGTCATTGCGGCACCTGTTCTTCGCTGGAAGGTTCCCACGATAGATGCCGGAACCGTAAGTGAATAGTATTCGCGTTTCAAGCGTTGTTGTCGTACCGTAAGTGGCGTGACCACCTCAGCGCACGGGTACGACCTCGCGACGAAGGACCTGGATCCGCCGCTCGCGATCGTCGACCTGGACGCCTTCGACGCCAACGCCGACGACCTGCTGCGCCGGGCCGCGGGCAAGCCGATCCGGGTGGTCAGCAAGTCTGTGCGCTGCCGTGCGCTGCTGGAACGAGCGCTCGCGCGAGACGGCTTCGAAGGCCTGATGTGCTACTCGCTCGCCGAGGCCGTTTGGCACGCTGAGCTGGGCACTTCCGACGACATCGTGGTCGCGTACCCGACTGCCGACCACGAAGCGCTCCGCCGGCTGGCCGCGAGCGAACGCGCCCGCGCGGCGATCACAATCATGGTCGATTCGACCGAACACCTCGACCTCGTCGACGCCGCGCTCGGCCACGGCCACCCGGACATCCGCGTGTGCCTCGAACTCGACGCGTCCTGGCGTCCGCTGCCCGGCGTGCACGTCGGCACTCGGCGTTCGCCAGTGTTCAAACCGGCGCAAGCCGCCGCGGTGGCGCGGAAGATCGTCGCGCGTCCGGGTTTCCGGCTGGTCGGGATGATGGCGTACGAAGGCCAGATCGCCGGACTCGGCGACGCCGCCGGAAAAGGCCTGCAAAACCGGGTGATCGGCTGGATGCAGCGCCGGTCCGCGGCTGAACTCGCCCGGCGCCGAGGGGCGGCGGTGCGGGCCGTGCGCGAGGTCGCTGACCTGGAGTTCGTCAACGGCGGCGGCACCGGAAGCATCGAGACCACCGGCGCGGAGGACGTGGTCACCGAGATCGCCGCCGGTTCCGGCTTCCTCGCCCCGACGCTGTTCGACGGCTATTCGCACTTCCAGCCGCGCCCGGCCGCGTTGTTCGCGCTGCCGGTGGTGCGCCGCCCGGCGAAGAACGTCGCGACGCTGTACTCCGGCGGATACATCGCCTCCGGACCGACCGGCCCGTCGCGCGAACCGTCGCCGTACCTGCCGGAAGGCTTGCGCCTGCTGGGTTTCGAGGGCGCCGGCGAGGTGCAGACCCCGGTGACCGGCGAGGCCGCGCGCACGCTGCGCCTCGGCGACCGGGTCTGGCTGCGCCACGCGAAAGCCGGGGAACTGGCCGAACGGTTCCTGGCGTATCACCTCGTCCGCGGCAGCCAGGTGGAGCGAACCGTCCCGACTTACCGCGGCGAGGGCCAGAACTTCGGTTAAGCGTTCAGTCGCCGAATTTGCTTGCCAGGTAACCCTTCACCACGTGCTTGGCCTCGGCGACGATCCGCTCGTCCCCGTTCGGGTCGCGGCGGAAGGCGAGTTTCAGCAGCGCGTCCGCCGTTTCGTTGGCGATCGCGATGGCGAACCGGAGTTCGTCGGCGGGGCGGTCGACGTGCCCGCGCAGGATTTCGACCAGCGAATCCGCGATGACCGAGTTGTTGTCGCGGTCGTCAGCCAGCAGCCGGACGTCGATGACGTCTCCGAAGTGGACCTTCGAGAATCCCGGCACCTCGCGGTGCATCTGCAGGTAGATGTCGAGCACCGAGTCGACGATGTTCCACCAGTGCTCGGGGCTCAGCTGCTGCAGCCGCTCGTTCACCGCGGCCACGAAGCGTTCCAGGTTCCGTTGCGTCAGCGCCTGCACGACCGCGCGTTTGTCCGGGAAGAACTGGTACAGCGACCCGACCGCGACGCCCGCGCGTTTGGCGATCAGCGTGGTGGTGAGCGCGTCGTAGCCCAGCTCGTCGATGAGCACGGCGCTCGCGTCCAGCATCTGTTCCACCCGCCGGGCGCTGCGTTGCTGAACCGGCTTTCGCCGCAGCGGTGTGGGTTCAGCCTGGGTCTCGGCCACGTCGTTCCTCGGAGTCTCTCGCGATTCACTCATCTGATCTGGGACTTTAGCGCCCCGCGGGGCTTCCCCCGAGACGAGTGACGACCTAACATATGAGAACTTTTCACGTTCACCCGCGAGGGTGTCCGAAGGCAAGGGGTGCTCAGCGTGGACCATCCGACCTTCCCGCCCGACTTCCTGTGGGGTGTCTCGACCTCGGCGTTCCAGATCGAGGGGGCGACGGCCGAGGGCGGTCGCGGACCGTCCATCTGGGACACGTTCACCGCCGCCGAAGGCAAGATCGCCCGGGGCGAGGACGCCAAGGTAGCGGCCGACCACTACCACCGCTACTCCGAGGACATCGCCCTGATGGCGGAACTCGGCGTCGGCGCCTACCGGATGTCGATCGCCTGGCCGCGCATCCAGCCGGACGGCACCGGCAAGCCCAACGCGGAGGGACTTGCCTTCTACGACAAGCTGATCGACGAGGTCTGCGCCGCCGGAATCGCCCCCGCGATCACGCTGTACCACTGGGACACGCCGCAGGCGATCGAGGACAAAGGCGGCTGGCGCTCCCGCGACACCGCCTTCCGCTTCGCCGAATACGCCACGATCGTGGGGGAGCATTTCGCCGATCGGGCGAAACTCTGGATCCCGCTCAACGAGCCGATGGTCATGTCGATCTACGGCTACGGCATCGGCGAGTACGCGCCCGGCGAGTTCCTGCTGCTCGACGCGCTCCCCACCGCGCATCACCAAAACCTCGCCCACGGACTGGCTGTGCAGGCACTGCGCGCGGCCGGCGCGACCGGCATCGGCTCCGCGAACAACCACTCGCCGATCTGGCCCGAGCACGACACCCCCGCCGACCGCGAAGCCGCGGACTGGCTCGACGCGCTGATCAACCGCACCTTCGCCGACCCGATGCTGCTCGGCAGCTACCCCGAACAGGTCCACCCGCACCTGCCGGACAACTTCGCCGACGACCTCGCCACGATCGCGCAGCCGCTCGACTTCTACGGCGTCAACTACTACGAACCCCAAGGCGTGACGGCTCCCGGCGAGGGCAACCCGCTGCCGTTCGAACTGCGCCCGATCGAGGGTTATCCGATGACCACCAACGACTCGCCGATCGTCCCGCAGGCGCTGCGCGAACTGCTGGTGTCCTTCCACGAGCGCTACCGCGAGCACCTGCCGCCGGTCCAGATCACCGAAAACGGCTGCAGCTTCGCCGACGAACCCGCCGCCGACGGCAGCGTCCCCGACCCCGAACGCATCGAATTCCTCGCCAGCCACCTGCAAGCCCTGCGCGAAGCGATGGATGCCGGCGTCGACGTGCGCGGATACTTCGTCTGGTCGCTGCTCGACAACTTCGAATGGTCCAAGGGCTACGCGCCCCGCTTCGGGCTCGTGCACGTGGACTACGAGACGCAACGCCGCACCCCCAAGGATTCCTTCGCCTGGTACCGGAAGCTGGTCCGCCATGAGTGACACCGCCGCCGCTGTCCCGGAGGTCTTCGCCGAGCCGGTCAAACGCGTCCGCGCCGGGTGGATGACCCTGCTGTTCCTCGCGAACATCGCGCTGTGGCTGGGGGTCTACGCACCGATCCAGGTTCTGCTGCCGCAGCAGGCCGAACTGCTCGATGCCGCGCACAAGGAAGCCGTCTTCGGCATCGTGACCGGCATCGGCGCGGCCGTCGCGCTCGTGGCGAACCCGGCGATCGGCCTGCTCTCGGACCGCACCTGCTCGCGGTTCGGCAGGCGGCATCCGTGGACGATCGCGGGCGGCGCGCTCGGCGCGGCCGGGCTGCTGGTGCTGGCCGAGGCCCCGAACGTCGTCGTGATGACGATCGGCTGGTGTCTCGTGCAGGCCGGGCTCAACGGCATGCTCGCGACGCTGATGTCCGGCATCGCCGACCGGGTCCCGGTCGGGCAGCGCGCGCAGGTCGGCGGACTGGTCGGCATCGCGCAGATGCTCGGCACCGTGCTCGGCGCGGTGGTGGTCGTGGTGATGCTCGACCTCGCCGGACTGCCGCTCGGCTACGCGGCCTGCGCCGCGATCGTGCTCGCCGGCGCGGCGGCGTTCGTGCTGCGCACGCCGGACGCCCGGCTGCCGGTGGAGTTCCGGCCGAGCGGGCGGATCCGCGAAATCCTCGCCGACCTGTGGGTCTCGCCGCGGCGGCATCCGGACTTCGCGTGGGCGTGGGCCTGCCACTTCATGATCAACCTCGGCAACGCGTTCGGCACGCTCTACCTGCTGTTCTTCCTCAAGGACGCGGTGCACTACCCGGATCCGGACAGCGGCCTGCTGATCATGATGGGCCTGTACGGCGTGGCTTTGGTGATCGGCGCGGTGCTGGCCGGGCATTTCTCGGACAAGTCCGGCAAACGCAAGCCGTACGTCCTCGGCTCGGCGGCGATCATGGCGCTGGCCGCCCTGCTGCTGGTGATCTGGCAGAGCTGGCCGGTGGCGCTGGTGGCGTCGCCGCTGCTGGGAGTCGGCTTCGGCACGTACATGGCGGTGGCGCTGGCGATGCTCACCCAGGTGCTGCCCGCGGCGCAGAACCGGGCGAAGGACCTCGGCGTGGTCAACATCGCGAACTCGCTGCCGCAGGTGGTCGCGCCGCTGCTCACGACGTTGATCCTGCAGTGGCTGGGCGGGTATCCGGGACTGTTCGCGGCGTCCGCGGCGGCGACCTTGCTGGCCGGGGTTTTGGTGACTCGCGTGCGGTCGGTGGGTTAGCGCTTGCGTTTGAGCGCGCTCACAGGCTTAGCGTCTTCGGCATGGAGAAGGAAGACGCGCTGACCGAAGCGCTGCGGCTGGCGATCGACCCGCCGGGCACGGTGTCGATCGAAGCGCTGCGGGAACTGGCCCGGGACGACGACGCGAACGAGTGGGACATCGCGACCACGGCGGAGCACCTCGGGCTGAACCCGCACACGCTGCGGTACTACGAGCGGATCGGGCTCGTCCAGGTCGCCCGGGACAGCGCCGGGCACCGCGTTTACGACGCCGCGTCGGTGCGCCGGCTGGTGTTCCTGACGCGGATGCGCGTGTCCGGCATGTCGATCAGCGACCTGCGCCGCTACGTCGAGCTGATCGAGTCCGGCGCGGACACCGTGCCCGAACGGCGCGAAATGCTCCTGGAGCACCGCGACACCTTGCGCGCGCAGATCGCTCAGCTGCAGCTCTCCCTCGCCGCCACCGAATACAAGATCGCCACTTACCAGGAAGGCCCCCTGCCGTGACCCAGTACGACATCGACAGCCCGGAAAACCTCGCCCGCCGCAAGCACGGCATCGAGGTGCTGTCCCGCATAGACGGTCACCAGGGCGAAGCCGTCATCGATTCCCTCGCCGACATCAACCCCGCGCTCGGGCACCACGTGGCCGCGTTCGCGTTCGGCGACATCTACGACCGGCCGGGCCTCGACCCGCGCAGCCGCCAGCTGGTCACCCTCGGCGTGCTGACCGCGCTCGGCGGCTGCGAAGCGCAGCTGAAGGTGCACATCGGCGCGGCGCTGAACGTCGGGCTCAGCCGCGAGGAGATCACCGAGGCGCTCACGCACTCGGCGGTCTACGCGGGATTCCCGCGAGCGCTGAACGCCACCTTCGCCGCGCGCGAGGTGTTCGCCGCCCGCGACGCGGAGGAAACCGCCTGACGTCCGCGGAGCCCGGCCCGGTTCTCGTGCCGGGCTCCGGAGATCACCAGCCGCGGTTCTTCCGCGCGTCCTCCGCCAGCTTGTCGGACTTGGCTTTCGCCTCCGCGGCGGCGTCCTTGACGTCCTGTTTGCTGGGCTCGCCGACCTCGTCCAGGTACTTCTTCTTGTCCGGGTCGTTCCACCCCTCCGGGTCGTACTTCCCGTTTTCGAGGTCGTTCCAGTCCTTCTTGGTCGGCCCGATGCCCTGCTCGTTCCGGTTGCCCCATTCGGTGCGCGACTGGTTGCCGTCGAGCGGCTTGTCCGGGCGCTTCCAGTCCGGATCCGAGTCCTTGTCGATGTCCTTGACCGGGTTGCCCTTGTCGTCGAACCGGTACGGGTTGCCGTCCGGGGCCTTGTTGTACTCGTCGATCGTCGGATGCCGCCCGGACGGCGAGGGCAGATCGTGGAACCGCTTGATCATGTCGTCCACGTCTTTTTCGGTGTAGTTCTTCGGGTTTTCCTTAAGATCGGTGAAGTCGAGGAAGGACTTGTGCCACTTCTCGAATTCTTCCTTCTTGCCGCCGGGCCAGTCGAAGTCCGCGCTGTCGCCGATGTCGCGGGTGGCCCGGTTCATTTCCTTCGGATCGGTGATGCGGTCCGCCTGCTGCCCGATCGGACGCCAGTTCTTGTCGAGATCCGGGTGGTCCTTGTGCTTGTAGCCGCCGCTCTTGTCCAGCGAATCGCTCGGCCACATCGGGTTCTCGCTCTTGATTTCGTCGTTCTTGCCGACCTTGAGCTTGCCCGCGATCCCGTCCTCGATGTTGCCGATCCGGGTCGAGACGCCGCCGATCCCGGCATTGGTGTGCTGCGGGCCGAGCGGCAGGTTCTTCGGCTGGTTGTGCAGCTTCGGCAGTTCTTCCTCGCCGTATTTCTTCGTCAGCGCGCTCTGCTTTTCGACCGGCTGTTCGTGCACCCAGTTCTTCAGCCCGTCCCGCATTTTCTGGAACGAGATGATGTGCCGTTGCGCCACGTCGCTGCCGGCCTTGTGGAACGGGTCGTTTTTGTCGCCGGTCTGGTTCTTGCGCGCGTTCTTGGCGTCTGAGTTCCACGCCATCCGGTCCCAGACGTCGTCCTTCTTTTTCTTCGCGTTCGGCTTGCTGCCAGAGCCGCTGGAGCCGTCGTCGTCGGCGTCGCGCTTGCGCTTGCCTTTGCCCTTGCCGGTCGACGCGGAACTGGTGCTGCCGCCGCCGTTGTCGGCGTTGTGCTTGGCCGTGGAATCCGCGGGCGGCGGGTCCGTCGCCTTGCCTTTGCCCTTGCCGCAGCCTTCGAGGCCGAGCGGGTCGTAGGCGGCGAACGGGTCGGGGACGTAGGCGACCGGGTTCGGCCCGCCCTCCAGCCCGAGCGGGTCCTGGCTGAGGTAGCGCGCGGCGGCCGGGTCGTAGTAGCGGAACACGTTGTAGTGCAGGCCGGATTCCGCGTCGGCGTACTGGCCGGGGAACTGCAGCGGGATGCCGCCGGGCTGGACCCGGCCCCACAGCGAACGGCGCGCGGTCCAGGCGAGGCCGCCGTGCTCGTCGATCAGTTCGGTCGGCGTGCCGATGGCGTCGGTGACGACGGACGCGAACCGGTCGCCGCCGGGGCCGCGTTCGAGCTGGGTGACCGGTTCGTCGCTGCCCGGCCTGCGTTCCCAGGTGGTCGTCCGGCGCACTCCGGCCGGATCGGTGTGCACCTGCTCGATGAGCACGAAGCCGTCCCACACGAACCGCGTCGATTCGGCGACCGAACCGTCGGCCAGCAGCCGTTCCTTGGCGATCCGGCGGCCGAGCGGGTCGTACCGGTAGCGCCACTGCGCGCCGTCCGGCGTGCGCAGGCCGGTGAGCAGATCGCCGGTCCAGGCGTACTCCCACACCCGCACGCCGCCCGGGTGCACCTCGCGGTGCCGGATCCGGCGGCCGAGGGAGTCGTAGTCGGCGGACAGGCCGGGGCTGCCCGACCAGGCGGTCAGTTCCCCGGCCGGGTTGTAGCGCAGTTCCTCCCGGCCTGTCGCGGAGGACACCGTGACCACACGGCCCGCCGGATCCCGGGTGAAGGCCGTCTTCCCGGCGAGACTGTCCTGCACCGCGGCGAGGCTGCCGTCCGCGTAGTACTCGAGACCGCGCCGCTGCACCGGCGTTGTTCCACGGGAAACCTGCTGCGCGGTGACCAGCCCGCGCGGGCCGAACGCCTGCTGCAGGGTGCTGATCCCGTCGGTGTCGCGGGCGAGTACGCGGCCCTCGTCGTCCAGCCGGTAGCGCACGGTGTGTCCCGCCGTGGTCAGCGAAACCGGCCGGTCTTCCTCGTCGAAGGTCCACACGCTCTCCGCGCCGGACGGCGTGCGGCGGCGGATCGTCTGACCCTGCTCGTCGTAGGCGAAACGCACCTCGACGCCGTCGATCGCCTCGCGCACGACCCGGCCGTACAGATCGCGGTCGAACTCCACCACCGAATCCGCGGACTCGACCCGCACGACGTTGCCGACCGGGTCGTAGGCATAGCGCACGGTGCGGTGCGGGCCGCGGACCTCGACCCGGTTGCCGAGCAGGTCGTACTCGTTCTCGGTGACCGAACCGTCCGGCTCGGTCACCCGGATCGGCTGCCCGGCCGCGTCGTAGGCGTAGGTGCGGGTCCGGCCGTCGAAATCGGTCTGCGCGACCAGCCTGCCGAGCGGGTCGTAGGTGTAGGTCCAGGTGCGGTTCAGCGGATCGGTGACCGAGGTCAGCCGGAGTTCGGTGTCGTAGGTGTAGCTGGTGCGCGCGCCGGAGGGGTCCACGACCGCGGTGACCACGTCGAACGGGCCGTACTCGCGCCGGGTCACGCGGCCGAGCTCGTCGACGTGCTCGATCTCATTGCCCTCGCGGTCATACCGCCACAGCGCGCGCTCGCGGTGCACCCCGATCCGCGACGCGGGTTTGCCGTCGACCGTCCAGCCCAGCTGCGTCCGCCCGCCGCCGACCTCGGGTGCCGAACGCGGCCTGCCGAATTGGTCCAGTTCCGCAGCAGGGTCGTCCGCCTCGGGCTCGGTCGCGAAGAACTCCGGCAACTCGAGCGCGGACCCGGGCTGGTCGTACCGGCGCTGCCAGCTTCTTCCGTTGCCGTACACCGTGATCGCGGCCAGTTCGGTGCCGTCGTGCTCCAGTTCGGCGAGGCTGCCGTCGGGACGGGCGATGGTGAGCGGCGTGCCGTCGTCGGCGTAGGTGTACTCGGTGACCCGGCCGAGCGGGTCGACCCGGCGGAGGAGATTGCCGTAGCGGTCCCATTCCGACAGCGTCACGTTGCCCAGCGGATCGGTCTCCCGGACCGGACGGCCTTCGAGGTTGTACTCGTACTCCGAAACGTGGCCGAGCGAGTCAGTGAACCGGGTGATGCGGGCGGCGGTGTTGTACTCGAACGCGCCGTTGTAGAAGCCTTGCGCGCCTTCGGTGCGCACGCAGCGGCCTTCGGCGTCGTAGACGTAGCGGTAGCCGACGCCGTTGCGGTCTTCCCAGCTCGTGACCCGGCCGTCGGGGTCGTAGGTGTAGCGCTTCGCGGTTCCCGAGGAGTTGACGACCTCGGAGAGATGGCCCTGGTAGTTGTAGCGGTAGCCGCGCACGACGACGTCCGGAGCCGGGCCGGCGCCGATCATCCGCAGTTCGGTGATCCGGTGCCCGTTGGTGCGGAAGCCGACCTGGATCCCGCTCGAATGCGTGAGCAGCACGGGCGCGCCAGTGTCCGAATAGGACAACTCGGTCCGCGAGCCGTCGGCGTCCTCGATCGAACGCAGCGGCAACGCCTTGCCCTCGCCGGAAAACCGCATCGTCCGGTCCGGCCGCACCTGCTCGATGGTGCAACTGCCGTCAGCATGTTTGGTCAACGGCCAGCGCGCGCCCTCGAGCGGCAGCACCGGTTCGTCCCCGGCGGGCATCGGGTAGTAGAGGATGACGCCTTCCGGTCCGTAGTACCGGAGGTATTCCTCGCCGTACTCCAGCCGCTGGTCCACAGTGGACGCCCACGTCGGGCCGAACCAGCGCCCGGAGCGGTAGGACGAGCGATGCGTCCGCCGCACCAGCAGGTGCGCCAGTTCGAGGTCGAAGTCCTCGACGAGCACCTCGCCGCTGGAGATGACGACCGGGTCGGTCAGACAGGGCGGATCGCCGTCGCCCTCGTTTTTCGCGTTGGACGCTTCGGTCTTGTCTTTGTCCTTCGCCGGATCGGAACGCTCGTTCCCGCCGCGGTCGTTCGTGCCCGCTCCGCCACCGGATCCGCCCTCGTCTTTCCCCGGTTCGCGCGGCGGCGGCTCGTGGTTCGCGCCGCCCTTGTGTTCGCCCGGACCGTCGTGCGCGCCGGAAGCGTGGGTGGATTCGTCCTTGCCAGGCGGCGGTTTCTCGTTCGGCGTGTCCTTCGCGCCGGAAGTCTTGATGTCCTTCGGCGTGTGCGTGGCGTCCTTGCCCCCGGACTTGATGCTCTTCATCGACTTGGCGACATCGTCGAACAGACCGCGCGCCTTGGTGAGCAGCTTGCCGAGTTCCTTGAGCGCCTTGGTGAGGTTCTTGACCAGTTCGGCGATCTGCTTGGCGGTCTTGGCCACCAGGTTGACCACCTGCGGCACCACCCAAGCCATCCCGATGCCGAGGGTGAACAGCACCTGCAGCGCCCACGAGATCAGGTGCGCCACGACCTGGGCGATGATGTCGCGCACCAGCATCCGCACCGCGCCGACGACGTCGCCCGCGGTCTTCACCCCGCTGCCCGCGCCCTCGCACGCCTGCGCGGCGCCTTCGAGCGTTTTGGCGACCTCCTCGGCCTGTTTGCGATAGGCGTCGGCGCTGCCGCCCTCCCAGGACTCGATGTCCTTTTTGACCTGTGCGGCCAGATCCTGCGCGACGGAACTGACCTCTTTGGAGACGTTCTTCCAGGTCTCGGAGTACGCGTGGACCTGGTCCGGGTCCCCGGCCAGCTTGTCCAGTGCTTCCTTGAGCGGACCGACGTGCTCGATCAGCCAGCCGACGCCCGCGGCGAGGATCGCGCCGAACGGGTCCATCACCGCGGCGAGCGCTTCCATGCCGACCCCGACCGCGCCCATCACGGTCGCCGCCCAGTCGCCGGACTCGATGCCGTCCTTCAGGCCCTTTCCGGCCTCGAGGATCGAGATGCCGGAGATCGCCGAGGTCGAGTCCTTCTTCTCGGCAACCAAAGGATTCGACATGCCCGGCCTTTCTCCCTGCGCACCACGATCTCGGGCGCGCGGCCGAATGCGAACGGACGCGCCCCGCAGCAGATTACCGACGGCCGGAGAACGTTTGCCGTGGTGTTGCGCGGAATTACCGCGCCGGTACCCGTGCGCGCCGCCGCGAACACGACAAACCCGCCGCGAGCTCCGAGGAGCCGACGGCGGGTCTGGGAAGTGGAACCGCGGGCCGGTGCCGGTCGGGGGAGGGGAGTGCAACGGCACCGGCCCGCGGAGTTCTGGGTCGCGACCGGCGCGGGGCGGCCGGTGCGATGATCTTCAACCTAGCGTCCGATTACTGCGTCCGCTAGGTGTTCTGCCGGACATTTTTCGATTAATCGCGTTAAGACTGGGGGGTGGCCGAGGGCGGTCCGTCGCGCTCGGGGGGACGGACGGACCACCCTCGGCCGGGCGAGGATGCCGGGCGACCTGACCGGTCGGGGAAGCCGGACGATCGCGCGCTCGCCAGTCGAACCCAGGTGGGGTGATCCGCCCGGAAGCACCCCACCCGAGAGGTCAGGCGCTGACCGGGCGCGGCTTCACCAGTGCGTGCCTGCCGGTGGTCTCCGCCGGCGATTCGGCTCGCCGGTTCTGTCCGGGAACCGCCGGGACCGCGGCGCGGCGGCGGGCCGGACGGTGTCCGGCAGCCGACAGCGCCTGCGGGGCCAGCCCGCCCGCGACCAGGTGCTCGTGCGCTACCTGCCACACCGAGCACGGGGCCTTGCAGCGGTGCCAGCGCGTCGAGCAGGTGGGGCAGTCGCCGCGCTCGTCGGGCTCGTGCGCCTGCAGCATCGCGCGCCAGCCCTCGGCGAGCCGGGGAAGTTCGGAGCGGGCGACCGAGACCAGCGACGGGGCGTCGGCGCGTTCCGCCAGGTCGGACAGCATGTCGAGGCGCTCCCACACGGCGTTGCGGAGAACCTGACCGAGAACCTGATCCATGGGGAAACTCACCGTCACCTTTCCGCCATAGTGGCGGCTTCGTTGAGCGCGGCCCGGAGCTGGCCGAGCTGGCCGGACGTGAGGCGGGCGGTCTCCCCAGGCGGAGAAACCACTACGACCTCGTCGTCCTCGACGAACACCGTGACAGCGCGCTCGCGGCTGATGAGATCTCCGCACTGCACGCGCCACACGACCTGGCCGCCCTCGAAATGCCGCACGCCCGCGGTACGCGGGTCAGCGGACACCGAGGCGGCGACGGCGGAAGCGACAGTAGGCGGCACCGGACGTGCCGTGGCGATTCCCGGTGCGGGCCGAACGGACCGCACCGCGGTCCCGGCTTGTCCTCCACCGAGCGAATCCACGAACTCCACTGTCCCTCCACGCTTTCTCGTCCCGGGCCGCTGCACCTTGCGGGATGCATCAGCGCCGGCAGATCTGTGTCGTCGGGTCCATCGCTCTCCGTGATCGCCGCGGGTGACCGGGCGCTGACGGAGATCTGGCAACTACAGTGAAGTGAAACCGGGTGCGAGAGAAGGTCGAAACCGCGTCATAGCGGTGACCGGACCGCGTTCCACGGTAAGCGGTCAGCGGAGTTCGGCCCTGCCGATCAACGCGTGCGTCCGCGCGTTTCACAAGGTTCTCGCGTGTGCTTAGGGTGCTGATCAGACGCCCAGGAGACGGTGAGGGGGCGCAATGGCAATGGATGCCAGTGCTGGCAGTGGTTCCGGAGTCGCTAACACCGACGCCCGGTCAGGCAATCCGGTTCCGGCCGACGCCTGGGAACAGCCCGAGATGCGGGAGGCGCTCGCCGCCCGCGAGGTCAGCGCCGTGTACCGGCTGTTGCGCAAACACGGGGTATCGCAGCGCCAGATCGCCGCGATGACCGGCCAGTCGCAGTCCGAGGTGTCGGAGATCCTCAAGGGTCGCCAGGTCATGGCCTACGACGTGCTCACGAGAATCGCCGACGGCCTGGGTGTCCCTCGTGGATACATGGGTCTCGCCTATGACGAGACCACGGCGATACGGGTCGTCGGCGCGTCCGACGGCCGGCAGGCTGAGGAGGACGAGTCCGTGAAGCGACGGAGGTTCCTCGCGCACGCCGCCCAGGTCACGATGGGTGCGGCGGTGTTCGGTCCGGAATCCGGCACGTGGTCGGAGGCGCCCGCGCGCACTCCCGCCCCCGGGCGCATCGGGACGACCGACGTGCGCCAGGTCGAGGCGGCGACCAGAGCGTTGCGCGCGCTCGATTACCAGTACGGCGGCGGGTTCTGCCGCGACGCCGTCGTCGCGCAGCTGTCCTGGGGACAGCAGATGCTCGACTCCAGCGCGGCCGAGCAGGTGAAGAACCGGCTGTACACCGCGATCGCCGACCTGCACAGCCTCGCCGGATGGACGTCGTTCGACACCGGCCTGATGGACTCCGCGCGCGGCCATTTCGCGCAGGCGCTCGACCTGGCCAAACAGGGCGGCGACCACCACCTGGTGGCGAACGTGCTGTACCGGATGGGCCGCGTCTACCTGCACCAGGACGCCGCGAACGACGCGCTCAAACTGTTCCAGCTCGGCCAGATCGCCGCGCAGGAATCCGGCTCCGAGCTGGCCGTCGCCGTGCTCTGCGCCAACGAGGCGTGGGCCTACGCGATGATGGGCAACGAGGAGCAGTCGGTGAAGCTGCTCGGCCGGTGCAAGGACGAATTCGCGCGCGCCGACCTGGCCACGGCCGAATCGTGGGTCAAGTTCTTCAACGAGACCGACGTCTACGCGATGACCGGCACCGTGCACACCGTGCTGGCGATGAAGAACCCCGAGCACACGAAGTACGCGATCCCGGCGCTGAGCCGGGCGGTCGACACCTACACCGACGACATGGCGCGCAGCAAGGCGTTCATGCTCAGCGCGCTCGCCACGAACCACCTGCTCGAGGGCGATATCGACCACGGCGTGAAGATCGGCGGCAAGGCCATCGAATGCGCGGAGAGCATCAAATCCGCGCGGGTCAAGGACCGGATGCGGCCGCTGCTGGCCGAAGCCGAACGGCGGCGCAACAACCCCGACGCCCGCGACCTCGCCGACCGGCTCAAGATCTTCTACGCGGCCTGAGCCGACCGGATTCGCCTTGCCCGAAGGCAGGTTCACCCCTGCGAAACTGCGCCGGGTGCTGGCGGATGTCTGCGCTCGGCTCGGCTTCGACCCGGCGGGCGCGCGGCTGCTGCGGTTCACCAACAACGCGGTGTTCGCGCTGCACGGGGCACCGGTCGTCGTCCGGATCGTCGGCTCCACCAATCTGCGCCACCGGGTCGGCACGGTCGTGCGCGTGGCCGAGCATTTCGCCCGGCACGACGTGCCCGCGGTCCGGCTGCTGTCCGGCGTCGAGCAACCGCTTGACGTGCACGGACATCTGGTCACCGTCTGGGATCTGGTGCCGTTCGCCGGCCCGCCGCCTGCCCCGGCCGACCTGGCCGGACTGCTGCGGCGGGTGCACGCGCTGCCCCCGCCGGACGGCCTTCCCGCATGGGAGCCGCTGCGTTCGATCGAGGCCAGGGTCGCCGACGCCGAGGAACTCTCCCCGGCCGACCGGCGGTTCCTCCTGGAGCGCTGCGCCGAGGTGCAGGACCGGCTCGACACCCTGGATTTCCCGCTGGCCAGGGGATTCGTGCACGGCGACGCGCATCCGGGAAATGTCCTGCCCGGCCCGGACGGCCCGGTGCTGTGCGATTTCGATTCCTCCTGCGTCGGCCCGCCGGAATGGGATCTGACGCCGCTCGCCGTCGGCCGCGAACGGTTCGGCGACCCTCCGGCCCGGTACGCGGAGTTCGCCGCGGCCTACGGGTTCGACGTGACGGTCTGGCCGGGGTTTTCGGTGCTCAGGGCGGTGCGGGAGCTGAAGCTGACGACGAGCGTGCTGCCGATCCTGCGCAGTCATCCGCCGGTGCGGGCTGAACTCCGCCGTCGGCTGGCGGACCTTCGCGCCGGCCGGACGGCCACCGCGTGGACGAGATACCGCTGAACGGCATTCTGCACGTGCATTCGCCGACTGCAGATGACCGTTCGCCGCTTTCCGTCGATGGCTGACGAGGTATCGCTGCGCAGCGATAATTCGGTCCGGCAGATCGCCCCGGATAGCGTACTGCTAGTCCCATTGTGCAAGTTGCGGCTACCCGCCGTCACCTCGGCCGGTCAGGACACCGCGACCGGGGCCCGGGTGAGCACCACGGCGAACCCGAAGGCGAGCCCCATGACGGTCAATTCCAGCGTGGCCCACGAGGCGAGCGCCGTCCGCTGGTGTCGCACGATGCGCGGCATCAGCCGCCACCGCAAGTTGGCGGCCAGCAGCGCGATCGCGCCGGTGCACAGCACCTTCAGCACCATCAGCTGGCCGTACGGCGTGGTGAACACGCCTGCCCAGAAGCCGATCGTCGGGTTGGCCAGGATTTCCACGATGCCGTTGAACAGGCCGGTCACCGCGGAGAGCGCCAGGCACAGCGTCGCCAGTTTCGAGAACCGCGGCAGCGCGTGCGCGAGCAGCGTCCGGTTGGCCGCCAGCAGCACGATCATCGCGCCGAGGCCGCCGCACCAGGCGACCGCGCTCATCACGTGCAGCTCCATCGAGATCATCGTGTAGTCGTGATAGGCCCAGTTCGACGCGTGGCCGGTGACCGGCAACGGCAGCAGCGCGAACATGCCGAGACCCACCCGCACCTCGGCGGGCACCTTCTCGCCCTTGCGCAGCGCGACAAACCCGAGCACGGCGTGCAGCAGCGCGAGCACGGCCACGATCACCAGCGCCTTGCCCGCGCCGACCTCGGCGATGTAGTTGCCGATGTCGCCGCCGGTCAGCATCCGCTTGCCCGGCTTGTACTCCGCGGTCTGCAGGATCAGCGCGACCACCGCGGTCGCCGCCCAGACCAGCGCGGCGGCGACGGCGGCGGGACGGGCCCGGCGCATGACCGGTTCGGTGAGTTTCGGCCGGTCGTACCCGACCAGCACGGACAGCAGGGCCAGCCCGATCGTCGCGACCGCCGCCAGGTCCAGCAGCACGCGCACGATCGGGATGGCCGCCGAGACCACCTCGCTGGGTTCCACCACGCCCGGAATGGGCGAGGACGCGGTGAGCGCGATGCCGATCAGCGCGCCCAGCAGTCCCGCGACGACCACGCAGGCGAGCGTGGCCCAGCGGACCGCGGAGGTGGTCTCGGCTCGCGTCACTGGTCCGCCTTGTCCGATCCGGGGTCGCGGCCGGTGCGCAGCGCGACGGTGAGGCCGATCGCGAGCAGCACCACCGCACCGGCGATCCACACCCAGATCGGCACGCCGCTCGACGACGAGGACGCCGCCGGGGCCGACTGGGCCGGAGCACCGGCCGCCTTGGCCGCGTCGCCCTTCGCCGGGGTGCCGTTGCCCGCGGTGGTGAGGGTGAACGGGATCTCGCCGGACACCGGGTGCCCGTCGGCGGAGAGGACCCGGTAGCCGACGGTGTACTTGCCCGCCGGGCCGAGCGGCCGCAGCGGCGCGCTGAGCACGTTGTTCTCCACCGTCACCGGACCCTCGGCCCACTGGCTGCCGTCCGGGCCGGTCACCGCGATCTGGTTGACGTCGGCGTTCTGCACGTACTGGTCGAACGTGAGCGTGACCTTCGCCGGGCCCTTGGCGAGCGACGCGCCGTTCGCCGGGTCGGAGTTGATCAGCACGTTGTGCGCCAGCGCCGGGGTGGCCGTGCCGAGCAGGGCCACCCCGGAGATCGCCAGCGCGAGAAGCGCTTTACGCATTACTTGGTTCCTTCGGTCTTTCCTGCGGCGGGACGGCGGGAACGCAGCACCGCGCCCGCACCGACGCCGAGCCCGAGCGCGCCGACCACGAGGCCGGCCCCGCCGAGCCAGCGCGCCGTGTTGTCCGACGACGACGCGGCCTCAGCGTTCTCTCCGGCAGCTGTGGTCTGCGTGTGGCCGCCGTGCTCCGAGGATTCGGCGGCGGCGAGCTTGATGGTCGGGGCCGGGTGCTCTGGCTCCTCGCCGCTGGGCGGGGTGGGCTGGTTCCAGTCCACCACTTTGCCACCCTCGTACGTCTGGATCGCCGGGAACTCCAGCTGGTCGACGTTGGACGGCAGCGGGCCGCCGCTGATCTCGAACTCCTGGAATTCGGTCGAGCCGATCTTGGTGCCCGGCTGCGCGGTCCAGACGACCTTCGTGACCGCCTCGGTGATCTTCGTGCCGGAGGCGGTGGTCACCGGCTGCGGCAGCTTCGACTTGGTGACCTCGGCGGTCCAGCCGGGGATCGGCTTGGTGCGGATGTTGCCGATGCCGTAGTCCGGTTTGACGTCGATCTCGACCTTGATCGTGCCGAGCTTCGCGTCCTCGTTCGGGACGCGGAAGAAGATCGTGCCGTAGCCGCCCTTGGCCGGCTGGTCGCCGTAGACGTTGGCGGTCACGTGCGCGGACGCGATGCCGGCGCCGAGCAGACCGGTGGCGGCGACGGTCGCGGCGAGCACGCCGGCACGACGGAAGACATGGTGGGACACAAGTTCTCCTGAACAGGGAAGGGCCGGCGGAGGACGAGGCCTGCGCCGGAAAAGGGGAAAGAAGGTGCGGGTTCAGGAGAGCCAAGGAGGTCCGCGTCGGCCCCGGACGCGGCGAAGTTCCACGGTCAGCAACGGCATCGCCCCAGCCGCACGCGACCGCGCGATCCCGGCAGCCGCCACCGGAACCGGCAACGGCCGGACCAGCAGCGGAAGAATGACCCGCAGGACGTGCAGCACCGCGAGCAGCATCGCGTCCGCCCGCGCCAGCACCAGCGCGGTGAGCAGCGTCGCGACAGCGTGCGCGGCGGTCATCGCCCAGCCGTCCGGCGCGGCGGGCGCACCGGACGGATCGTGCCCGCCGAGCGTCGTCAGCACCAGGTGCATCACGAGCTGCCCGCCGCCGAGCACGGCGATCGTGCCGAGCGGTCCTCGGGCGCGCCCGGCGAGCGCGGTGGCGGTCCAGCCGAGCAGTCCGGTGAGCAGGAGAGTGAGCGCGGGATCCGGCAGCCCGCCGTCGGCAGCCGCGTGCGCGGTGACGGCGAGTGACGTCGAACTCAGTGCGAGCAGTCCGCCGCGGACAGCGGCGAGTGCGCCGCGATGCCGGGCTGGAGTGCTCATTCGGGCAGCTTAACGGCACTCCGGTGGGTGACTGAAGCGTCTCGAATGGTGAGCACCTGCGGAAAACGCACAGGTAGGCGGGTCTCGATCCGGTAAAAACCGCTCGGTGGAGCGCTGTGCTTCGGTTGCCGACCCCTCGCTGATGCGAAACGGTGGGTAATCACAACCGAGAAGTGGGGGTTTCGACCGTATCCGTTCCGGGTAGTCACCCTGCCGACTGATGGGCTACTCCGAACGGGTGACGTCCGGGGCTCGCAAGCTGGCGGGAGAACGAATACGGATGAACCTCTTCGAGTACATCTCGGACCGGTGGGGAAGGCTGCTGCTCCAGGCGTGGCTGCACACCAGCATGGTCGTGCAGTGCACGATCCTCGCCGCGATCCTTGGCGTGCTGATCGGCATCGCCGTCTATCGCAGCCCCATCGGCTCCGCCGTCGCCACGGCGCTGGCCAGCACGATCCTCACCGTCCCGTCGTTCGCTCTGCTGGGTCTGCTGATCCCGCTTTCGGGCCTCGGCTCGACGACCGCGGTGATCGCGCTCGTGCTGTACGGCCTGCTGCCCATCGTCCGCAACACGATCGTCGGCCTCGACGCGGTCGACCCGGCGATCACCGACGCCGCCCGCGGCATCGGGATGAGCAGGCTCTCCGTGCTCACCCGGGTCGAACTGCGGCTGGCCTGGCCGGCGATCCTCACCGGGATGCGGGTCGCCACGCAGATGCTCATGGGCATCGCGGTGATCGCGGCCTACGCCAAGGGCCCCGGCCTCGGCGCGGAGGTTTTCTCCGGCCTCACCAACGCCGGGAGCACGAACTCCCTCAACCAGGCCCTCACCGGCACCGTCGGCGTGGTCATCCTCGCGCTGGTGCTCGACGGCATCTACGTCCTGATCAAGCGATTCACCATTTCTAGGGGTGTCCGTGGCTGAGCACACTGCGACCGAAGAAAACGTCTCCGGCGTCGAGATCGAACTCGACCACGTCACCAAGCGCTACTCCGGCACCCGCGCCCCGGCCGTCGACGACTTCTCGATGGTCGTGCCCGCGGGCAAGATCGTGGTGTTCGTCGGCCCGTCGGGCTGCGGCAAGACCACCACGATGCGGATGATCAACCGCTTGATCGAGCCGACGTCCGGCCGGATCACCATCGGCGGGCAGGACGCGCTGAAGCTCGACGTGGACACCCTGCGTCGCCAGATCGGCTACGCGATCCAGCAGGCCGGGCTGTTCCCGCACTTCACCGTCTCGCAGAACATCGCCGTCGTGCCCGGCCTGCTGGGCTGGGACAAGAAGAAGGTGACCGCGCGGGTCGAGGAGATGATGGACCTGGTCGGGCTCGACCCGGCCGATTTCCGCGACCGTTACCCGCGCCAGCTGTCCGGCGGCCAGCAGCAGCGCGTCGGCGTGGCCCGCGCGCTCGCCGCCGACCCGCCGGTGCTGCTGATGGACGAGCCGTTCGGCGCGGTCGACCCGATCACCCGCGGCAACCTGCAGGACGAACTGCTGCGGCTGCAGACCGACCTGAAGAAGACCATCGTCTTCGTCACGCACGACTTCGACGAGGCGGTCAAGCTGGGCGACCGGATCGCGGTGCTCGGCAACCAGTCGAAGATCCTGCAGTACGACACCCCGGAGTCGATCCTGGCGAACCCGGCCGACGACACCGTCGCCGGTTTCGTGGGCGCCGGCGCTTCGCTCAAGCAGCTGACCCTGCTGCGCGTGCGCGACGTCGAACTCCAGCAGGACGCGCTCACCACCACGATCGACGAAGCGCCCGCCGACCTGCGCGAGAAGCTGAGCAAATCGCGCAAGCCGTTCGCGCTGGTGCTCGACCAGCGGCGACGGCCGATCCGCTGGGTGCACGTGCGCGAGCTGACCAACGCCACGTCGCTGGGTTCGGTCGGCAAGCCGCTGCGCGACATCGTCAGCCTCCAGTCGACGCTGCAGGACGCGCTCGAGGCGATGCTCGCCGAAGGCGGTTCGGTGCCGGTCACCGGCGCACGCGGCGAGTACGCGGGCACGATCAAGCTGGACACCGTCATCGCGACCATCCAGCAGCTGCGCGACGAGCACGCCGACGACCACGTCGACGAGGACGGGGCCACGGCATGACCGCTGCCGTCGATACCGGATTCAGCACCGAGTCAGGCTCCCGCCGCGCGGAACGCGTCCGCCTGTTCGCCCAGCCAGCCGTGGTCGTCCTGATCGTCGCGGTGACGCTGATCTGGGTGTTCGCCAGCGGGCTCACCGCGACCGAGAAGGAAACGCTGAACGCGGAGTCGCTGCTCACCGCGCTGCGCGACCACGTTGCGATGACCGTCGTGGTCACCGCGATCGTGGTGCTGGTGGCGGTGCCGCTCGGCATCATCGTCACCCGGCCGTGGGCGAAATGGCTCGCGCCGATCTTCCTGGCCATCGCGAACATCGGACAGGCCGCGCCCGCATTGGGCGTGCTGGTGCTGTGGTTCATCTTCACCGGCGCGGTCGGCGGGCTGTGGGTCGCCGCGCTGCCGCTGGCGTTCTATTCGCTGCTCCCGGTGCTGCGCAACACGATGGTCGGCATCCAGCAGGTCGACCCGTCGCTCATCGACGCCGGCCGCGGCATCGGGATGTCCGCGCAGAAGGTCTTGTGGCGGGTGGAATTCCCGCTCGCGGTTCCGCTGATCCTGGCCGGCCTGCGCACGTCGCTCGTGCTGGCGGTCGGCACCGCGACGTTCGGCATGTTCGTCAACGCGGGCGGGTTCGGCCTCCTGATCGACACCGGCTACAAGCTCAACCTGACCAAGGTGCTGATCACCGGTTCGGTGCTGGCCGTCGCGCTGGCACTGCTGGTGGACTGGCTGGGCGCGGTCGCCGAGCAGTACTTCGGACCGAAGGGACTGCGCTGATGAACGTCCTGAAAAAGGCGGGCGCGCTGGTCGGCGCCGCCCTGCTCGCCGGGACGCTCTCGGCGTGCGGGCTCGACGTCAACACCTCGATCCCGTTCAAGATCGAACCCGGGTCCATCCGGCCGATCCCGTCGCTCGAAGGCCAGCGCGTGGTCGTCGGATCGAAGGACTTCACCGAGAACATCATCCTCGGCTACATGGCCGAAATGGCGCTGAGCGCGGCGGGCGCGGACGTCATCGACCTCACCGACATCAAGGGGTCGAACTCGTCGCGGCAGGCGCTGCTCAACGGGCAGACCGACGTGACCTGGGAGTACACCGGCACCGGCTGGATCAACTACCAGGGCAACGAACTGCCGGTCCCGGGCGGGGAGAAGGCGCAGTACGAGGCCACGAAGAAGGCCGACGCGGAGAAGTACGGCGTCACCTGGCTGAACTACTCGCCGCTCAACGACCAGTACGCCTTCGCCACCACTGAGGCGTACGCGGCGAAGAACAACCTCAAGACCACGTCGGACCTGGCGAAGTTCCTCACCACGCATCCGGACCAGAACCGGTTCTGCCTGGAGACGGAGTTCACCAGCCGCCAGGACGGGTTCCCGGCGGCGGTCAAGGCGTACGGGTTCAAGAACCCGAAGATCGAGAACTTCGGGATCGGCACCATCTATTCGGCGGTGGCCAACGGCACCTGCCCGGTCGGCGAGGTCTTCACCACCGACGGCCGGATCTCCGGGCTGAACCTGCGCGTGCTCGAGGACGACAAGAAGGCGTTCCCGCAGTACAACGCGGCGGCGACGCTGCGCACGGAGTTCCTGAACCAGCACCCGGAAATCCGCGGCCCGCTGGAGACGGTGGCGGCGGCGCTCGACAACAAGCAGATGGTCGAGCTGTGCAAGAAGGTCGACGTCGACGGCAAGGACGCGGGCACCGTCGCGCACGACTGGATGCTGCAAAAGGGCTTCATCAAGTAGCGCTTCCCGGCAGCGCAAAGGGCCCCTTGAGTTCGCTCAAGGGGCCCTTTCGCCGGGTTCAGATGCCCAAGCGGTGCAGCAGCTGCTCTTCCAGCCGTTCGAGCTCGCCGGTGACCGCACGGTGCGCGGCCTTGCGCCGGCCCGCGGGCATGCGCTCGGCGGCGCGCACCGTGGCCGACAGCTGCTCCAGCGTCGACTGCGTTTCGGCGGCGAACTTCTGGTCCTGCTCGGTCGCCTTCGCCGACTTCTTCAGCTCGCCGAGCCCCTGCACGAGACCCGCGATCCGGGCGTGCAGCGCCGCGCCGCGGCCGGTGTACTCGCCGAGCTGGTCGACGGCGACACCCAGCTTGCGGGCCTGGTAGCGGTCGTACGCCTCCCGCGCCGCACCCGCCGCGCGGACCGCGTACGGCGCGAGCACCGGCAGCACCGCCGGTCCGAGCACCTTGGCCACCGCGACCGCGTTCTTCGCCTTCTTCGGGGTGATCCGGGCTTCACCCTCGTCCTTTTTGGCCTTGTCTTGCTTGGCCTTGCGCGCCATGGCCGTTACCTCCCACGCCTTCTCCGGATGAACTTACTGGTCCCCGACCTGACGGGCATGTCGGCTCGCGCGGGGAATGTCGTACCCACGATCTATTGTGATCGCTATGGGAGACGAGGTGTTGCTCGACGCGGGAGCAGTGAGTCGTTGCCGCCGCCGGGTGCACCTGGAACACGACCCGGCGATGCGCGACGTGCCGCTGCCGCCGCCGGATCCGACCGCACAACAGCGCATCGACGACGCGACCGCGCACCGCGAGGAAATCCTCGAACAGCTGGTCGCGGCGTCGGGGCCGGAGGCAACCTGGGCCAGGGTGCCGCGCACCGCGTCCGCTGGCGAGCGGGTGCGGCTCACCGAGCAGGCGTTCGCGGACGGCACGCAGTACATCTGGGGCGCGCTGCTGCCAGCCGACCCGGTCGGGCACCGGCGCGGCGGCATCGACCTGCTCGTGCGCGTCGACGACGGGTATGTGCCGGTGCTGGTGGTCCGGCACCGGATCACCGACCGCGGCCAGGGCGCGCCCACCACCGCGATGACGGAGCTGGACCCGGCGCGCCGTTCGCCGGACGAGCTGCGCAAGGTGCGCTCGCAGCCGCGAGACCAGCTGCGGCTCGCCCACCTGCGGCGAATGCTGGAGACCCGCGGCTTGGCGGCCGGCGGACGCGCGCTCGGCGGCGTGATCGGTCTGGACGCGGACGTCGTCGTCTGGCACGACCTCACCGCGGGCACCTGGCCGGGCGGCCGCAGCGCACTGGACGAATACGACGCACGCTTCGCGGACCGGCTCGCCGTCGCGACCGCTGCCGCCACCGGTGCCGAAGCGCTGGCCGCGCCTTCGCGGGTGCTGGAGTGCCGGCGGTGCCCGTTTTGGGCCACGTGCGAGGTCGTGCTCACCGAAACGCGTGACGTGAGCCTGGTCGTGCGCGGCGAGGACGCGGGCGAGCTGCGCCGCGTCGGAGTGTCCACTGTAGACAAGCTGGCCGCGCTGGACCCGGCCGCCGAGATGCCGCCGATGAACTGGACGGGCGGCACGTTCTCGGACGCGATCATGCTGGCCCGGGCGTGGCTGGCAGACCTCACGGTGGTGCGTCGCACGCCGAAGATCGAGGTGCCGCGCGCGGACGTCGAGGTCGACGTGGACATGGAAAGCTTCGGCGATTCCGGGGCTTACCTGTGGGGGACGCTGTTGTCCGGAGTGGACATCGGAGTGCCGCAGGGGTACCGGGCATTCGCGACCTGGGAGCCGCTGCCGACTGTGGACGAGGCGCGGTCGTTCGCTGAGTTTTGGGCGTGGTTCACGGATGTTCGCGAGCGGACGCTGGCCGCGGGGCTGACTTTCCGGGCGTATTGCTACAACGCGCTCGCGGAGAACCGGTGGCTGTTCGGGTCGGTCGAGCGGTTCGGGGAGTATTCCGGGATCCCGGAGAAGCGGACTGTTCAGTCCTTTGTGGACTCAGATGAGTGGGTTGATCTTTTCCGCAGTGTGACGGATCAGTTCCTGTGCTCGCGGGGCAAGGGCTTGAAAGTGATCGCCCCGGTGGCCGGGTTTGCTTGGCGGGATCCGGAGGCTGGGGGCGAAGCCTCGATGCGGTGGTACCGGGATGCGGTCGGCATGGACGGCGCGGTCCCTGATGACGAGCAGCGGGAACGATTGTTGCGGTACAACGAGGATGACGTGCTCGCGACTAAGGCGCTGCGGGAGTGGATGAGCGGGCGGGCTCAGGTTGAGGTTCCGTACATGCTGGACCTCTGAGTCCTCCGGAAGCCGCGGCGGCCCCGGAATTTCGGCGCGGAAACGGCACGAGTCCTGGCGGATCCGAAGGGGGTCGCGCGGATCCTCGCGGCAGGGGCAGGAGTCCGACCGCCGCGAGGAGAGGTGCGAAAGGCGCCGGGGGGTGTGCTGCGGTGTTCGGACAGCACACTTGACCCCGCAGAAGGTTATTCGCCCGCGCGCAGTTTCTTGTTCTCCCGCTGGGCCTCGTGGAGCTGGTCCTCGAGAGAGACGATGCGGCAGGCGGCGTCGACAGCCGTGCCCTGGTCGACCAGTTCGCGCACGCGTGCGGCGAGGCGCAACTGCTGGCGGGAGTAACGGCGATGCCCGCCGGACGAGCGCTGGGGCTCGATCAACCCGGTCTCGTCCAGGCTGCGCAGGAAGTTCTGGCTGGTGCCGAGCATCTCGGCGGCCCGGCCCATCGTGTAAGCGGGGTACTCGTCGTCGTCGAACTTGTCCGCTCCGCCGGAACCGGCGGACGGGGTATCGCGTGGGTCAGGGATCATTCCACCTCCACATCACAAGGGACCCCGGGTGCCACGCGGCACCCGGGGTCCCAGGGTTGGGTTTCATCATTGTCAACCGGCCGTGAAGCCGGCTTCTGGTATCCGCGGGGTCCGTTCACCGGACATGCCGCGCGGAGATCGCTGATTCGTAACCGAGAACCACCTGCCAATCTGATGGGACTGCGGTACCCGCGCGGCATTGCTGCTCCGCCGCCGCGGGCGATCCAATGATGTGCCCGTTCCCTTCTTTCCGGTGTTTTCCTCTTGCGGTGTTGCACTTCCGGTACTGCGTTTACTGCTTCGAACGTCACCGGCTGGAACCCTTCCGCTGATCGGCCCCAGCACGCGTAACGCCGCTGGTCACTGGCCGGAGCCCCGTCGGAAATCGGCTCCGGCCACCTGACCGCTCCCGCACTGCCTGGCCTGCCAGTGCGGTTACTGCACCTGCGTTCACTGCACGGTCCCGGCCGAAACCCGTTCGTTCAGCGGCTTCGCCCTGCCTGACCGTCTCGTCTCACTCCACGGGCAGTTCGTCATCTCCCGTGCCTGATTGACGTTGTCTCTCTTGTACAAGAAGGATGCTACCCATGATCGAAACCGAATGTCTACCCCAGTCGCCATAGATTTTCTCCAAGCTAGGCGCGCGACCGCGTTTCCGCTATACTCGTAGACGAATAATCGTCCACGAGGAGGTCGAAAGCGTGAAGCGGCGAAAGGTCTCCAACTTGCTGGGCCTCGCCGTGCTGGCCACCGTGTTCGAGCGGCCGATGCATCCGTACGAAGTGGCCTCTCTCCTGCGGGAACGCGGCAAAGAGGGCGACCTGAAGATCAAGTGGGGCTCCCTCTACACAGTCGTCGGCAACCTCGAAAAGCACGGGTTCATCGAGGCCGTCGAGAACGTGCGGGACGGGGCTCGGCCGGAGCGGACCGTTTACCGGATTACCGACGCGGGCCAGGCTGAGCTGGAGGATTGGGTCGCCGAGTTGCTCGCGGTGCCGGATTTGGAGGCCACGCGGTTTCACACGGGGCTGTCGGTGATGCTCGCGCTCGGGCCGGACGTTGTCGATCAGCAGTTGCGGCATCGGGTCGGCGAGCTGGACCGGCTGATCGGCGACCGTGTCGAGGCGTTGGCGAAGATGCGGGCTGAGCTGCCTCGGCTGGTTCTCGTCGAGGCGGAGTACCAACTGGCGATGTGGCGCGCGGAAGCCGAATGGGTTCGCGGGCTGCACGAGGAGCTGACCACCGGCGCGATCCCGGGGGTCGAGGAGTGGCGGCGTTACCGGGAGACCGGGGAGCTGCCTGACATGGCCGCCTTCGTCGAGAACGAGGGCGAATAAAGAGGTCCCGGAGGAGGTGCTGGCACACCGCCGCCGGGACCGGGAACCGTCGAACTGGAAACCGCGAGGTGCGGGAACCTGTCTTCAGGCTGCGCTGACAAGGATACGGCCCCGCGGCGAACCGGTTCGGACTCAACCGAACAGGGAGAAACACAATGGGGAATACCCAGGTCAAACGCCACCGTACGAAACTGCTGCCGGAGATGGAGGGGCCGGTCGCCCGGGCGTACGCGCGGGGACGCGGTACCGAACCGCAGCGAATTCAGTATCGCGAAACGGCCGAGATGCTGGCTTCGGAGCTGGCCGAGGGCGCGGACGTGCTCGAGGTCGCGCCTGGGCCGGGCTTCTTCGCGGTGGAGCTGGCCCGCACCGGCCGGTGCACGGTGACGGGGCTGGATGTCAGCCGGACGTTTGTTCAGCTGGCCAGGGAGTACGCGCATGAGCAGGGCGTCTCGGTGGATTTCCGTCGCGGTGACGTGGCGGCGATGCCCTTCGTGGACGGCTCGTTCGACTTCCTGATCTGCCAGGCGGCGTTCAAGAACTTCGCCGACCCGGTGGACGCGCTCGACGAGATGCACCGGGTGCTGCGGCCGGGCGGGGTCGCGCTGGTGCAGGACTTGAGCAAGAGCACGACCGACGCGGAACTGGACGCTGAGGTCGCGCGGATGAAGCTCGGGCCGGTGGCCACGTTCACCACCGTTCGCACGCTTCGCGGGCTGCGGCGGCGGGCGTACACGCCGGAGCAGTTCCGCGCGACGGTCGCGGAGAGCAAGTTCCGTACCTGCGAGGTGACCCCGGACGGGATCGGCCTCGAGGTGCGGATGCGCAAGGAGTGACCGGGCGAGTGGCTGTGCCGCTGAGGGGGCGGCACAGCCACTCGCGAGGCGGGGTCAGCGCGGGGCCATCCGCAGCGAGCCGTCCATGCGGACGACCTCGCCGTTCAGGTAGTCGTGGTCGATCAGCGACAGGGCGAGCTGCGCGTACTCGTCCGGCCGCGCCAGCCGCTTCGGGAACGGCACCCCGGCGGCGAGTCCGGCGCGGAATTCGTCGCTGACGGTGGCGAGCATCGGGGTGTCGACGATGCCGGGGGCGATCGTCAGCACGCGGATGCCGTGCGAGGCGAGGTCACGCGCGGCGGGCAGGGTCATCCCGACCACGCCGCCCTTGGACGACGCGTACGCCACCTGCCCGATCTGGCCGTCGTACGCGGCGACGGACGCGGTGTTGATGATGACACCGCGGGCGTCGTCGGCCAGCGGTTCGGTCTTCGCGATCGCCTCGGAGGCGATGGTGACCACGTTGAACGTGCCGATCAGGTTGATCTGGATGACCTTCGCGTACAGCGCGAGGTCGTGCCTGCCCTTGCGGGACAGGATGCGCGCGGACGGTCCGATGCCGGCGCAGTTGACCACCGTGCGCAGCGGTACGCCCGAGCCCGCCGCGGTGTCGACGGCGGCCTGCACCTGGTCCGGGTCGGTCACGTCGGCCTCGACGTAGGTGATGCCGTCGATCTGCTCGGCCTTCTCGATCGAAGGCGCGAGGTCGAGGGCGAACACCCGCGCGCCTTTCGCGGCCAGCGCCTTGGCGGTCGCGCCGCCGAGTCCGGACGCGCCACCCGTGACGAGCGCTGCGGTGTCGGTGATCTGCATCTTCAGCCTTCCTCCTGCTCTCGGTGCCGCGGTGCACCTCCGCGCCCAGGTTAACGCTCGTTCGCATGCCCGTCGGAGTGTGTCGCCTCACCCGCTGTCGTCGCGAGGAGTATTCGGCCGCGACCGCTTCCGTTAGCACTGAGGTCAACTCCGGCTGTCACCTTCAGCGTCATGAGCTCAGCTCGGATCGTGGTGGTAGGGACGGGATACGTCGGATTGACCACGGGGGCTTGTCTCGCGAGCCTCGGGCACCGCGTCACCTGCGTTGACGTGGACGTGGCGAAAGTGAACCGGCTGTCGGCCGGGCGCGTGGACATCCTCGAACCAGGACTGGCCGAACTGGTCTCCCGCGGACTGGCGAACGGACGGCTTTCGTTCGTCGTCGGCGCGCGGGAAGCCGTTCGCGGCGCGGAGGGCGTGTTCCTCTGCGTGCCGACGCCGATGGGCGCGGGCGGGTCCGCGGATTTGCGCGCGGTGGAATCGGTGACCGCCGAGATCGGCGACGTGCTGCCGGCCGGCTGCGCGCTGATCACCAAGTCGACGGTGCCGGTCGGCACCGCGAAACGGATCCAGGCGATGGTCGGCCGCGCCGACGTGCCGGTGGTCTCCAACCCGGAGTTCCTGCGCGAAGGCACTGCGGTGCAAGACTTCCTGCACCCGGACCGGATCGTGGTCGGATCGGATTCGCACGCGGCCGCCGCGTGGGTCGGGCAGTTGTACGGCGACCTCGCCGCACCCGTCGTGGTCGCGGACGCGGCGAGCGCGGAACTGGTCAAGTACGCGGCGAATTGCTTTCTCGCGCTCAAACTGTCCTATGTGAACTCGATCGCCGAACTGTGCGAACGGCTCGGCGCGGACATCGACCTGGTCACCGAAGGCATGGGCTACGACCGGCGGATCGGCCGCACCTTCCTCAAACCCGGCCCGGGCTGGGGCGGTTCGTGCCTGCCCAAGGACACCAGCGCGCTGGTCAAGGTCGCCGAATCGGTCGACTACGACTTCCGGATGCTGACCTCGGCGATCGACGAGAACATCGCCCAGCGCGACCGGATCGTGGCGAAGATCGCAGGAGCCTGCGGCGGAACACTGGCCGGCGCGCGGATCGGCGTGCTGGGCCTGGCGTTCAAGGCGGGCACGAACGATCTGCGCGATTCTCCCGCGCTGGCAGTGTCTTCGGTGCTGGGCGCGCTCGGCGCGGAGATCACCGCGTACGACCCGGCGGTCTCCGGCGGCATTGCCGGGATGACCGTCGTGGACGACCCGTATCAGGTCGCCAAGGACGCGGATGTCGTTGTGGTGCTTACCGAATGGGCCGAGTTCCGCAACCTCGACTGGGTTGCGATCGCCGACGCGATGGAAGGCGACGACGTCGTCGACACCCGCAATCTGCTCGACCCGCGGATGATTCTCGACGCCGGGTTGTCCTGGCAGGGAGTCGGGCGCCCGCGCGCGGCCCGGCGGCGAGTTCCGGTTTTCTGATTGGAGATTCGCTTCGGTTGCGCTATGCTCCTCGGCGGCATCGCGTGTCGGTCACCGGCTGGGTGAGGCATGGAGGTGCTGGGATGCCTTGTGGAGGCATTGCTTCGTGTCACTTTCTCTTGAACTGAATCACCTGATGGTCCCGTCCCGGAACAACCGGGAATCCGCCGAATTCTTCGCGCACCTGCTCGGGTTCGAGATCGGCGAGGAATGGGGCCCGTTCATCCCGGTCGAAACCAGCAACGGCGTGCGGCTCGACTTCGCGACGGTGCCGGACGCCGATCGCAAGCTGCAGCACTACTGTTTCCTCATTCCGGAGGACGACTTCGACGCGTTTTTCCTGCGGTTGAAGGAAACCGGGGTCGACTACCACGCCGGGCCGGGCGGGCAGGGCCCCGGCGAGATCAACCACAACCACGGCGGACGCGGCGTGTATTTCCTCGACCCGGGCGGAAACGGGATCGAGGTCATCACGCAGCCGTACGAGCCGGAGCGGAAACGGCCCGCGAGCTGGTAAGTCCTTTGTAGACGGACGGCGGGCGGGTCACAGCGGAAGCGAGGCCCACCCGCCGCCCGTGGCAAGCAAAGTCCGGACGCTCTCCGCGTGGTCGGAGAACGCGGCCAGATCGGCGTGCAACAGCGCGGCCCGCTCGGAATCGAGCGGGTCCGCGTCGTCGCGCCACAGTTCGAGCGTCCAGTTGGCGGCCAGGATCATCGAGCGCACCAGCCCGGCGACCGCGGAATCCGGCCGGTCGTACGCGGCGAGGATTTCGTCGCAGGTGGTGAAACACCGTTCCAGGCCGCGGACAGCTTCGGCGGGTGTGCCGTCCCAGTCCGGTCCCGGCCAGGCGCACGAGCCCAGCGCGAGCCACAGCTGCCAGCCGGCGGTCAGCTCGGCTTCGTCGCGGGGCGTCCAGTGCGCGGCCATCCCTTGAGTGTGCGCCCCGCCGGCCGGTTTGCCGCCGGGGTTTTGGCCGAGGTCACGTGCGTGGCTGTTCCCACAACCAGAACTCGATCCCCTGGTCGTCGGCACAATCCGCCGTTCGGCCGTACGGCTGGTTCTCCACCTCTCCCGCCCGGCCGCCCCCCTCGCGCACCCGGCCGAGCGCGGCCTCGAGGTCGTCGACGGCGAACATCAGCTTCCAGCCGGACTGCAGTTCCGGTCCGCCCCACAGCCCGCCGGGCAGGCCGTCGCCCTCGATGCGCCACGCGGTCGGCAGGCTGCCCTGGTTGAACTGCCAGCCGAGCACCGCACCGTAGAACGCCTTGGCCCGGCTGTCGTCAGGCACCTGGAAGGTGAAGTACCCGGCCTCGCCGTGCCGGTACGTGCGCTCCCCGGGCGTTTTCGCTTGTGGCGCGGCCTTTCCGACCAGCCAGCGCTGGCCGTAGGGGTCGCGGATCACCCCGTTCAGCCCGTAGCCGCGGTCCTCGACCGGACGCAGCAGTTCCGCGCCCAGTTCCACGGCCCGCCGCGCCGCGTCCTGCGGATCGGGCACCTCGACGCGCACCAGCGCGCCGCCCTCCGGCGCGACGACATTGCCCAGCTCGGGGAACTCCTCGGCCAGCATCAGCACGCTGTCGCCGATGTCCAGTTCGGCGTGCCCGACCCGGCCGTCGTCCATCACGATCGGCTCGGCTCGGCGTCGTGCGCCGAAGACCTCGACGTAGAAGTCGAGCGCGGCGCGCGCGTCGGTCACGACCAGGTACGGCGTCAGCGCACCCGCTCGGGCCTGCTGCGGCGTGGTTTCGGTGGTGGTCATCTCCGCTCCGTTCAGGATCAGTCGGCGGAGGTCGTCCCGCAGCTGCTCGGCGAAGGCCGGATCGGGGTCGGCCGGAGTCGAAGGCAGTGCGAGCGCGTCGAACGGTTCAGGCATCGCGTCCCTCCTTCTCCTGGTAGCCGCGGCGGAACGCGGTTTTGGCCCGCGTCAGCAACGCCTCCGTCGCGTGGATGGTCCGGCCGAGATGCGCCGCGACGTCGCGCACCGGAAGGCCGTCGACGTACCGCAAGGTGAGCACTGCCCGATGCGAGACGGTCAGCGTTTCGAGCACCTGCCGCGCACGCAGGGCGTCGAGCTGCTCGTCCCAGGGATCCTCGACGTCGCATCCGGCGTCGTGCACGAGCCGCAGCCCGCGCTGTTCCCGTTCGGCGCGCCGCCAGTGGTCGGCCAGCTTGTGCCGGGCCACCCCGATCAGCCAGGGCGTGCTCACCGGCGGCGCGTGCTCCTTGCGGCAGGCGGCGACCGCGCCGAGGAACGTCTCCGACGTCAGTTCCTCCGCCAGCACGCGGTCGCCGCACCTCGCGAGCAGGTAGCCATAGACCTCCGGCAGGGCCTTCTCGTAGAGGCCGAGCAGCGCGAAGGCCGGGTCTGGCTGCACCCGAGGTTCCGTCACATCTCCATCGTCGTCCGGGAGCGGGGTTTTCCGTCGGTCGAATTCTCAGCGAGGATCGGGAAGTTTGCGAGCCAGCCCGCTCACGAGCAGCGCCAGCACCGCCAGAATCCCGATGACCAGCACGAACGCACCCTGGTAGCCCATCGCGCCCGGCACGCTCAGGCTGGCGAACAGGCTCCCCAGCACCGCGACTCCCAGTGCCAGCGACGTCTGCTGGGTCGTGGTCAGCACGCCGCCGCCGACCCCCGCCAGGTCGGCGGGCACCCGGGACAGCACGACCCGGAACAGCGTGCTCATCGCGAGCCCGTTGCCGACGCCGATCAGCACCATCGCCGGGGCCAGCTGCCAGATCGACAGGTCGGGCCAGTCGAGCAGCGCGGTTCCGGCGAGCGCGAGCAGCCCGACGGCGAGGATCACCCCGCCGATCGGCACGATCTTGCGGCCGAAGCGGGCGACGAGGCGGCTGCTGACCAGCGAGGTCGTGAAATACGCGACGGCCATCGGGGTCAACGCCAGCCCGGCGCCGAGCGGGCCGAGGTGCAGGCCGTTTTGCAGGGTCACCGCGTAGACGAACATGAACGAGCCGAAGGTGCAGAAGAACGGCACCGCGACGGTCAGGCCGTGCCGCACGCTCGCGGTGCGCAGCAGGGCAGGCGGCAGCAGCGGGGTGCCGCCCGCGGCCTCGAGGTTTCGTTCCGTGCGGGCGAAGCCGAACGCCGCGAACGGGAAGATCACCAGCAGCGCGATGCTCCACCACGGCCAGCCGAGCGCGCGGCCCTCCATGATCGGGATCAGCAGCGACAGCAGCGAAACGGCCAGCAGCACGGTGCCCCAGCGGTCGACGCCGAGCGGGTTGCTCGCCCGGCTGTCCGGCACCGTGCGGCGCGCGAGCAGCAGCCCGACGATCCCGATCGGCACGTTGACCAGGAAGATCGGCCGCCAGCTCAGGTCCCACACGTTGGCGGCGACCAGCGCGCCGCCGAGCAGCTGGCCGACCACGGTGGCGATGCCGCCGGTCGCGCCGTACATGCCGATCGCGCGCGAGCGGCGTTCGCCGGAGGTCCCGGCCTGGATGATCGACAGCACCTGCGGCAGCAACAGCGCCGAAGCCGCGCCCTGTGCGACGCGGGCGATGACCAGCGTGGCGGCGTCCGGGGCGACGCCGCAGGCCAGCGAGGTGAGCGTGAACAGCGTGAGGCCGAGCAGGAAGAGCCTGCGACGGCCGAAGGTGTCGCCGAGCCGTCCGCCGAGCACCAGCAGCACCGCGTACGCGATGCCGTAGCCCGCGACGACCAGTTCGAGCGTCGCGGTGGACGCGTGGAGGTCGGTATCGATGGTGGGCAGGGCGACGTTGACGATGAAGAAGTCGATGATCGGCAGTGCCGCCCCCAGCAGCACGGTGATCAAGCCGGCGGACGAGAGGCCCGTCCTCTCCGACGTCCCGACAGCGGCGGTGGCCGTCGCCGGGGCAGTGGTGGTAGTCGTCATGAGTACTACGTTCCGCCGCCGCAAACCCTGGTACCAGGTGTGCTTCTATCCTGGTACTGGGACTACCTGGTAACAGGCTCGGCACTGTGCTTACCTGGTACTCGTGACCAGTGGCATCGAAGACCGCCTGCGCCGGACCGAGCTGGGGGAGTTCCTCCGCAACCGGCGCGGACGCATCACGCCCGAGCAGGTCGGCCTGCCGCTCGGCGGCCGCAGGCGCACGCCGGGGCTGCGCCGCGAGGAAGTCGCGCAGCTCGCCGGGGTGGGGGTCACCTGGTACACGTGGCTCGAACAGGGCCGCGACATCAACGCGTCCGAGCAGGTGCTCAGCGCGATCTCCCGCACGCTCCGGCTCGACCCGCACGAGCACGTGCACCTGTTCACCCTCGCCGGCGCGCCGGAGCCGGTGACGGAGAAGAAGCACTGCTCCGCGATCACGCCGTCGATGCAGGACATGATGGTCCAGCTGGAACCGTTCCCGGTCGCGGTCCGCAACGCGCGCTTCGACGTGCTCGGCCACAACGCCGGCTACGACTGGCTGATGGGCGGCGTCGACGCGATCCCGTACGAGGAACGCAACACGCTCGTCCAATGCCTGCTCAATCCGCAGTGGAAAGAGCGGATGGTCGACTGGGAGCAGAACGTGCCGCGGATGGTCTCGTCCTTCCGCGCGGCGATGGCCGAGCACGTGGGCGAGCCCGGCTGGAAGTCGCTGGTCAAACGGCTTCGGGCGGAGTCTCCGTGCTTCGAGGAACTGTGGAGCCAGCACGACGTGAACACCGAGCTGGCCAAGAGCAAGCGCTACCTGCACCCGGACGCGGGCCTGCTCACCTTCGACTTCACCTACCTCTACGCCGGCCGCCGCTCGGAGATCCGGATGTCGGTCTACACCCCGGCGAACGACGAGACTCACGCCAAGCTGCTGGAGTTCGTGCCCAAGACGCGGTAGTGCAGGTGGGTCACGCCCTCGCCAGGCGTGACCTCGGGCGTGCCGAGTCGCACCGGACCGAAGCCGAATTCGCCGAAGAACGGCACCCCGCCGCCGAGCAGGACCGGCACGAGGTCGATCCGCACCGCGTCGAGCAGCCCGGCCGCCAAGCACTGCCGCGCCATCTCGCCCGCGTTCACGCCGACGTCTCGGCCGTCGGCCAGTTCTTTCGCCCGCGCCACCGCGACCTCGATGCCTTCGGTGACGAAGGTGAATGGCGAGCCTTCCCAGCCAGCAGGCGCCTCGTGCGTCACCACGACCACCGGCCCGCCGAACGGATGCGTCCCGCCCCAGCCCGAGGTCAGGTCGAACAGCCGCCGGCCGACCAGCAGCGCTCCGGTCGACTCCAGTTGCGCACGCATGACCTTCGCGCTCGCCGGGGACATGCGCAGCGAACGTCCCGGCTGCGCGGTCGGCACCTCCTCGGTGCCGCTGCCCAGCCAGCCGAAGAGCAGATCGAACCCGGATTCGCCCGGCCCCGCCACGAACCCGTCCAGCGACATGCTCGCCCCGGCCACTACCTCGCCCATCACCGTCTCCTTTTTTCGCCGTTTGCCTGGTGAACGGAGCCGGATGAGAGTTCTCGACATACCGCGCCGCGCGTAGTCCGATCCCGCGCTTCACGACGGACGCGCCCGCCCGGCTTCCCCGGTAGCTTTCGCACCATGCACTACTGGTGGCGGGCGCAGAACCCGTGGTTCGGGCGGGTGTTCCGGACCTTCGTGGTGCTCGCCTTCGTGCTCGGCGGCTCCAGTGCGTCCGGCCGCTGGCAGCACGCCCCGCATCCGCTGAGCCCGCTCGGCGCCGCCTGGCTGGCCGCGACCGTGCTTACCTTGCTGCTCGTCCACCGGTACCCGCTGCCGCTCTTCGTGCTCACCGCGGCCTCGGCGTACGCGTACTACCTGTCGCCGGAGCCCGGCGGTCCGGTGATCATCGTCCCCACGATCGCGTTGTTCGTGCTTACGCGGCGAAAGGGTCCGGTGGTTGCTGGAAGCACCGGTGCGGCGGTGCTGGTGGGGGCGTACGTGGTCCACATCATCACCGCGCAAACGTTTGCGGTCAGCGCCTGGGCGCTGTTCGCCGTGGTCTGGATGGCCGCCGTGATCGGCATCGCGACCGCGGTCCGGTTCCAGTTCGCCGCCGTCGCCGCCCGGCGCGAGCAGGCCGACGAGCACCGCCACCGGATGGCCGAGCAGGAACGGCTCCGGATCGCCCGCGAGGTGCACGACGTCGTCGCACACAGTCTCGCGATGATCAACGTCCAGGCGGGCGTCGCCGCGCACGTCGCGGACCGGCGGCCGGAGGAGGCGAAGGAGGCGCTGCTCAACATCAAGGCCGCCAGCGCGTCCGCGCTCAACGACCTCCGCGCGACGCTCGCCGTGCTCCGTTCCGGCGAGAACCGCGCGCCCGCGCCGAGCCTCGCGCAGGTCGACGAGCTGCTCGACCACGCGCGCGCCGCCGGATTGGCAGTCGAACTGCACGGCGAAGCCGGCGAGCTGCCCGCGCCGGTGGACGGCGCGGCGTACCGGATCCTTCAGGAGTCGCTCACCAACGTCGTCCGGCATGCCGACGGGGCACAGCGCGTCGAGGTCCGCTTCGAGCGGAAGCCGGGCACGCTGGTCCTGATCGTGCGCGACGACGGCCGCGGCACCGTCCAGCCGACGCCCGGGCACGGTCTGCGCGGCATGCGGGAACGCGCGACGGCGCTCGGCGGCAGCGTCGAGGCGAGCGTCACCGGGCAGGGTTTCCAGGTGCGGGCGGAACTGCCCGTGGAGGGGGAGAAATGACCATCCGCGTCGTACTGGCCGACGACCAGGCCCTGGTCCGCGCCGGATTCCGGCTGCTGCTGGACACCGAGGACGGCTTCGAGGTGGCCGGCGAGGCGAGCGACGGCGAGCAGGCCGTCGCGCAGGCGGTCGAGCACCGGCCCGACATCGTGGTGATGGACATCCGGATGCCCGGCACCGACGGTCTCGAAGCGACCCGCCGGATCACCTCGCACCCCGACCTCGGCGGGGTGAAAGTGCTGGTCCTGACCACGTTCGACGTCGACGAATACGTCTACGAGGCACTCCGCGCCGGGGCCAGCGGGTTCCTGCTGAAGGACACCGAACCGGTCGAACTCCTGCACGCGCTGCGCGTCGTCGCGGCGGGGGAGGCGCTGCTCGCGCCGACCGTCACGCGCCGGTTGATCGCCGAGATCGTCGGACGGCCGGAGCACCGGCGGATCGACACCTCAGCCGTGCAGGAGGTGACCGAACGCGAACGCGAGGTGCTGGCGCTGGTCGCGGGCGGGCTGTCGAACGACGAAATCGCCGCCCACCTGGTGATCTCCACGGCGACCGCGCGCACGCACGTCAGCCGCATCATGACCAAGATCGGCGCGCGCGACCGGGCGCAGCTGGTGGTGCTCGCGTACGAATCGGGCCTCGTCACCCCGCGCCGCGGCTCGCACGAATGAGCTAAGCCGGGAGTGTGAGTTACGCCGTGTCGGTGAACGTCGTCCCACCGTCGCACGCCTTACCGGAAGAGCATCACTGCTCAGCGAGGGGTGTGGCGGAAGGAGTTCCCGTGGCGTGGGAGATCGTCGTGGTCGCCGCGCTGGCCCTGGTTTTCCTGGTCCGGCTGGTAGCGCAGCTCCGGCGGAGCTGACGGACGCCGGCGCGGCGGCATCGGCCGGCGCACCGGCGGCTCGGCGGTGCGGTCGACGGCTGATTCGACAGGACGCGCCCGGTGCGCGCCCCCGTTCGCACGCGGCGGCATCGCGCGCGGCGCGTCGTTCGGCGGCGGAGCTCCGTTCCTCGGCATCCGCCCGTTCTGCACCGGACGCGGCCGGGGCGCCGGACGACGCGGCGGCAGCGGTTCGGCGGGAATCTTCGGGATCTCAGCGGTCACTTCGGCGTCCTCGACGAGCTGAGTCGTTTCGCCCGGAGTTTCGACCGGCGGTTCCACCGGGGGCTCAGGCATTTCCGGCGCGGGCGGAGGCGGCTTCGGCTTGTGCGACAACCGTCGCGCCAGCGAGTGGCTCGGCCGTTCCACGAACCGGTAGCTCAGTTCGACCACCCCGAACACCGCCGGGATCACGATCAGCAGCGCGATCGGCAGCGGCACCGCCGGGCGCAGCAGTTGCAGCAGCACGAACGTGACCAGCATGTGCAGCAGGTAGATCGAATAGCTGCGCTCGGACAGCATGGTCCAGATCTTGCGCTGCTTCAGCCGGTCCTCGGCGAACATGCCCATCAGGAAGCAGGCGACGGCGAACGCCAGCGCGAGGTTGTACGAGCTGTCCACGCGGCCGACGTTGATGACGTCCGCCAGCACGTACAGCGACCAGGCGCAGCCGCCGTACAGCGCGCCCGTCCAGAGCGGGATCTGCTTCTTGGTCGTCGCCCAGACGACCTGGCCGATGACCATCGCGGGCAGGTACGAGACGTTCACCGCGAACAGCGACCACGACGGTCCGAGCTGGGACCGGCTCATCATCACCACGAAGATGAAGGTCAGTTCGACCGCGATCGCGAGCCACACCCATCGGCGCAGCAGCGGCAGCACCGCCATGAGCAGCAGGTAGAAGATGACCTCGACGATCATCGTCCAGGCCACCGGCACCAGCACGATCTGCGGGTAGATCAGGTAGTTGACCAGCGTGGTGTTGGTGAAGACGGTGAGCGGGTTCAGCGTCTGTGCTTGGCCGGTTGACGGCGGGTGCAGATTCACCAGCAGCAGGAACGCGGTCAGCAGCACCACGAACAGCATCGGCGCGTAGACCCGGATGAACCGGTTGAGCGCGAACCGGCCGGTGCCCTGGCGCAGCGCGATCGGCGTCACGACGAAACCGCTGACCAGGAAGAAGAACGGCACCGCGATCTGCCCGATGCCCTGCTTCGACATGTGCATCGGATCGCTCGTGAGCGCCTCGATGAAGTCGACGTACGGGGCTTTGTCGTTCTTCGCGATCACCCACGGATGGGCGATGTGGCTGTAGAAGACCAGTAGCGCGCCGAGGCCGCGGCCGATGTCGATGAAGACGATCCGGGTTTTCTTCGCGGGCGCGGACGCAGGGTCGGCCAGGGCAGCGGAATTCGGCTCGGCCAGCGTGCTCACCCCCGTCTTCCGCTACCGACAACCTCGTGAAGGTTACCGCCTCGCACACCCGCCCCGGACGTACTCCCCGCAATTGGCGGTAAGCAGGGGATTAGTCACAACACCCGTTCTGGCCTCGGATTATGCGGTCGCCAGGTACGATCAGGCAGGAATTCGTCCGGTTTCACGCTAGGTAGTTCAGGAGTTCGGGGAGCGTGCAGCAGTCCAGTCTCGACGGTCCCGTCGAGCCTTCGCCGACCCTGCGCGCCGCTTTCCGCCAAGCCGCCCCCGCGATCAGCCTCTACCTGCTGTTCCAGATCGTCGCGTTCGGCGTGCTGTGGTTGATGAGCTGGAAGGCCGACGTGTCGCCGGGCCGGTTCATCGACAACTTCGACGCCAACTGGTTCCTCTCGGTCGCCCAGCACGGCTACGACCAGCCGGTCGTGCACGGCGCCGACGGGCTGCCGGTCGAGAACAGCCTGGTGTTCTTCCCGCTGTACCCGGCGACGGTGGCGCTGCTGACCCTGGTCGGGATCCCGCCGCTGGCGGCCGGGATGACGATCTCGCTGCTGGCCGGGTGCGCGGCGGCGTGGGGCCTGTTCGTGCTGGGCCGCGACCTGGCCGGACCGCGGGTGGGCCTGCTGGTGGCGGTGCTGTGGTCGATCGGGCCCGGTTCGACGGCACTGCATCTGGCGTATTCGGAATCGCTGCTGATGGCGCTCGTGTCCTGGACGTTCGTGATGCTCGCCCGCCGCGAATGGCTGGTCGCGGGCGGATTCGCGGTGCTGGCCGGGTTGACGCGGGCGAGTTCCGGTGCGTTGATCGCCGCGGTCGGCATCGCCGCGCTCATCGCGGTCTTCCAGCGGCGCGACGGCTGGCGGCCGTGGGCAGGCGGGCTAATCGCACCGCTCGGCCTGCTGGGCTACCTCGGCTACGTCTGGATCCAGACCGGCCGCCCGGACGGCTGGTTCTGGCTGCAGAACGCCTGGCAGATGCACTTCGATTTCGGCGTTTTCACCTGGACGCAGGTCCGCGAAGGCCTCACCTCGGACAACGCGAGCTGGATCACCGTGACCGCGCTCGTCGTGCTCACCGCGGTGGTGCTGCAGTTCTGGACCTGGGCGACGAAGCTGCCGTTGCCGTGGCAGATCTACGGCACGCTCACCGTGGTGATCGCGCTGTGCTCCTCGAACTTCTTCCAGTCCCGCGCGCGTTTCCTGCTGCCGGCGTTCGTGCTGACCGTGCCGGTCGCGCTCATGCTGGCGAAGCTGCCGAACCGGGTGCTGGCGGTGCTGCTGCCGGTGATCACCGTCGGAAGTGCCTGGTACGGCGCGTTCCTGCTGACCATCGCGCACGTGGCACCGTGAGGCACCACGTGCGCGATCAGGTCAGGGCGCCAGCCACAGCGTGACGAATTCCTTCTCGTCCGCTTGAGCGGCGGCGATGATCGCCGAATCTTCGAGCACCTGGTCGGACGGGCCGTCGTCGGTGACCACCTTCAGCGTGTAGCCGAACGAGCGGTACCCGGCGAGCACGGTGGCCGGGTCGTCGCCCAGTTCGGCGATCGCGCCCGGGTCGAACTCGCACACCACGTGCGGCCGGTCGCGGCGCAGCACCTCGGCCAGCCCCGCCAGCGCACGGTGGTCGCGGCCCTGCAGATCGACCTTTACCAGGCTGATCCGCTGTTCGGTCACCTCGGGCACGGAATCCAGCCGCACCGCGGGGACCTCGACGCCGGAACCGTCCACGGTGACCCGGTTGTCGCCGCTGTTGCCGGGGGTCGCCTGCGCCAGGTGCACGGTGCCGGGCTCGTCCCACGCGGCCGACTCGACCACGGTGACCAGCTCGCCCGCCGCCGCGGGCAGGTTGACCTCGACGTTGCGGCGCAGGTACGCGGCGTTGACCGGGTCGGCCTCCACCGCGATCACCCTGGTCACTTCCGGCGTGGCCCGCAGCAGCCGCAGCGTGTGGTAGCCGACGTGCGCGCCGATGTCGAGGAACGCGCCGTCCGCCAGCGAAGCCATCAGCTCGGCCTCGCTGTCCTCCCAGGACCGGTGGAACAGGATCCACGGCAGCATGACCTCGTCGACCGGCATCAGCAGCGCGCCGACATCGCACTGGACGACGTCCGCGCCGCGCGGCACCGGAGCGTGCCGGAGCCGCGCCGCGTCCCGCATCGCGCTGACGTCGAGGGTCACCCGCTGGATGGCCTTCTCGTCGGCGTCGAGCCGTTCGTCGCGCCGCGCGAACATCTTGTGCACGGTTCCCGCGGCGGCTTCGACCTCCGCGCCGACGCCGTCGTAGCCCTCGGCGAGCTTCGCCACGTCCGCTTCGAGATTGCGCAGCGCAAGGTCCGTTTCCGGAGCCTGCCGGCGCAGCTCGTTGACCGTGCCGCGCAACGCTTCGAGCCGTTCGCCGAGCGTGCGCGTGGACAGCGCGGCGCGGCGCGATTCGTCGATGTTGCGTTCCAGGCCTTCGATCCGGTCCAGCAACCGCCGGTTGCTGTCCTCGGTCGCCGCGAGCAGCGCACCCATCACCTGGCGCTGGTGCACGTCGTAGTGGTCGATCGCGCGCAGCACCGCCTTGCGCAGCGCGGGTGCGAGCGGCAGCCGCGACGGCGCGCTCGCTTCCGGACGCCAGCGCAACGCCTCGGTCGCCTGCTGCAGCGGGCTGAGCGGGTGCTCCGGTGGCGGGGTCGCGGCGCGCTGCCGCTCCTGCCACGTCTCGTGCGCCTGCTCCAGCTCACGCCGCATCCACTCGGCCGCGGTCGCCATCGACCGTTCGCGCAGGACGACCTCCCGCGCGCGCCGGCCGCGAGCAGTCGCCTCGTCCGGATCGTCGGCGATCTGCACCATCGCGGCCGCGGCGGCGTTCAGATCGGGCTCCGCCCAGACCGCGTCGGCGTGGTACGGGTAGTTGCCCTCGCCGACCGGGACCAGCCGGTACGGGATCGGCCAGCCGGTGGACTCGTCGAGGAATTCCGTGGTGCTGGAGTAATCCGTCGAAATCACCGGCATCGCACGGGCCATCGCCTCGGCGACGGTGAGCCCGAAACCCTCGCTGCGGTGCAGCGAAACGTACGCGGTGCTGGTCTCGTACAGCTCGTGCAGTTCGGCGACGCTGAGGTAGCGCTCGACCAGTTCGATCCGGTCGTCGCCGCGAACGACCGCGCGCAGCCTTTCGGCGGCCTGCGGGTGCAGCTTCGCGTTGATTGCCTTGACGGTGAGCCGGACGTCCTCGCGCCCCGGGAACGCCCGCTGGAACGCTTCTACCGCGCCCCAAGGGTTTTTGCGCTCCGCGACGCTGTTGAAGTCGAACGCGAACAGGAACCGCACCGGCTCGCCCTTGTCGCGCGCGGGCGGCGACGGCTCGCCCGGATCGCGCACCGGCACCGGGATCGTCTTGACCGGGATCGTCGAATGCGCGGCGAACGCGCGGCGGCAGAAGTCGCTGACCGTCCAGACCTCGTCGAGCATCCCGAACGCTTCGTGCTGCCACTGCGGGAAGTCTTCGAGTTCCCACGCCCACAGCCCGATCCGGTAGCGCCCGGCGCCGACCTCGGGGTGGTTGGTCAGGATCGTGCGCGTCTGGTCCGCGTTCACCGCGAACACGCTGACCGGGAACCGCGGATCGCCGACCGTCGCGGGCCGCTCGATGCCGGTGCGGTTCGAGACCGCCTTCTCCTCCAGCACCGTGGCCACCGGCACGCCGCCGGTCTCGATCGCCTCGAGCACGATCCGGCCCATCTCGCCGAGCCCCAGCTCCGCGGTCAGGTAGCCGAGCAGGTTCACGCCGAACTCGTCGTGCGGCGGACGGGTCGCGACCGGTTCGGAAGGCAACGCCCACTCCGGCAGCCCGGCCTCGGAGACGCCGGACCCGGCGCACCAGTGCCGGAAGCCGTCCGCGTCGTCGCCGTAGGGGTGCGGGAACGCCATCTGCAGGTCGATCCGCGACGCCCAGATCGCGTGCGTCAGCCGGTTCAGCCCGGCCGCTGCCTGGCCCTGGTCCTCCGGCGTGGCGAGCCATTCGCGTAGCGCGAGCCCGCCGTCCTCGGCGTACGCGTGCGGCGGCGCGGGCTTCTTCTTGCGCTCGGCCTTGATCCAGCCCTCGCGGAAAACGCGCCGCGCGAGCTTCGGCACCGGCGTGCCGTCCTGGAAGTCCTTGAAGCCGTACGGAATCGAGTCGAGCGACTCGGCGTACCCCGCTTCGCGCAGCTTCGTGCCGTACGAATCGCAGATGGCGCGAAGGTCGTCGTTGTGCGACAGCAGCACCCGCGGCTTGCGCGCGCAGTGGAAGCTGAGCAGCCACGGCTTCTCTGGCCGGTAGCCGCTGAAGTGGAAGAACCGCAGCTTCGCGCCGCCCGCGGTCAGTGCGCCGTCCTTGTCACGGCCGATCGGCCGCTCGTGGAGGTTCCAGTACGCGACGTCGAATCCGGGGTCGGTGACGACGTGGTGCCGGAACAGCGACGGCACCTGGTCGACCCAGCGCTGGTCGGTGAACAGCTGCTGCTCGGGCGCGACGATCGCGTCGTGGCGCAGCCTGCCCGCCCAGAAGTCGAGGAACGGCCCGGCGCCGCGGCCGACGCCGATGAAGCCGAGGTTGAACATGCCGGTGCCCATGATCACCGCGTCGTCCGGCTCCATGCCGTCCTGCGGCAACGGGGTCAGGAAGTGCGGCGCGAGCACGATGTCGTGCGTTTTGGCGAGTTCGGCGACCTCGGGGATCGGCGCGAACAGCTCGATGTCCGGGTCGAGGTAGATCGCCGCCTCGGACTCTTTCAGCAGCTCGCGCAGCAGGTACGGCTTGACCGACGTGGCGAGTTCGGTGACCGAGTACGCGGTCGCCATCCGCAGGTAGTCGTCCTCGTCGATGCCGAACGCGGCCGGGCCGACGACGGTGAGTCCGTCGCCGGCCCGGTCCGACTGATCGCGCGGGGCGTCGATGACCGCGATGACGAAGCGGCCGCCCGGATGGTGCTCGAGGTAGGAGCGGGCCAGCACGCGCGCCGCGGGCACGTAGTTGCGGGCGACGATCGTGCAGGCGGTGGTCCCGGGCTCAGGCATCGGCGGTCAGCACCGTGAGCTGCTGGTTCAGCGCGGTGGTGAAGTCGGTGGAGGTCTGGCTCTTGCCGGACACCTCGACGCGGACGATCACGTTCCCGTGCGCGTAGTGCCCGCGCGACTGGGCCGACTGGCCGTCCTTCGCGTCGATCGAGGTCGCGTACACGCCGTTGGGAGCGGTGGTGTCGCGCTTGGCCCCGTTCGTGACCTGGACCTCCATCAGCTTCTCGGCCGCGGTCTTCGCCGCGGTCGGGCTGCTGGCCTGGGCGAGGAACAGCGTGATCAGGTTGCCGTCTTCGAGGTGGTACACGACGAACTTGACCTTGGAGACGCCCGCCGCCTGGTAGGCGCTCAGTTCCTGCGGGTTGAGGTACTTCAGCGTGTCGACCTGCGAGAACGACGTGATGTCGTCGTGCGTCTCGGCCTTGCCCGGCATGGTCGCGACGCCGAGCGGGTCCGGCGGCTTGGGGGCCGAAGACGGACCGGGCTGGTGCTGCGCGGTGGTCTGCTCGGTGCCGCCGCCTCCGCTGTCGCGGCCCCACAGCCAGTACGCGCCGAACGCGATGCCGGCCAGCACGATGACGGCGCCGACGATCGCGCCGATCTTCTTGCCGTTGCTCTTCTTCGGCTTGTCGCTGAAGTACTCCGGACCCTGGCGGACCCATTCGGAGTCGCCACCGGACGGGCCGAGCGGCGGGAGATCGCCGCCGCCCCACGGCGGGGTCTGGTCGCTCTCGGCGGCGTTCCACGGCTGCTGCTGCGGGAAGCCCCCGGGCGGCGAGGACGGCGTGCCCTGCGGGAACCCGCCGGGCGGGGAGTAGTGCGCCTGCGGCTGGTGCTGCTGCGGCTGCACCACCTGGGTGCGCTCGGGACCGGCGTCCGCGGGCGGCTGCTGGGTCTGCCACGACTGGACGACCTGAGTGCGCTCGGCGCCGCCGTCGGCGGGCGGCTGCTGCGGAGCCTGCGGCTGCTGCTGCGGGACGCCTCCAGGCGGGCTGACCGGCGCGATCACCTGGGTCGAGTCCGCGCTCTGGTTCTGCGGCGGGGCGGGCTGGTCCTGCTGGCCGACGGCCGAGGACAGCACCTGATCACGCCGGATGCGATAGTCGTCCGCGGACAGTCGCCCTGACGCGAGCTCCTCGTCCAGCCGGCGCAGCTCCTCCTGCCAGGACACCAGGGCCCCCCTTATCTGTCGGCATGGCGACGGTCAATGCGTCGTCGCTACCCGATTGTGTGTGACGACGTGGACATTGTGCACGGGTCCGACCCCGCGTGACCTGGCGGGTGGCCTTGTGCGCCGGGGTGTGTTCAGCCGGCGGGCAGCGCGGCCGCGACCTTCGCGCGGATCTCTTCCATCCGCGAGCGCAGCACCGCCGGATCCTGGCCGACCGGGCCCGACACGCCGATGCCGACCGACACGCCGCCCGAGGTGTACCAGAAGGCCATCACGCGTCCGGCCGGGCTGCTCCCGGTGTAGAGCAGATCGGTGGCCGCCGGGCCGAGCGGGCTGCTGTCGAACCCGCCGGTGACGAGGTTCTGCCGCAGCCCCTGGACGAGCTGACCGGCCTGCGCCTTGGACGGCGCCGGGACCGCGATGAGCGTCGTGCCGCCGTCGGTGCCTGCGTAAGCGTGGTAGACGAGCTGGTCCGCGCCCGCCGCGCGCATGAGGTTCGCGTCGGCGTCGGAAACGGCTTTGGCCTGGACCGCCTTGTCCAGCGCCATGGTCGAGTTCTCCGGGTTCGGCGTGCCCGGCAGCGTGGGCAGCTTGTCCTCGAGCGACGCCGGCTGGGTGTTCGGCGCGGACGACGCGGCGGGCGGCTGCGCGGCCGTGTCGTTCGAGTCGTTCTTGTTGCCGAGGAACCAGATGCCGCCGACGACCAGCGCCAGCACCACGAGCACGGCCAGCGACAGGAACAGCCAGGTCGGCTTGCCGCGGCGCGGTTTGGCGTCGTCCTCCCAGAGCCGGCGCGGCTCCGGCTGGCCGTTCGCCGGGATCGCGCCGAAGACCGCGGTGGGCCGGTCGTCGGCGGGGCTCGGCGCGGTGGTCGGCCGGTCGGTGGAGAACGGGGTGCCCGGGGTGTGCGAGAAGGCGGGCTGCGGCTTCTCGGCCGACGGGACCGCGGCCCCGGAATTCAGGAACGATTCGACCGCGGGCGGTTCCGGCGCGGGCATCGCCGGGTTGGTGCTGGCCCAGCCGACGACCGGCTGTTGCTGCTGACCCGGTTGCTGCTGGCTCGGCTGTTGCTGCTGGCCGGGGGTGTGCCACTGCACGGGGGCGACGCCCGGCCAGGTTCCCGGCTGGGCGGGCAGCTGCGGCTGCGGCTGGTGCGGCGGAGGCGGTCCGGCTTGGCTCGGCGTGCTCGGCGGCGGCGTGACCGGGGTCTGCGGCTGGGCTGCCGGGCTCTGCGGCTGCGAGAAGAAGGGCGCTGCCGCGTCGGTCGTGGCTGCTGAGCTCGTCGTCGCGGCTGAGTTGGCGGTGGCCGCCGGGTTGGCGGCAAGCTGCTCGGGCGCCGAGGTGCCTCCGGGCGGGGTGCCCGGCGAGGTGGAGCTCAGCCGGAGCGTGCTCGTCGGGTCGTGCTCCGGCATCGTCGCCACGACCTGCGTCGTACTCGCGCTGTTGTCGGCCGAAGCGCTCTGGGCCGGGGCGCTCGCGCTGCCGGTAGAGGTGCTCGGCTCCGCTGCCGCCTGGCTGTCCGATCCGGCGGGCGTCGCGGTGGCCTGGGCGGCCGGTGTGCTCCAGGTGGGTGACTCGCTCGCCGACGGCGCGTCCTGCCGCAACGGCGACGCCACGGGCGAAGCCGCCCCGCCGCCCGACGCCTCGGCGAGCAGTTCGTCGCGCTGGCGGCGGTGTTCGGCGTGTCCGAGGCGGCCGGCGGCCAACTCCGCGTCCAAGCGCCGGAGCTCTTCCTGCCAGCTCATCACGCAACCCCCTGTCACCGGTTCGGGCGACAGTGTTCCACGCGCTCTGGCTCCGTGGGGCTCAGGTGCACAAGATCAGCCCAGATCAGGCGTCCGCTTCGCGAGACCGCCAGGAAAACCGGCGGGTCCGTACGATCGGGAGCATGTCCTCCGCGCGCGGTGCGCTCGCCGCCCTTGCCGTGGATCGGCTCGCCGGTCTCGACATCACCGCTGCCGAACTCGTCGAGGCCGGGGCGCGGGCCGTCGGCGAGGGCCTCGAAGCGCCCTCCCTTCCCGAACTGGCCGCCCTCGACCACCGGAACCACCAGGCGGTTTCCGCCGCCTTCTCGCACGTGGTCGAGGAGCTGGGCATCGAACTCCCGGCCGACGCCACCGCGGCCCAATGGCAGCTGCTCGGCGAACACCTCGGCGAGATGGTGCGCGGCGACGTCCGGCTCGCCGTGGCCGCGAAGAGCGTCAAGGCGCTCGACGGTCGGCTCGGCCATCCGGTCGCGCTCGCCGAGCTGCGGCAGTGGCTGGCGATGCTCGCGACCTGGATTCCGACCGATGTCACCCCGGTCAGCTACTGCGAGGACCAGGTTCTGCAGCAGGCGCGCGCGGTACTGGCGGGTCCGTGGCCGCCGGTCACCCGTTAAGCGGCAAAAACTGTCGTACATATGTTCTAAAATTGGCCGTGTACTGGGGAAACCATCCACCGGAAGGCGGCCGCCCATGACCAGTTCTCAGTCGGCATACGTCACGCTGCCCACGTTCGTCGGGTACAGCGCCAGCAAGGGCCCGTCGCGTTCGTCGTTCGTTCGCAGGCAGCGCCGGCTGTACGAGGATCCGGCCCGGGCGGCGTTCAACTACTACCGGCGCGCGGCGAACGCGGTGCGGGCCGGCCGGGCGGCGCGGCAGGACGAGGTGGCCATGCGCGCGCTGGTCAACAACGCCGACGAGCGCACGCGTCCGCATTACGCCGCCATCGCCGAGGGCTGGCTGCGTTACCTCGGCAGGCGCGATCCGAAGCTGATCGAGGTCGGGCGGGCGCGGTTCGCGCTCGGCGAGCTGGAGATCGGCATCAGCCCGCAGCTGGGGCTGCGGAAGTCGAACGGCCGCCGGTTCGCCACCTGGCTGTACTTCAAGGAGGAGCCGCTCACCCGGGACGCCGCGCAGCTCGCGTTGTGGCTGCTCACCGAGGGCATGCCGGATCTGCTGCCGGGCGGGGAGGCGCTGGTCGTGGACGTCCGCCGGGCGAAGGAGTTCACGTTGTCGGCGCGGGACCGGGAGCGGCTGCGGCCGTGGGCGTTCAGCGAGGCGTCGGCGTTCGTCACGCTGTGGCGCGCCGCATAACTGCTCCGTGCATGACCGGCACGGGTCTCGGGTAAGGAACCTGCGGACCGGGCGCTGTTTTCCCGGTCCGCGGGCCACCCGGTCGAGTGACAGCTTGGCGCTCGGCTCCGGTGGACTGGACAATCCCGGTCCCGGACACGAAGCTTTCGGCAGTTTCGAGCCCGGCCGATGACTTCGAGGTCGACAAGTGAACGCTGCTGCAGCCTGGGAGCCGCTCTCGCGAGTGGCTGACGAACCCGCTTGGTATTGGGTGCACGACAAGCTCAGGTTCTGGCCGAGCACCTTCGCGCACGATTGGCCCGGCTTCCATGAGCCGAGCCCGTCGGCTGCCTGGGATCTCTCCACCGGCGAGTACGACCGTGCCTCAGCCGAGTTCCGCCTCGGCCCGTACGCGGTGGAAGAGCACGACGTGGCCCGCGCCGTGCTGGCCGCGCTCCAGGAGGTCACCGCCGAAGACGACTGGCTGTGGGTCCTGCATTGGCAGCACCAGTCGTTCAAGTTCTGGCCGCATCGCATGCAGCAGAACGCGCCGTGGCCGGTCTCGGTCTTCCCGCGCGGCGACTATCACCTGTTCCTCGCCGCCGATTTCAGCTACGGCACGCTCGGCCACCCGTGGGAGCGCACCCTGTGCGTCTTCGGCGAAAACTTGCTCCCTGCGGTCGAAAAGCACGCTGACGGCATCCTCACGAACCAGCTCCGCCGGGACGGCCAGCCCTCTGCGCTGACCCGCTGATCGCCGCCGCTGCTACCGTCTCGCACGTGTTCGAATACCACGGCTGGGTGACCATCGCCGCCACCGCGACGGGCGACGACGACGCAGCTCTGCTGGAGCGCCTGGTGGAACGGGTCCACCGCTCGCTGAACAACACAACCATGCTGGACCTGGTAGACCTCCGCTGGAGCGCGGGCCTGCCCATGCTCCATCTGGGTGGTCTGGACAAACACGGCGGAGCGATCACCCCGCAACTGCTGGAAACGTTCGCCCGAGTAGGAGAACTGGCCCCAGGCTCCTACGGCCTCCTGCACATCTGGGACGACCAACACCCAGAACACGACAACGCCTTCCAGGTGTACCGAATGGCAAGAGGCCAACTAACGGAACAAAAAGACGAACACCTGTCCCCCATCGCCCCCACAGTCCTAGACACCTACGAGCTGTAAGAGGACAGGACCAGGAAGGTCGCGACGCACCTTCTCCACTTGCTCCGCAAGCTACAAAGCCGCCCACCCACCCAACCGCAGCCGGTGGCACCGCGGGGGTCCGGGGGCTCGGGCCCCCGGGTGAAATGGCGAAGGCCCTGTATCCACGCTTTTTGTGGATACAGGGCCTTCGGGACTGAGCGGATGACGGGATTCGAACCCGCGACCCTCACCTTGGCAAGGTGATGCGCTACCAGCTGCGCTACATCCGCGTTAACCGCTTGGTGCTCGGTGTTGAAGACACTCTATACCGTCGCCTCGGTGACACTTTCGGGGGCCCCGTTATTGGCGTGGACCTGCTGAGATGTGGTGCTTGCGCGTCACGTTGAGCGCACAAGGGGTGACGACGGGCGCTCTGCTCCGTATGGTGTCCCCAATCGACTTCAGTGGTGAGTCCTTCGGGGGAGGAGGTGCCTTGCCGGATGACCGAGCTGGGCACGGCGCCGCCACCAGCGGCCTCGGAATCCGACGAGCAGGCACTTTTGAAGCGGCTGCGCGACGGCGAGGATGCCGCGTTCGGGGAGTTGTTCGAGCTGCATGCCGCGGCCGTGCGCAGATTGGCGCAGAGTCTGGCGGCGGATCGTTCCGAAGCTGAAGACATCACCGCGGAGACCTTCTTCCGCGTGCTGCAGGCGTTGCGCCGCGGCGCGGGTCCGCGGGATTACATCCGGGCTTATTTGCTGACGGTCGCGCGCCGCGTGTCGTGGGAGTGGCATGGCGCCCGTCGCGATGTCCCGGTGACTGACGACGAGTTGACGTTCCGGGCGGGCGCCGGGGTGGACACGCCCGCGCGGACGGCTGAGCACACGTTGATCACGACGGCGTTCACGAGTTTGCCGGAGCGGTGGCGGACGGTGCTGTGGCAGACCGAGGTCGAGGGCGAGCAGCCGGCGATGGTGGCTCCGCATTTCGGCTTGTCGGCGAACGCGACGGCGGCGTTGGCGCGACGGGCGCGGCAGGGGTTGCGGGCGGCGTATCTGCAGGCGCATTTGTCGGTGAACCGGGGTCCGGAGACGTGCCGCGCGGTGGTGGAGAAGCTGGGCGGGTTCACCGCGGGCAGTGTCACCGGCTCGGAGGCGGAGCGGATCAAGGCGCATTTGCTGGGGTGTCCGTCGTGCCGGGCGACGCAGGACGAGTTGCGGGATGTGTGTTCGTCGTTGCGGGCGCATGCCGGGGTGCTGGTGCTCGCGGTTCCGGCGCTGGCCGGGGTCGGCAAGGCCGCTGGCGCGGTCGCGACGGTGAAGAGCGTGGTGTTCGGCTCGAAGGTGAAGGTCGGGCTGGCGCTGGCGTCGACCGCGGCGGCGGGTGCGGTGAGTTTGACCGCCGGTCCGCTGGTGTTCGGGTCGCATCCGGTGCAGGACGTCGGGTTGGGCGGGGGTGCGCCGGAGCTGGCGTTGCAGCCGCCGCAGCCGCCTTCGCCGCCGGCGCAGCAGGGTCCGCGGGTCATCTCCGGGCAGCTGAACGGCAGCGCGCGGCCCGCGCACGTGGGGGTTCATCCGGGGGTTTCGCAGCATTTGGGCGTGGCCGAGGTGCCGCATTTGCCGCCGGTGCATCAGGCGGCGTCCGGGGAGCAGTCCTCGTCGACGTCGGATTCGGCCGGGTCGACTGGTTCGACTGGGTCGACGCCGCGGGATGATCTTCCGAGCCAGGACGGCAGTCGTACGGAATCGCCGATGACGAGCCGGTCGTCGAGCACGGAGTCGCGGTCGGATCTGGACACGTCCACGAACTCGTCCAGCCCGGGCGTGCTGAGCACGACGACGGACGACACGAGTCCTTCGTCGTACGCTCCGCCGCCCTCGTCGTACGTGCCTTCGCCGGATTCGTACGTGCCGCCGTCGGTCACGACCACGCCGACCGGGTCGCGGCACGACGCGTCGGCTGCTCCGCGGTCTTCCAGCTCGACTGAGTCGTCCGACTGCCCGAAGTCTTCCAAGCCGGTTGAGTCGACCAAGTCTTCGAAGTCTGCCGAGTCTTCGAAGTCGGCCAAGACGGACTCCACGTCCGGGAACGACGTCACCGGTTCGGCCGATTCCTCAGCGGACGCAAGCTCCCGAACAGCCAAAACCCGGCAAACCGCCAGTAACTCTCAGTGAGCGCCTCGCGCTGGACGGCACGGTCACGGTAACGTTGAGCGAGTTCGACGTCGCCCGGGAGGCAACAGGATGAACCGGCTGGTGCGCGGCGAAGACGGTCGCCATTGGGTGGTCCGTGCCCAGATGGAGTGGCGGGCTCCCGCCACCGCTGACGATTTCGAACACGACGTCGCGGGCAGTTACGGACCTGGCATCGCGATGATCGTGGTCATGGGGTTCCTGGTGATCGCGCTGGTGGTCTGGACCCCGGATGTCGTGAAGGTGCCCGCGTGGGTGCTGCTGGCGTTGCTGCTGGTGGTGTTGTTCTTCCCGCTGCGGTGGATCCTGCGCCGCCCGTGGACGGTGGTCGCCGAGACCGAGGGCGACGTCGCGGGCGACCGGCCGTCGGAGCGCTGGGTCGGCACGATCCGCGGCATGTTCACCGTGTCCGGCGAGGTGAAGCGGATCTCGAAGACGATCCAGAGGCATTCGCTGCCGGACTTCGACGGTCCGCTGCACCCGGTCGAATAGACCTGGCCGGAACCGGGCCGGCGCGCGAGACTGGTGCCATGCCCGAGTTGCCCGAGGTCGAAGCACTGGCCCACCACCTGCGCGAACACGCCGTGGGAAGCACCGTTTTCCGGCTCGACGTCGCGTCGCTGAGCGTGCTGAAGACCGCGGTGCCGCCGTACACCGAGCTGCACGGCCGCGAAATCACCGACGCGACTCGGCACGGCAAGCATCTGGATGTCGTCCTGGGCGATTTGCACCTGGTAGTGCACCTGGCGCGCGCTGGCTGGCTGCGCTGGTCGGACGGGCTGTCCCCGGCTCCGCTGAAGCCGGGCAAGGGGCCGATCTCGCTGCGGGTGCATCTGGAGTCGGCTTCCGGTCCTGGCTTCGATCTCACCGAGGCGGGGACGAAGAAGGGTCTGGCGGTGTGGATCGTCGCGGACCCGTCCGAGGTGGCGAGCGTGGCGCGGCTGGGGCCGGACGCGCTGGCGATTGACGCTTCGCAGTTGCGGGAGTTGTTCCAGGGGAAGGGGACTCGGCTGAAGTGGGCGTTGACTGATCAGTCGTTGATCGCGGGGATCGGGAACGCTTATTCGGACGAGATCATGCATCGGGCGAAGTTGTCGCCTTATGCGACTGTGGGGAAGCTGGACGAGGGCGCGTTGGAGGTCCTGGCCGAGGCGATCCGCGAGGTGGAGACGGACGCTGTCTCGCGGTCGGTGGGGCAGAAGGCCGCGCGGTTGAAGGGGGAGAAGCGGTCTGGGCTGCGGGTGCATGCTCGGACTGGGCTTCCTTGCCCGGTTTGCGGGGATACTGTGCGGGAGATTTCGTTTGCGGATAAGTCGTTTCAGTATTGCGCGACTTGTCAGACTGGCGGGAAGCCGTTGGCTGATCGGCGGATGTCTCGGTTGTTGAAGTAGTTCTGCGTCTGTTGCGGGCGGCTCGTCGCCTGGCGGCGACATTGCGCCCCTTGGTTGCGTGGGGCACCCCGAAGCTTGATTGTGATGACGGTCTGGGGGTGCTTGTCAAGGCGGGAAAGATGCCTTGACAAGCACCCCCAGACCGCATTTGGGCTTCGTATCGGGGTGCGGGGGTGGTGTGGGTGCACCGATCGTTGGGTGCATCGGCTGCGGTTGGTTCTCTGAATGCCTCGACGTCCGCATCGCGGGGCGTGGCACGGAGAGACTTCGCGGCGGGTGGTGGGGCACCTGGTCTCGCGAGTGAAGGGCTCCTCCGGAGGGTTTCTCGGCGTGCTTCGCGACAAGACCATCGCGGTGTCGTGAGGTCTCAGAGGGTTGTGCGGGAGCTGCGCAGGTTGCGAGGGGCGTAGCGCGGGTGTCGTGAGGGGCCCCTTCAGGGAATCAGATTCCGTGAGGGTTCCCCTCACGACACTTGGCCGCACGCTCCGCGTGCGAGAAGCCGCTGACGAGGCAGCCAGCACTCGGCATTGCCGGGAGGGCCGCCCCGGGCCCGAATTGCCGAGAGGGCCGCCCGCGATTGCCGGGAGAGCGGCCCCGGGGTTCGAATCGCCGGGGGACGCCAGGCGAGCAGCCCGGGGGTCCGAATTGCCAGGAGGTCCGCCCGCGGTTGCCAGGACAGCCGCCCCGGGGCCCGAATTGCCGCGAAGGCCGCCCCCAGTTGCCAGGACAACCGCCCCCAGGCCCGAATTGCCAGCAGGGCAGCGCCGAGCCTAAATTGCCGGGAGCGCCGCCCCGCGAATCCATCCCGAAACCACCCAAGAACCCTCATCCGCACTAGCAAGCAATGAAGGGCCCCTTCACCCCTAACCGCCCGTAGTCATGAAGGGTCCCTTCACTCCACCCATTGGCGACCCACAGCCACCGCCACCACTCGAATGGCGCAAGATCCTTACGCTCACCGGGAGTGACGGTAGGGTTTGCCCACTCTCGGCGTCGCTACTGGACAGAAAGTGGGGAGCAGACCTTGCACCCGGTCGGTCGAGCGCAGAGCATGGACGTCGTGTCCGACTTCCCCTATGCGCTGGTCGTCCCGTGGGTTCTGGTCGGCATCCTGGTGATCGTGGTGCTGGTCCTCGCCTTCCGGGCGCGCCAGCCCAAGGGGGTCATCCAGGACGCCGTTCTCCAGGCCGTCCACCGGATGTCCAAGGCCACGCCCAACTTGCGGGCGGGGCTCGACGAGGAGGCCGCCAACCGGATGACGGCGGAGCTGCTCGAGGTGCTCGACTGTCTCGCCGTCGGCATCACCGACAGTGAAGGCACGCTGCTGTCCTGGGCGGGCGAGGCCACCGATCATTACCTGGACGTCGTCGAGGACATCGGGACCGCGTTGCGCAAGCACCGGCGGGCCGTCGCTGATCACAACAAGATGCCTTGCAATCACCGGGGCACCTGCAAGATGAAGACCGCCGCGATCGTTCCCATTCTTGTTGAGGGCGAGGCCGAGGCGACGCTGATCGTCGTCGGGCGCACGCGCGGCAAGCTGGTGCAGATGGCTGAGGCGGTGGGTCAGTTCGTCTGCACGCAGTTCGAGCTCGCGCGGCTCGAAGAATCGCGCAATCAGCTGCAGCAGGCGGAAATCAAAGCACTGCGCGCGCAGATCTCTCCGCACTTCGTCTACAACGCGCTCAACACCATCTCCGCGCTCATCCGCACCGATCCGGAGGAAGCGCGCGAACTCCTCCAAGACTTCGCGGACTTCACGCGCTACTCGTTCCGCACCTCCGGCATGTACACCACGCTCGCCGAGGAACTGCGCAACATCGACCGGTACTTGACTATCGAAAACGCCCGGTTCGGCGGCCGGCTCGAGGTGCGGATGAAGATCGCGCCCGAGGTGCTCAGCGTCGTGGTGCCGTTCCTGATCATTCAGCCGCTTGTCGAGAACGCCGTCAAACACGGTCTGGCCAGCAAGCCGAGCGGCGGGTGCGTCACGGTGATCGCGCGGGATGACGGGCACGAAGCGCTGATCACGGTCGAGGACGACGGCATCGGCATGGACCCGCGACAGCTCACTGATCTGCGCAACGCGCACCGCACCGGCGCGCACGTCGGGCTCGGCAACATCAACCAGCGCATGCGGCAGGTGTTCGGCGAGGATTACGCGCTCACCGTCGAAACCGCGCCGGGGGCGGGGATGAAGGTCGCGTTGCGGGTGCCGAAGTTCAAGCTCGGCGTGCGGCCGAACATGCCGGACTACTCCGCCGACGTCCCGCAGCAGCCGATGGCTCCGGTCGAGCCGGAACCGGAACCCGACGGAGTGCACGGCTCGCGTTCGGGAATGCTGCCCGCGCACTGAACTGGTTAGCCTGGGCAGATGAGCGTGACCGACAAGCTGACTTCCCGCCTTCCCGTGCTCGGCGACCGGGGCGACCGCAAGGACGTGGTCGCCGTCGTGAAGCTGCACGGGGTGATCACGCCGTCGCCGTCGCCGCTGGCTCGCGGTGCGATCAACCTCGGTGCCGTCGAATCCGCGCTCACCAGGGCGTTCGCGCACGACCGGCTCAAGGCCGTCGCGTTGCAGATCAACTCGCCCGGCGGCGCGCCGACGCAGTCCGGACTGGTCGCGGAGCGGATCCGGCAGCTGGCCGACGAGAAAGGCGTGCCCGTCCTCGCCTTCGCCGAGGACATCGCCGCCTCCGGCGGGTACTGGCTGGCCTGCGCGGCCGACGAGATCTACGCGCACCGGACGTCCATGGTCGGCTCGATCGGCGTCATCAGCGGCGGATTCGGGTTCACCGGCCTGCTCGAACGCTTCGGCATCGAGCGCAGGCTGCACACTGCGGGCGCGAACAAATCACGGCTCGACCCGTTCAGCCCGGAGAAGCCCGAGGACGTCGAGTGGCTGAAAAACATGCACAGCCAGCTGCACGAACTGTTCGTCGAATGGGTCAAGGAACGGCGCGGCGACCGGCTCACCGATTCCACCGATCTGTTCACCGGGGACGTCTGGCTCGGACAAAAAGCCGTCGACCTCGGACTCGTCGACGGGCTCGGTTCGCTGCGCGAGATCGTCCGCAAGCGGTACCCGGACGCCGAGATTTCCGTGGCGGAGCCGAAGAAACCGCTGCTCGCCCGGCTCGGGATCGGGGCGCCCACGGCGGCGAGCGCGCTGCTGGACGCGGTGACCACGAAGGCGGCCTGGTCGCGTTTCGGGCTCTGACCCGAGGTGAGCGGCGACTCCGGTACGCCACTCACAAGCGGTACTCTCGGCTGGGGTCTGGACAATGCACCTCGCAATCGGCAGGATGCGTCTCACTGTGAGTGCTCACGACGACACCCGGAAACTCATCGTCCTTGCCGTGGACGACGAGCTGGCCGGGCTGGACGAACTCAGCCACGGACTCCAGAACAACCCGCACATCCACCGCGTTTTCCAGGCCTCGGACGCCTCCGACGCGCTGCGGCTGTTCTCGCACGACGACCCGGAACTGGCTGCCCGGCGGGCAAGCGGCCTGCCGACGGTCGACGCCGTGTTCGCCGACATCGACATGCCCGGCCTGTCCGGCATGGAGATGTCGCGCGTGATCGCGGCGATGAACCCGTCGCCGGTACTGGTGTTCGTCACCGGGCACGCCGAGGAAGCGGTGAACGCGTTCGACCTCGGCGCGGTCGACTACGTCCTCAAGCCGTTCCAGCAGGACCGGCTCGACCGGTCGGTCGCGCGCGTGCGCGAGAAGCTGGCCACGGTCGCGGGCCCGCCCGCCGGCCAGGGTGGGGCCGAGCCGGTGAAGACCGACGACGAGGTCATCCCGGTCGAACTGGCGGGCACTACGAAGCTGATCCCGCGCTCGTCGGTCCGCTGGGTGGAAGCGCAGGGCGACTACGCGCGGCTGTTCACCACCGAGGGCAGCCACCTGGTCCGGATCCCGCTCGCCCAGCTGGAAGAACGCTGGGAGAAGGCCGGATTCGTGCGGATCCACCGGTCGTTCCTGGTCGCGCTGCCGCTGATCACCGAAATGCGGATGGGTCAGGGCGGCTACCAGGTCGTGATCGGCAACGAGGAGAAAGTGCTGCCGGTCAGCCGCAGGCACACCCGGGCGCTGAAGGACCGCATCGTCGGTTCCGGCCGGGGCGGCTAGCCGTCGATGTCCTCGCCCGAAGACCCCTACCACCGGCTCGAGAACGGAGTCCGCAAACCGGACCCGACGCTGGGCGTGCGGCCGGAGGACCGCGCGGTGGTCGAACCGGTGCCGCCCGCTCCCGAACCGGTCCCGCGCTCCAGCGAACCCGCGCACGTGCGGCCGAAACGGGAACGCGTGGTGCTCGCCGATTCGCGGCAGTCGTCGGCGCGGATGCGCGGGCGGGTCGAGCTGGAAGAACAGACCAGCTGGGGAAAACTACTGGTCCGCGACCTGGTGAAGGTCCAGTTGCGCACGTCGGTGTGGCTGGCGGTGCTCGTGCTGGTCGTGCTCGGGATGCTGCCCGCGCTGTTCTATTTCCTCCCCGCGGTCGCGCGGTTCACCGTGATCGGCATCCCGATCCCGTGGCTCGTGCTCGGCCTGCTTCCGTTCCCGTTCCTCTTCGCCGTCGGCCTCTGGTACAACCGGCTCGCCGAGCGGCACGAACGCGACTTCGTCGACATGATCGAGAACTGACCCGCGCGGGGGATGCGTTCGCTGGTGGCGGCGCGTCCCGGAAGCGTGTGGTCGTGCGAGGATTCACGCCGTGCAGCTGACCCCGTGGACGTTGACCGGCCTCGCGCTGGTCGCCTTCGCGACTTACTACCTTGGCTTCCGTTCGTCGCGCGGGGCCACCAGCACGCACGACTTCCTCGTCGCCCGCCGAACCGTGCGCTCCAGCCGCAACGCGGCGGCGATCTCCGGCGAATACCTGTCCGCGGCGTCGTTCCTCGGTGTCGCGGGCATGGTGCTCAAACAGGGCGCCGACGCGACCTGGTACCCGATCGGTTTCACCGCCGGGTATCTCGCATTGATGCTGTTCGTCGCCGCGCCGCTGCGCCGATCCGGTGCGTACACGCTGCCGGACTTCGTGGAGGCCCGGCTCGGTTCGCGAGGCCTGCGCCGCTTCGCGACCGCGGGCGCGGTGTTCATCGGGATTCTGTACATGGTCCCGCAGTTGCAGGCCGCCGGTTTGACGCTCGCGCAGATCGTTCCGGTGCCGGCGTGGGCGGGCGCGCTGCTCGTCATCGTCCTGGTCGCGGTCAACGTGATCTCCGGCGGGATGCGCGCGATCACCGTGGTCCAGGCGTTCCAGTACTGGCTGAAGCTGTTCGCGATCGCCGTGCCGACTTTCGTGCTGTGCATGGTTTTCTTTGCCGGCGGCGGCCCGGGCGGCGTGCGTGCGCTCGGTGCGCCCGCGCCGCCGGTGTTCCCGTCGGACACCAAGGTGACGGTGCAGACCGACGTGACCGTGAAGGTCACCACCGAGACGTTCTTCTACGCACACGGCCACATCGACGACGGTCCCGCGGGCGGCATGGCGCGCTGGTCGCCGCTCGTGCCGCACAAGGTGTCCGCGGGGACGACGCTGGAATTCGCCGCGGGCACGCCGGTGCCGGTCGTGAGCGACGCGCCCACGTCGAACGACGCGTGGCTGCATCCGGCGTCGAACGGCATCACCGACCTGCTGCAGACGTACTCGCTGATCTTCGCGCTGTTCCTCGGCACCATGGGCCTGCCGCACGTGCTGGTCCGCTTCTACACCAACCCCGACGGCAAGGCCGCGCGCCGCACCACCGTGCACGTCCTGCTGCTGCTCGGGCTGTTCTACCTGTTCCCGACGATGCTGGGCGCGCTCTCCCGGATGTACGTGCCGCAGCTGCTGCTCACCGGCAACACCGACGCGGCCGTACTGTTGCTGCCGACCGCGGTGCTGCCGGGCTGGCCAGGGCAGATCCTCGCCGCGGTGACGGCCGCGGGCGCGTTCGCGGCGTTCCTCTCGAGCTGCTCGGGTCTGCTGGTGAGCGTCGCCGGGGTGGTGTCGACGGACCTGCTGCCGGGCCGGGTCAAGGACTTCCGGGTCGCGGCGTTGCTGGTCGCGATCTGCCCGATGGCGCTCACGCTGATCTTCCGCACCGAGGACATCTCGCTCTCGATTGGAATGACGTTCGCGCTCGCCGCGTCCACGTTCAGCCCGCTGCTGCTGCTCGGCATCTGGTGGCGCAAACTCAGCTGGCCGGGCGCGCTGGCGGGAATGGTCGTCGGCGGCGGGATGGTGCTCGGCGCGCTGGCGTACAACATCGTGTGCGAGTACACCGGGGACAAGATGCCGTGGTTCACCATTCAGCCCGCGCTGATCTCGGTGCCCTCGGCGTTCCTCGCGACCTACGTGGTGAGCCGGCTGACCAGGTCCGGCCGCCCGGAACTGGTGAACGACATCATGCTGCGCCTGCACGCCCCCGACCCGCTCGGCCTGATGCGCGACCGCGCGGTCGCCCGGTTCGGCCAGGCCGACGAGAAACTGCGGGCCGGCCGGGGACGCCACCGCAAGGCTTAGCGGTTAGCGTTCCTCACACGCGTACAACGTCCTGACATGGGAGCATGGAACCTGTGGTGAGCCCTGCTGAAATTCCGACCGCTGAAGTCCGCGACCTTCCCGCGGACGTCGCACTGCTCGACGTCCGCGAGGACGACGAGTGGGCCGCCGGGCACGCCCCCGCCGCGGTGCACATCCCGCTCGGCGAACTGCCCGCGCGAGTCGGCGAACTCGCCGAATTTCCCGAGGACAACCCGGTCTACGTCATCTGCCGCTCCGGCGGCCGCTCGGCACGCGCCGCGGCCTGGCTGAACGCGAGCGGCTGGGACGCGGTCAACGTCGCGGGCGGAATGGGAGCCTGGGCGCGCGAAGGCCGCCGCATGGTGAGCGAAAACCCCGACGCTGAACCCGAGGTTCTCTGACGGATGCCTGCCCAGTCTGTTCCCGAGCCGCCGGAATCCTCGGATCCGGCGTCGTTCGTGCCTGGCTTCGGCCGGGACGAGGGGGACGGTGGCCCGCCGGTTGACGCTGGTCAAGGCGGGGTTGGGCACGGTTCTCCCGGCACTGGCACCGGCACCGGGGCTTGGGTTGGGCACGTCGGGCCGGGCGCTCCGGCTGGCGGACCTGTCCCTGGTTGGGCTGGCTCGGCGCCGCAGTTCGGCGCGCCATCGCATGCTGGCCAGCCCAGTGGCGGGCAACAGGGTGCGCAGCCGTATCCCGGTCAGCAGGGCGGTGCCGCATCGCCTGGGCAGCTAGGCCCAGCGCCGCAGCCCGGGCCGCAGGGTCGCGTCGCGCAGCCCGGGCAGCCAGGCACGCCACCGCAATCCGGCCACCAGGGTGGTCCCGCGCCGCATGGGCAGTCGGGCCCGGTGCCGCAACCCGGCCATTGGGCACCGCAGCAAGTCGGGGCGGTGCATCCTGGCCAGCAGTTCGCCCAGCCGTACCAGCAGCAGTACCCGGCGCAGGTCTACCCGCCGCACCCTGCGTACGCGCGCCCGTTCACCGCTGCTCCGCAAGGCGCGATCCATCGGCCCGCGCCGCAGCAATCGCAGGCGAGTCCGCCGAAGCGGGCGGCCAAGTTGCGTTGGGTCGCGTCCCCGCCGCCGAGTGTCGTTCGTCGTCGGCGTGCTGTGCCCGCGACGCCCTACTCCGGTCCGCCGTCCTATCCGGTGCCGCCGCGCTGGGGCTTCCCGAATCTGACCTGGCGCCGGCCGACGAACGTGCCCGGCACCGCGTCCGGCGAAATCCGGCCGATCGACCGGATCCCGGTGCTCGCGCGGAGCCTCACCACGATCCTCTGGACGTTCGCCGTTCTCGCCGTGATCGCGGCCGGGGCGGAGATCTGGCGGTACGCGCTCCTCGTGGAGAGCCGCGATTCCGCGCTGAACAGCAGCGTCGTCGGGTTCTCCGACGCGTTCGTCATGCTCGCCGGCCTGCTCACCACGATCTTTTCGCTGCTCCCCGCCGGACTCTCGGTCTGGTGGCTGCTGGTCGCCCGACAAGCGGCCGCCGACGAGGCCGATGAAGCGCCGCCGCGCCCGGTCTGGCAGGTGCTTGTGGGCGTGCTGGTGCCCATCGTGAATCTGCCGCTCGCGTTGTCTGTGGTCAGCGAGCTGGAACATGCCGTGCTCCGCCGGTCCCGCGACAAGCGGCCGAAGCCGTCGCGGCTCGTGCTCGGCTGGTGGGGTGCGTGGGTGGCGAACTGGGTCCTGCTGATCGTGACGATCATCTGGCGGATCCGGCCGGGCGTGCAGGCGATGGCGGACAGCGTCCTGCTGGTCGCGTTCACCGACCTCGCCGCGGCCGTGCTTGCGATCGGCACCGCGCTGGTGATCCGGCGGTTCTCGGATCTGCTGATGCCGATCGCCCCGGAACGTCTGCGCGACTTCCGCGTGCTCAAGATCGAGGGCGCGCCGGAGCCCGAGCTGCGGACCGCGCGTCCGGTCGGGGCCGCGCGTTAAAGGTCGCCGAGCGCCGGTTCCAGCTGGCCGAACGCGACCGCCGCGGAATCCCGGATCTGCTCCACCAGATCGTCCGGCTTGACGTCCTGCCAGGTCAGCCGCCAGACGTCGTCGAGAAGAAGCCGCAGCACCGACGTGAGGTGCGCCCCGGCCGTCCGCGACAGCATCTCCCGGTCCGGATGCCGGTCGAGCAGCGCGGCGGAGAGCTCGAATTCCCGGTCGACGTGCATGTCCCGGAGCGCTGCCGTGAGGCGTTCGCTCTGCCGCACCATCCGCACGAAGGACACGTCCGCGAACCCGAGCAACGCGCTCGCCTTGTCCAGCTCCGCGAAGCACCCGTCCCGTACGGCGATCAGCGCCGGCGTCTCCGGGGCGGCCCGGACCAGGTTCGCCGGCCAGTCCACGAAGTCGTTCCGGATGTCGAAGACCAGGTCTTCCTTCCGGCTGAAGTGATTCGTGACGGTCATCTTGGCGACCCGCGCCGCCTCCGCGACCTCGGCGATCGTCACCTGGTCGAACCCGCGCTGGATGAACAGCCGCGTCGCCACCGCCGAGATCGTCTGCCGCGTCTCCAGCTTCTTCTGCTCCCTGAGGCTCACCCCGCCCAGTGTACTAGGTCCGACCTAAAATTGTGCTTGACCCATTAACTAGGTTCGACCTAATCTCAGGTCCGACCTAATGAAGGGGGTGAGGCAATGACCACGCAGCTTCCGGCGGCTCCGGTCTCCGATGCCGGGCTTCGCCGGCTCGGCGGGGTGCTGATCCTGGGCGCGGTGCTGTCGATCCTCGACGCGACGATCGTGTCGGTCGGGATCGGCGTGATGGCGCGGGACCTGGACAGTTCGCTGCCGACCGTGCAGTGGGTGGCCAGCGCGTACCTGCTGGCCGCCTCGCTGACCATTCCGCTGTCCGGCTGGCTTTCCGACCGGTTCGGCGGCCGTCAGGTGTGGATCGCGGCCGTCGGGCTGTTCACACTGGGGACGGTGCTGTGCGGGTTCGCCTGGTCGGCTCCGGCGCTGATCGCGTTCCGCGTGCTGCACGGTCTCGGCGGCGGTCTCATGCAACCGGTCGGCCAGGCGATTTTCGCGCAGGCGGCCGGTCCGCGGCTGGGCCGGATGATCGGCGTCGTCACGCTTCCCGCGACAGTCGCGCCAGTGCTCGGCCCGATGCTCGGCGGTGCGCTCGTCCAGGACCTCGGCTGGCGCTGGCTGTTCTTCGGGCTCGTGCCGTTCGGCGTCGCCACCTTGCTGCTCGCCGTCCGGGTGCTGCCGCGCGAGGAACCCGCTGGCACGCGCGATCCGCTCGACGTCCGCGGTCTCCTGCTGCTCCCGCCGGGACTCGGTGCGCTCGGCTACGGCCTAGGCGAAGGGTCCAACACATTCGCCATCGCCGGTGCCGTGCTGCTGATTGCGTACGCCTGGCACGCTCGGCGCACGCAATCGCCGCTGCTTGATCTGAAGTTGTTCGCGCACAAGGCTTTCACTGTCGCGAGCGCGAGCACCTTCTTGCTGGGCGCGTCGCTGTACAGCTCAATGTTGCTGCTTCCGCTTTACTACCAACAGATCCAGCACACGTCCGCTCTCGCCGCTGGCCTCCTGCTTGCGCCACAAGCATTGGGGTCCGCCGTCGTCCTTATCGCAGGCGGAAAACTGCTGGATCGCTTCGGCTCGCGAACCGTCATGATCACCGGCATCGCGTTGTCGCTCGTGGGCACCATCGCCTTCACTCAGCTCGGCGATTCCCCCAGCCCGACCCTGTTGACAATTTCGCTGCTGATCCGTGGGTTCGGCCTAGGCGCGACCACCACGCCCGGGATGACGATGCTCTACACCTCGCTGGAACGCAGCCAAATCCCGCGTGCGGCGAGCGCGATCAACGTCGTCAACCGCATCGGCGGCTCGCTAGGCACAGCGCTTCTGGTGGCGGTTCTGCACGCGCAACCGCCCGGTGCCGCCGCGTTCGGCACCACGTTCACCTGGGCACTTGGCCTTTCCCTGCTGAGCTTTGTCCCCGCTCTCTTCTTCCCGAAAGGAAACCGCGCATGACGCTCCGCCTCTTGGCCGTGCACGCCCATCCCGATGACGAATCAAGCAAAGGCGCCGCGACCCTGGCCCGCTACGCAGCCGAGGGCGTCGACGTCCTGGTAGCCACCTGCACCGGCGGCGAACGCGGCGATGTGCTCAACCCAACTTTGGACCGAGAGGACGTCCGGCGGGATCTGCCTGCCATCCGTCGCCGGGAAATGGCTGACGCGGCAAGGATTCTCGGCATCCGCCAGACGTTCCTCGGACAGGTCGACTCGGGTTTGGCCACGCCTTCCCCGGCTGGCAGCTTCGCGGAGATTCCCTTGGCGGAGGCGACAAAGCCGTTGTTGGAGCTGATGCGGGAATTCCGTCCACAGGTGGTGGTCACCTATGACGAGACCGGCGGTTATCCACACCCCGACCACATCCGCACGCATGAGGTCACCACCGCGGCGTTCGACGAATCCGACGACGGCAGTCCGCGCAAGCTCTACTACCTCGCCACCCTCAGCCGATCCTGGTTCGCAGCCATGCACGAGGCGACGATCGCGGCTGGTGAGGAGTCGTTGATGGGCCCGGTTCTGGACGAACTGCCGCCGACCGACGTGCTCACCGTGACCGCCCGCGTCCGCTGCGAAGAACACTTCGCGACCCGGGACGCGGCGTTGCGCGCGCACGCCACGCAGATGGATCCGGGGCATCCGTTTTTCGCCCACTCGCGCGAGATCGAGCGAAAGACTTGGCCCTGGGAGGATTACCACCTTGCCCGCACGAACGGTTCCGTCGCGCCAGCCGCCGGGTTGGAGGACGACTTGTTCGCGGGCTTGCGCTGAGGTGTTGTCGTGAGCGACGTTGCCGGTTAGATGCCGCTCACGAGTCCTGCCTCAGGCAGTCACCGGCAACGTCCGCAACCCGCGGATCACGAACTCCGGCCTCCGCTCCGGCTCCGCGGCGAGCCGCAACTCCGGTAGCCGCTTCGTCAACGCCGTCAACGCGGCCGCGATCTCCACCCGGGCCAGCGGTGCCCCGACGCAGTAATGGATCCCCATCCCGAAGCCGAGGTGCGCGTTCGGCGACCGGCCCACATCGAGGGTGTCCGGGGCATCGAACACCTTCGGATCGCGTGCCGCGGCACCCAGCAGTGCGCCGATCTTCGAGCCCTTCGCGACCCGGTGACCAGCTATTTCCACGTCCTCGGTCGCTGTGCGCTCGAACAACTGCAACGGAGAATCGAAGCGGATCAGTTCTTCCACAGCCGAGTCCAGCAACGCTGGGTCGGACCTAAGCCGCTCCCATTCCGGGTAGTGGGTGAGCAGTGCGGTCACCCCGTTGCCGATCACGTTCACCGTCGCCTCGTGGCCCGCCATCAACAGCAACACCGCGGTGGCGACGACCTCGTCGGGGGTCAGTTCGCTCGCGGTCAGGTCCCGGACGATGCCGCGAGGGGAGCCAGCGACGACCTCGCGCAGGTACGCCACGAAATCGGCCGCGGCCTGTTCGGCGGCGTCGCGGCCGTCCTCGGAGAGGCCGTACTCGTACATCTTCACGATGGCGTTGCTCCACGTCACCAGCTGCGCGCCGTCCGACGTCGGGACGCCGAGCAGTTCGGCGATGACCGCGACCGGCAGTGGTTGCGCGAGGTGTTCGAGCAGGTCGGCGCTGCCGTCGGCGGCGATTTTCGCGGCCAGGGTGTCCACCATGGACTCCGCGAGTTCCGCGACCATCGGACGCAGCCGCTGCACGTGGCCCCGGCCGAATTCGCCCGCGATGACGCGGCGCAGGCGGGTGTGCGCGGGCGGTTCGTTCTCCAGCAACGAGTTGCGGTGCAGCAGGTTGAACGACGCGAACCGTTCGAGCGGCTGCGCGTCGGTCCAGATGCGGCCGAGGCCGCGGTGCCGGAGCACGGCGGCGGACGCGGCGTGCGAAACCGTGATCGCGATGCCGAGGCCGTCGTGCTGGTGCACCTCGCCTTCGGCGCGCAGCGCGGCGAACGCGGGGTACGGGTCGGCGAGGAAGGCGGGATCGCGAGGGTCGAACACGAGCTGACTCTAACCCGCGAGCCTGGACGGCCGGTCCCTTCGATAGCGTCTGACATCGAGTTCCGAGGAGGCTGAAATGGGTAAGGGCGCGCGTAAGAAGGGTCCCAAGCCGGACCGCAAGCCGAAGGTGCGCGACGTCTTCGTCGGGCAGCCGTTCGAGGGTCTGGCCGCGGAGCCGGAGCTGATCGCGTTGCGCGAGTTCGTCCCGTCGGCCACGGCGAAGCTGACGCTCGCCGACGGCGGCGACGTCACGCTCGGCACGGTGCTGCCCATGGCCGCCGCGGCGTTCGTCCGCTCGGACGGCGAGCGGTTCCTCGGCCTTCAGGTGCAGACCCGGTCCTCCGACATCAGCCGCGACCTCGGCCGCGCGCTGCGCTGGCTGCTCGACGCCGAACCGGGCGACGTGCTGTCGGTGCCGGACACGACGTCGCCCACCGACCCGGACGAGCACAACCGGCTCCAGGACCTGCTCGTGCCGAGCGCGGAGCTGGAGGTCGCCCTCCACACCGACTTCGCGTGGTGGCTGCCCGAGGACGCGGACGCGACCGGCGACGTCGCGGTCTCCCTCGAGCGCGCGAACGCCGCGATCATGCCCACCGACCGGCTCGGCTCCGGCGCGTACTGGGTGCTCGCCGGCGAGAAGGCGCACCTGCGCTGGGTCCGCCCGGAACCGGAGAACCTGCTGCTGCAAGCGCTTGCGCGGCTGTCCGCGGCCGGCACGCTCGGGCTCGGCGAGGGCACCCGGTACGCCGGGTCGTTCCGTGCGCACGGCCTGCTCGTTCCGGTGTGGGACCTCGACCCCGAGGCGCACGCCCGGGAGTGGGCCGAGCCCAAGGACCAGCTCGGCGCCCGGCTGGACGAAGCGCTCAAGTCGCTCGACGCCGAGCCGCTCAACGCCACCGAGCGGCGTGCCCGCGACGGGCTGATCGGACGCCAGCTCACCATCCGCTGACTTGTCCACCTGTGGACAACTCGACCCGAGTTGTCCACAGGTGGATGATCGCCGCGTGATCCTCCACATCTGCACCCGCGCCGAGTGGGCCGCGGTGCCCGCCGACGGCGAATACCGCGCGTCCTCGCTCGACGACGCCGGATTCATCCACTGCTCGGACCCGGGCACCGTCGCCCTTCCTGCCAACGCCGTCTTCCGCGGCCAATCCGGCCTGGTCCTGCTGGAAATCGATCCCAAGCTGGTCGACGCGCCCGTCCGCTGGGAGGACGGCGACCCGCCAGACCCGCGCGGAATCCAGTTCCCGCACATTTACGGGCCGATCCCGCGAAACGCTGTGGTCGCGGTACACGATTTCCCCACTGACGCGGACGGTGTCTTGAAGCTGCCCGAGTCGCTTTCCGTGCGCTGACCTCAGTTGTCCACAGCTACGGAAAGTAGCGACGGAGACGGGACAACCCTCGGGGGCGCTCATGCGTGGTGGGGATGACGAGGAACCGTCGCTCGACGCGGTCATCCGGGGAGGGGGCGATACGGTGACGGCAGCCGCATTGCCTCTGACCAGCGGGGATCCGCCCTGGGCCGGTCAGCAGGCGGAGACGGTCAACGCCATCACGGACTTCGGCGACTTCGTGCGCGAGGCCCTGCCCGGGCTGCTCCGCTACGGCCACGTCCTCACCGGGAACCCGCACGACGCCGCGGACCTCGTGCAGACCGTGCTCGAAAAGATCGGCGCACGCTGGTCGTACGTGCAGCAGAAGACCGGCGACCCGCTCGCGTACGTGCGGCGTTCGATGGCGAACGCGCACGTCAGCCGCTGGCGCCGGACGCGGCGGGAGAACCTCGTCGCGGATCTGCCGGACACCAGCCCGTGCGCGCCGAAGGACCCGTTCGAGCACGAACCGCTGTGGCAGGCGCTGCGCGACCTCCCGCCGCGGCAGCGCACGGTGATGGTGCTGCGGTACTACGAAGGACTGTCCGAAGCGGAGATCGCCAAGACGCTGGACATCAGCCAGGGGACGGTGAAAAGCCAAGCGAGCAAGGCGATCGCGTCCCTGCGGGCGAAACTGAGGAACCAGGAAGGAGGCGACGCCGGGTGAGTCAGCCCGACGATCTGGAACAGCGGCTCCGCGCCCTCCTCGCCGACGACCGGCTAGCCGTCGAACCCGCCGAGGACGCCGCGTCGGCCATCGTGGCCGGCGCGCGCAGGCGGCGGCGCAGGCAGCGGGTCCTGACATCCGCGGCCGGGGCGGTGTGCGTGCTCGCGGTGGGGTCGGCCGGGCTGGTGGCGATTCAGTTGCGCACCCAGCCCGCCGCGACCGGCGTCGCCGCCCAGCAGGTCGCTTCGGCGCAGCCCACGCTGCCTTCTTCGGTACCCGAGCCCCCGTCGAGCGCCGAATCAACGCAGGTGCAAGTGCCGCCCGTGCCGATGGAGCCCACCGTGGCGGACCCGCCGGTGCCGCCCGCGCGTCCGCACCACACGAAGCCGGCGCCGCCGAAGACGACGCCGCCGAAAGCCGTGTCCGGAGCGCTGGTGACCGCGGACGGCCTTGGCGCGGTGAAGCTCGGCATGACCGAGCAGCAGCTCACCGACCAGGGCATGAAGCTCACGACGGTGAAAGAGTCGGCCGGCTGCACTTACTACGACGTCAGCGGTGGCGGGGTGCCTCCCTCGACGGCTGTCGTGTCGGCGGAGAACGGCGTGGTCGCGGTGAAGCCCGACGGTGCCGCGCACACCCCGGAAGGCGTGGGCGAAGGGTCGCCGAAGGACCAGGTCACCGCGACCTATCCGGGTACGTCGGAGTCGGGGAGCGCACTCGTGTCGCCGACCGGTGACCAGGGCGCGTACCATTTCACGCTGGATTCGGACGGGGCGGTCCAGGCCATCGAGGTCCGGGCGAAGACGCAGGACTGCGCCGGCTGAAAAATTCCGCGAGCCGATGTCGATCTGGCTCCGCGCCGCTCGTGTAGCGGGTGACGGGCCGGTGGGCGGCCCGCGGAAGCGGAAGGACATCCCCGATGCGCTCGATCAACGTCACCCTGAGCATCACCCTCGACGGCGTCGTCCAAGGCCTCGGCCGCAGCGACGAGGACACGCGCGGTGGGTTCGACCTAGGCGGCTGGGGCAATGGCTACAGCGACGACGTCATGGCCCGCGAGATGGGCAAGGGCATGAGCCGGCCTGGGGACATGCTGTTCGGCCGGCGCACCTGGGAGGACTTCGCCACGGCTTGGGGGCCGCGGACGGACGGGAATCCGTTCACCGCGCACATGAACGCCGCGACTAAGTACGTCGTCTCCACCACCCTCGACAACGCGGACGCCTGGCAGAATTCGGTGCTGCTGCGGGGCTCCGCGGTGGAGACCGTGGCGGAGCTGAAAGCCTTGCCGGGCAAGGATCTTTCGATCATCGGCAGCGTTTCGCTCGTGCGCGCGCTGCACGCCGCCGGGCTGGTCGACCGCTACACCTTGCTGATCCACCCGCTGACCCTCGGCCGCGGCGCGCGGCTGTTCGAAGGACCGGCTCCGCTGACCGAGTTTTCGCTCGCCGGCAGCGTCGCGACCACCACCGGCGTGCTCATCGCGCACTACGAGCGGCGCTGAAGTTATCCACATGGGGAAGCCCGGTTGTCCACACTGGGGACAACCGGGCTTCCGACAAGCGTCGAGCGCTTACAGCGCGCCACCCGCGACCGGGGGCATCCCGGCGTCCGCGCCGGCGTCGCCGACGGCCTCGCGGTGCAGGAACTTCTCGATCTCGTAGACGTTGTCACCCGCGCGGCGCGCGACCGTGACGAGCGTCGACATCTGGGAGATCTCCTCGACCTGCTCCTTGAGGAACCACTGGGTGAACTGTTCGCTGATGTAGTCCTCCTCGGCTCGCGCGGCCTTCGCGAGCGCGGAGATGTCGGCAGCGACCTCCTTCTCCTGCTCCAGTGCGAGCTCGAGCAGCTCGAGCGGAGTGGAGAACTCGTTGCGCACCTCGCCGGTGCCCGGGATCTCGACGTGGTGGTCGCGGTCGAGCATGTACTGGACGAGCGCCATCGCGTGATTGCGCTCCTCGACGGACTGCTTGTAGAAGTGCTTCGCGAGCTGCGGCAGGTCCTCGTTGTCGAACCAGACCGCGAGCGCGATGTACTGCTGGGAGGCATTGAACTCGTTGTGGATCTGCGCCTGCAGCAGTTCGTAAAACTTCGAGCGCGGTTCTTTCTTCGTAGCGGCCATGTCCATCACCGTACGTCAATGTCCGATTGTTTTCCACTTTTGGCTGGTGATCTCCACCCTATTAGGGTTACCATTCCTCAAGAAGGAAATACTTATTTTGATTAGCCTTCCCTTAATATGTCTCTCCTTATTAAGGAGAGGCTAACTTTTCTTTGCCGGGGGATCGCGGCGCACCGGGCACGACATGCAGCGCGGGCCGCCGCGGCCGGACCCCAGTTCGGATCCGGTGATCGGCAGCACCTCGATGCCCGCCGCGGTGAGCCGCTCGTTGGTCTCCGCGTTGCGTTCGTATCCCACGACCACGCCCGGAAGCAGTGCCAGCGTGTTGTTGCCGTCGTCCCACTGTTCGCGCTCCGCGGTGACCGGGTCGAGGCCGGTGTCGATCACCCGCAGCCGGTCGATCTCCATCGCTTCCGCGGCGGCTTCGAGAAACGGCGTCGGGCCCGCCACTTTCACTCCGCCGTCGCCGGTCGGCTTGATGGTGAACGCGGTCAGGGAATCGCGCGCGAGCGGATACATCACGACGGCATCGACATCGACCATCGTGCATACCGTGTCGAGATGCATTGTCGCGCGCGATTGTTCGATCGGCACCGCGAGGACGGTATGCGCGAGTCCGTCGGCGAATACCGAACGGGCGAGCGATTCGGCGCCGGCCGGAGTCGTCCGTTCGCCGACGCCGATCGCGACGACGCCGGGCGTCAGCAGCATCACGTCGCCGCCTTCGATCGGCGCGGAATGCGCGCCGTAAGCGCGGGCGGCGTGGCGGAATCGCGGATGGTAGGCGTAAATGAGGTCGAGCAGCGCCGTTTCCCGCCGCCGCGCGGGCATGGTCAGCGACGAGATCGCGACGCGGTCGCCGATCCACGCGGAAGAATCGCGGGTGAACAGCAGATTGGGCAGCGGATCGACGGCGAAGTCGCGCGGATGGTGCATCATCCGCACCAGGGACGCGCCCTCGGCGGACGGCAGCTCCTCGAACGTCATGCCCGCCATCAGGACCTCGGCGAGCGTGGGCGCGTCGACGCTCGTGAGATGCGACCTCAGCGAGTCCGCGAGGTCGCTGCCGAGCCGCCGGTCGTCCACCGCCGCGTGGACCCCGGCGGCGTGTGCGCGCGGATCTTCCAGCGCGGTGCGGAGAACGTCGGCCAGCAGCAGCACTTCGACGCCGCGTCCGCGCAGGACGTCGGCGAACGCGTCGTGCTCCTGCTGGGCCCGGCTCACCCACGGGATGGAGTCGAAAAGCAGCTTGTCGTTGTTGCGGGGCGTGAGCCGTTTCAGCTCGTTTCCCGGCCGGTGCAGCAGTACTGCCCGAAGCGGCCCGACTTCGCTGTCCACCCTGGGAGGTGCGGTGCTTTCGCTCGTCTCGCTCACGAAGTGCGAGCCTAATGAGCGGGCATCACGGGAGCCAGGAAAGACGGCCTTTCAGCAACGAATAGCCGACGAAGGACACCACATCGAACAAAGTATGCGCGGCGATGAGCGGCCACAGCCGGTTGGTCCGCTGCCACACGCGGCCGAACACGAGCCCCATCACGAGGTTGCCGACGAACCCGCCGAACCCTTGGTACAGGTGGTAGGAACCGCGCAGCACCGCGGCGCCGAACAGCGACGCGTTCTCCCGCACGCCGAGCTGCCGCAGTCGCGTGAGCAGATAGCCGATCACGAGCACTTCCTCGGCGAAAGCGTTGCCGAACGCGGAAAGCGTCAGCGCGATCGGGCGCCACCAGGTATCGCCCAAAGTGGACGGTTGCACCGCGAGGCTGAACCCGAGGTGATACGAGAGGAAATACAGCGCCAGCCCGGGAATGCCGATCAGCGCGGCGATCCCGACGGTGATGAGCGCGTCGGAACGGATGCGCCTGCTCAGCCCGATTTCGCGCAGTTTCATCCCGGCCCGCCACAGCAGGTACAGCCCGAGTCCGCCCCAGCCGATCAGCTGCGCGGCGCTCAGCAGCTGCTGGAGCAGGTCCAGCAGGCTCGCGGCGGCCTGCGGAACGTTGAGCTGCACATGCTGCTGCGCCAACGGCGTCGGCCGCAGCAGCGAGTCCACAAGGGACAGCAGGCTGTGCGCACCGGAGAGCCCGAGGGTGATGCCGAAGACGAGGATCAGCTCGATCTTGACCGCCCGCCGCTCGCGCGGATCGGTGAGCTGAGCCGGGAACGCCGGAAGTGCCGGGTTGAGCCAGGATCGCAGGCCCGACGGCCGTCCGGAACGCTCTGTGGTGCGCATGAACGCACGCTACCGTCGGGGTATGCCGAGGACTATCGCCACCAACACGAAGGTCGAGCGCGCCGAACTGGTCGCGTTCCTGAAGCCGCGTCACCGCGCGATCCTGGTGACCACCCGCGCCGACGGGCGGCCCCAGCTGTCCCCGAACACCTGCGGCGTCGACGACGAGGGCCGCATCGTCATCTCGACCTACCCGAAGCGCGCGAAGGCGGTCAACCTGCGGCGCGAGCCGAAGGTGTCGGTGTGCGTGCTGTCGGACGAGTGGAACGGCCCGTGGGTACAGGTCGACGGGACCGCGGAGGTGCTCGACCTGCCGGATTCGGTCGAGCCGCTGGTCGACTACTTCCGCAGCATCTCCGGCGAGCACCCGGACTGGGACGAGTACCGCGAGGCGATGCGCAAGCAGGGCAAGAGCCTGATCCGGATCACGATCGACCGGTGGGGGCCGATCGCGACCGGCGGCTTTCCCCCGGAGCTGGCCGACGACTGACGGTCAGTCCTCGCCGTGCTGGTGGCGCAGGAACGGGCAGCCGAGCAAGCGCCGCAGTTCCGCGGCCAGCTGCGGCGGGCTGTCGACGGTGCGGGAGAACGCCAGCCGGACGTCGTGGTCGCCCGCCGGTGATTCGACGCGCAGGCGCAGGCCGTACCGGTCGAGGCCGAGCGGGCGGATCCGGCCGCCGCGCAGGTCCGCGGGCAGGTGCCGGCCCAGCTGTTCCACCACGTCCGGATGGTCGCTTTCCAGGTGCCGCAGCCATTCGGCCTCGTAATCGTGGAACGGGTCCGGCGGGGCCGCGCTGAACATGTGCGGCCGGAGCGAATGCGTGCCCTCGGCGTCGGCGAGGACCAGCGACGCCGGGGTCAACCGGAGCAGCGTGAGGCCGTGGCCGACGTCGAGAAGCCGGTGGTCCGGCCGCTGCTGCGCGATCGACACCGCGCGGGCGCGGGCCGACACCTCCGTCAGCGGCCGGAGCCATCCGGTGATCCACAGCAGGCCGCGGACCGGTTCCCGCAGCGCCACTGGGGCGTGGTCGGCGAGCTCGACCATGACGGCGAGCTCGCCGCGCTGAGCCTGCCGGGACGCGCGCACCATCGGGTGCTCGTCCGGCAGAAGAATGCTGACGCTTCCGCTGTGGTGCACGTGATGCAGGACGGGCTCGACGCGTTCGGCCTCGCAGCCGGCGCTCTCGACGGTCGGCATGATCGTCGCCGGGCCGCCGCGGGTCGCGATCGTCTTGGCGCGTTCGGCGGGATTCGGCGCGGGCGGGCGGCGCACGGATACGGGTGCCTCGGTCACGGCTCACCTCCTACTTAGGTGAGCCTAACCTGAATTGCCGCGCGAAGGGAAGAGTGCGCGCGAAGATCACCCACGGGGCGGGAAAATGCTGGTCAGCGGATCGGCTTAAAGGTGGGACCGCGTGGAATCGGCTCATTCGGCCGGTTGATCCCGTGTCGGGAAGGCTTGGAAATGCGTCCGCAGAGCGAACGATTTTGTCCCCATGCCGTACGCTACTAGCGTGTCAGTCGTGTCAAGCGCTGTGGAACTCACGCCCCCCGGCCCCCGTGGAATTCCTCCCCTGTTCGCGCGGCTCGTCGACGACTCGGCGCTCTTCCCGCCGGCGGACGTCGCGATGCCGGAGGCGCTGCGTGCGCACTTCGAATCGCGCGGCGGGGAACACGCCGGGGTGCTCGGGGTTTTCCTGTGCCAGGCCTCGCGGCTGCCGGAGCTGATCACCGAGCTGATCAAGATCAAGCCCAAGGAGCCGCTGCCGCTGTCGCTGATCATCGACACCGGGCTGGGCGGCGTTCCGAAGGCGATCTCGATCGTCGAATCGCGCAGCGAGCTGCTGTCGCTGCGGATGGTGGAGATGCCCGCCCCGTCCGACGTCGACGAGGTGTGGCTCGAACGGGTCTCGGAGTTCGTGCCCGAGGACGTCATCCGGGTGGTCGAACCGCGCCGCGGCGTCGGCTGGCTGGACGGCGTCCGCAACGTGATCGAGCACGGCAGCTGGCCGAAGATCCGCTGCGGTGGCAAGGCGGGGGAGAACTTCCCCAGCGTGGACGAGGTCGCCGACTTCCTGTCCGTGGTCAGCGGCTCGCCGGGAGCGTCGTTCAAGGCGACGAACAGCCTGCACCGCGCGGTCCGGCACGTCGACCCGGAAACCGGCTTCACGCATCACGGCTTCCTGAACCTGCTCGTCGCGTCGGCGCGCTGCCTCTCCGGCGGCGACGTCCGCGCGGCGCTGGAATCGACCGACGGCAAGGCGCTCGCGGACGAAGCGCGCGCGCTGCCGGAGCCGGCCGCGAAGGCGGTCCGGCAGCTGTTCGGGTCGTACGCGGCGGCGTCCTTCGCCGAGCCGGTGGCCGACCTGGGTGAACTCGAGCTGTTGTGAGCACGGAGGGGTCGCTGACCCTCGACCGCGGTCTGGCGCTGCTGCAGGCGGTGGCCGATTCGGGCGAGCAGGCGGCGACCATCTCCGAACTCGCGGTGACCATCGGCGCGAGCCGCGCGGCGGTGTACCGGCTGCTGGTGCCGTTGGCCGAACGCGGCCTGATCTGGCGGGACGGCACGAAGGTGCGGCTCGGCGTCGGAGTGCTGCGGCTGGCCGGTCAGGTGCTGCCACAGCTGCGCGAGGCCGCGCGGCCGGTGTTGCGCGAGCTGGCCGAGAAGGTCGGCGCTACCGCGCATCTGACGGTGGCGCAGGGCGATCACGCGCAGGCGGTCGCGGTGGTGGAGCCGTCGTGGACGAGCTACCACGTGGCGTACCGGGTCGGCAGCAGGCACGCGCTCGCCGCGGGTGCGGCGGGACGGGCGATGGCGTTGCGGCCCGGCGGCACTGACAAGTGGGCCGTTTCGACCGGCGAGATCGAGGCCGGTGCTTCTGGCGTCGCCGCGCCGGTGCGGGGGGTTCCCGGTCTGCGGGCGAGCGTCGGGGTGATCTCGTTGGAGCCGTTGGCTTCGGACGAAGTGGGACCGTTGGCGGTGGAAGCGGCTTTGAAGCTTGCCGAGGTGCTGCGGGCCTAGCGGCGGGACGCGGCGACCAGCGGGCGGACCATGGTCAGCAGCAGCGCCAGGTCGACCGAGAACAGCAGCCGCTCGAACAACCCGAGCGTCACTTCCTGCTGTGCGGGGCCGGTGAGCAGGGTGAACACGAAACCGCCCAGCACCACCGCCACGCTGGCGAAACTCGCGACGGCCAGCCGGCGGATCGTCGTGCGGCGCGGCTCCCACGGGCACGATCGACCGCCGCGGCGGGTCAGCAGCCAGGCGGCCGTGGGGAGCGCGAGAAAAGCCGTGAGGGCGGCGGCGTTGTGCAACTGGCCGTCGAAGGAACGGGCTTCGCCGTTGGGATCGACGGGGACCGTCGCGCAGATCGTGAGGCCGGCGCACCACACTCCGAGCACGATGACGACCGCGGGCGAGCGGCGGGCTTTGACGAGCCCGGCCAGCAACGCCAGCGAACCCAGCGCGAGCGCGAGGCACATGACGGCGAACAGCCGCGCGGCCGAATGGTCGCCGAGCCTGCCGTAGACGTACTCCGACAGCGTCTGCCAGATCGGGCTGATTTGCGCGGAGAGACGCAGGTGCAGGTCCGTGGCGATGAGCACCGCCGCCCCGATGCCCGCCAGCGCGAGCCTGCCGTGCACCGGCGACACCGGCGACACGGCGGCGCGGGAGGTGGTCGGCACGGGGGCTCCTCGGCGGTCATGGCGGAGGCCATGGCGTCACCGGGGGTTCACCTGGTCCTCGTTCGGGGGTTCCGAAGAGGTTACCCGGCGTTCCTGTGAAACGGCCGTTACCAGAGCAGCTGGGCCAGCGCGAACGCGGCGAAACCGGCGAACACGAACCCGGCGACCCGCTGGATCAGCTTCGGCCGGATCCGGTCGCGGATCTTCGCGCCGATGAACACCGCCAGCCCGGCGACCGACACCAGCGCGACGAACGCGCCGACCCCGACCGCGAACGGGTTGCCGAGACGGGCGACGAGACCCGCGGTCGCCAGCTGCGAGGCGTCGCCCCACTCCGCCGCGAAGAGCACGCCGAACGACGTCAGCGCGGAACGCAGGAACGACACCGGCCCGGGTCCGGACCGCGACGCGTCCTCGCCCGCTTCGCTGCCTTCGCTGAAGCCCTCGCGCAGGAGCAGGAACGCGCCGACGCCGAACATCGCGGCGACCAGCACCGAAACAAGAGTTTCCGGCAAGAGGGTGAGCAGGCTTCCGAAAGCGACCGCGATCACGCATTGCACGGCGAACGCCACGCATACTCCGGCGAATACCGGCCAGGCGCGGAAACGAGTGGTGAGCACGAGGGTCGCGACGAGCGTCTTGTCCGGCAGCTCGACGGCCAGTACCAGGCCGAACGCGCTGAACAGAGCGATCAATGCGGGAGACATGGGTTCGTGCTCACCCCTTTCACTGCAACGATAAAGGGGAGGTTCAGAAAACCGCAAGCTGATGGGTTTCGCGAATTGCCTGATAAGGTCGGCAGAATGCTCGCCGCTGGTGGGCCGGAATATTTTTTTCGGTGCGCCGAATTCTGTTTTCCGGCTGCGGTACGGTGCGGGTCATGTCTGCTGACCACGTCGTCGTCACCACCACCGTCGACTCCGAGGCCGCCGCGCGCACCATCGCCGCGAGCGCCATCGAGGCCCGGCTCGCCGCGTGCGCCCAGATCGTGGGGCCGATCACCAGCGTTTTCCGGTGGGAAGACGAGGTGCAGACGGCGGCCGAATGGCGGGTCGAGTGCAAGACGGCCGCGGACCGGTCCGGCGCGCTGGAGGAGTTCCTGAACGTGCGGCATCCGTACGACCTGCCCGAGGTCATCGTCACGCCGATCGTCGGCGGCAGCCCGCGGTACCTGTCGTGGCTCGTGGAGGAGACCCGCTGAGCACCACCTGATCGGGGGTAGCTCGGCCTGGGTTCGGACCCGGATTCCAGCAGGTCGGCGGGACGTTGGTCCCGGCTAGTTCAGGACGTGTTGAACTGGCTGGCGCGACTGTGCGCGCGGAGGATCGGACACGTGGATGTCCTTGAGCTCGCGCGGTGGCAGTTCGGCATCACCACCGTCTACCACTTCCTGATGGTCCCGCTGACCATCGGACTTTCGGTGCTGGTCGCGGCCATGCAGACGGCGTGGGTGCGCACCGGCAAGCTGCGGCACCTCAAGATGACGAAGTTCTGGGGCAAGCTGCTGCTCGTCAACTTCGCCATGGGCGTGGTGACCGGGATCGTGCAGGAGTTCCAGTTCGGGATGAGCTGGAGCGCCTACTCCCGGTTCGTCGGCGACGTGTTCGGTGCGCCGCTCGCGATGGAAGGCCTCCTCGCGTTCTTCGTCGAGTCGGTCTTCCTTGGCCTGTGGATCTTCGGCTGGGACCGGCTGCCTCGTCGCGTGCACCTGGCCTGCGCCTGGGCGTTCTCGCTGGCCACGATGGCCTCGGCGTACTTCATTCTCGCGGCGAACTCGTGGATGCAGCACCCGGTGGGCGTCGAATTCGTGAACGGCAAGCCGACGATGAACTCGATTGGCGCGGTGCTCACGAACAACACGGCGCTCGCCGCGATCCCGCACACGCTGGCTGGCGCGTTCTCGGTAGCGGCGGCGTTCCTGGTCGGCGTGGCCGGATGGCACCTGTGGCGGCGACGGTCGACGTCGGACGAACACCGCGAGGTCTGGCGTTCGTCGCTGCGCCTCGGCGGCTGGGTCGGCGTGGTGGCGTTCGCGGTACTGGCGATCACCGGCGACATGCAGGGCAAGCTGATGTTCGAGCAGCAGCCGATGAAGATGGCGTCGGCGGAAGCGTTGTGCCACACGGAAAAACCGGCGAGCTTCTCGATCATCGCGATCGGCGACGTGGCCAACGCGAACTGCGAGGACGTCAAGACGTTCAACGTGCCCGCGTTGCTGTCTTTCCTGGCGCACAACGACTTCTCCACCGAGGTCAAGGGCGTGGAGAACCTGGTTTCGGAATACCAGGCGAAATACGGCACGAACTACCCGGACGACCCGGCGCTCGGTTCGCTCGCGGGCAAACCGATCGACTACGTGCCCAGCCTGCCGGTGACGTACTGGGGCTTCCGGATCATGATCGGCTTCGGCGCGATCTCCGCGGGCATCGGCCTGCTGGCCCTGTGGCTCACCCGCCGCGGCCGAATCCCCGGCGGACGCTGGTTCCCGCTGCTGGTGCTCGGCGGCATCGCGACGCCGTTCATCGGCAACAGCGCGGGCTGGATCTTCACGGAGATGGGGCGGCAGCCGTTCGTGGTCGCGCCCAACCCGACCGGCGTCGAGGGCATGTGGATGTTCACGGCACAGGCGGTGTCGAGGCTGACGGTGGGCGAGATTCTGACGTCGCTGATCGCGTTGACGCTGCTGTACGCGGTGCTGGGCGTGGTGGAGCTGTACCTGATGCGCAAGTACGTACGGGGCGGGGTGGACGCGGTGATGCCGCCTGCCGCTGCTTCCTCTTCTGACGAAGGTTCGGATGATTCCGATGACCAGGCGCTTTCGTTCGCCTACTGACCCGGTGGAGCGGGCCGGGGTGCCGCCAGAAGACCCGGAGGGCCGGGTCTGGGCGCGGCCCGCTCCACTGGCCTGGACGACCCGTACCCAGCGTAATCGGGTCGTGGCTCTCGCGGGTTACCCACAGCGAATCTGTGGACAACTCGGCGGGTTGTGGATAACTCAGGGCCATCGTGGGGACAACCCGGTGGCCGACCGGATGACGCCGGCGCACGCCGGACGAGGTGAGTGGGCATGACGCTCGAAACGCTGTGGTTCGCGATCGTCGCGTTGTTCTGGCTGGGGTATCTCTTCCTCGAAGGATTCGACTTCGGCGTCGGGATGCTGCTGCCGGTGCTCGGGAAAACGAACACCGAGCGGCGCGTCCTCGTCAACACGATCGGGCCGGTCTGGGACGGCAACGAGGTCTGGCTGATCGTCGCGGCCGGGGCGACTTTCGCGGCGTTTCCCGGCTGGTACGCGTCGCTTTTCTCCGGTGCCTACCTCCCGTTGCTGCTCGTCCTCATCGCGCTCATCGGGCGCGGCGTCGCGTTCGAGTACCGCGGCAAGGTCGACTCCGAACGCTGGCGGCGCGTCTGGGACCGCGTGATCATCATCGGTTCCTGGATCCCTCCGCTGGGCGTCGGGCTGCTGCTCGCGACCACCGTGCTCGGCCTGCCGCTCGACGCGCAAGGCAACCGCGTCGGGTCGCCGTTCGAGTCGGTCCGGTGGGACACGTTGCTGGGCGCGGTGGCGATCGTCGGCTTCTCGCTCGTGCACGGCGCGGCGTTCCTTGCCCTGAAAACGACCGGTGACCTGCGGGAACGCGCGCGCACCATCGCGCTGCGCATCCTCCCGGTCGGGCTGCTGCCGTTGGTCGCGTTCCTCGTGGTCGTCCAGGTCCGCGAAGGCAAACTGTGGACGCTCTTCTCGCTGGTGATCGTCGTCCTCGCCGCCGCGGTCGCGTGGCTGCGGCTCTACGTGGACCGCGACGGGCAGGCGTTCGCCGCGCTCGCGGTCGTCATCACGGCCGCCGCGGTGACCTTCTTCGGCGCGCTCTACCCGAACGTCCTGCCGTCCACGCTCGACCCGGCGCACTCGCTGACCATCATGAACAGCGCGGTCAGCCACTACACGCTGACGGTGATGACCTGGGTCGGCGCGTTCGGGGCGCCAGCTGTGCTGATTTATCAAGGCTGGACCTACTGGGTGTTCCGCAAGCGCATCGGCGTCCAGCACATCCCGGCGGTGCACGCACCATGACCGAGCTTCCCGGCCGCGCACCCCTTTCCGCCACCGGGTCCCCCATGGACCCTGTGCGGCCGGGCAAGGGTCCGCTCGGCGCGCTCTCGGCCCTGGGGCCGGCCGCGCGCCGAGCGCTGATCCTGGTCGCGGTGCTGTCGTTCGGGAACGCGGTTTTCCTTGTCGGACAAGCCTTTCTGCTAGCGGACATCCTCGCGGACGTGGTCTCCCGGGGGCTGGGGGAAGGGGGCCGCACCGTCCAGTTGGCTGTCCTGTTCGCGCTCGTCGTGGGCCGCGCGGGCACCAGCTGGGCGGTGCGGGTGGTTTCCGCCCGCGCCGCCGCGACCGCGCAACGCGACCTGCGCGCCCGCGTCGTCGACCACGCGTTGCGCCTCGGCCCGGAATGGCTCGCCCGCCGCGGCCACGGCGAGCTCACGACCCTCGTGACCCGCGGCCTCGACGCACTCGATTCCTACTTCCGCGAGTACCTGCCCGCGCTCGTCACCGCCGCGGTCGTCCCCGTCGCGGCAGGCGCGGCGATCCTGTGGACAGATTGGCCGTCGGCGGTGATCATCGCCGCGACGGTCCCGCTGCTGCCGATGTTCGCCGTCCTGGTCGGAAAATTCACCGCCGACCGCGTTTCCGGCGCGACGGACGCGGTGCACCGGATGTCCGGCCTGCTGCTCGAACTGGTGCGGGCGCTGCCAGTGCTCACCGCGTTCCGGCGAGCCGACGCTCAAGCCGAAACCGTCCGGAAACTGTCGGACCGGCATCGTCGCGCGACGCTCAAGACGTTGCGCGTCGCGTTCTCCTCGGCATTCGTGCTCGAACTCGCGGCGACGCTCTCGGTCGCCTTGGTGGCGGTCGTCATCGGCGTGCGGTTGGTGTCGGGATCGCTCCCGCTGGCGATCGGACTCGGCGTGCTGATCCTCGCTCCCGAGTGCTACCAGCCGATTCGCGCGGTCGGCGCGGCATTCCACGCGAGCGAGGACGGCGTGGAAGCGGTCCGCCGGGTGACTGCGGTGCTCGCGGAACCGGTCCCGGCCGAAGGAACCCGGACCGCACCCTGTGGATCGTTGGTTGTGTCCGACCTAAAAGTCGCTCGACGCGGTGGATTCGCTCCCGACGGAGAGAGTTTCTCCGTCCGGCGCGGTCAGATCGTGTGGCTGCGCGCGCCGAGCGGTGGCGGAAAATCGACGACGCTCGCGACCCTGCTGGGCTTCGTGCCGTCCTACGACGGGTCGGTGCTGGCCGGTGAGGTCCCACTGGCTCAGGCCGACCTCGAACGGTGGCGCGCGGGGATCGCCTGGGTCCCGCAGTCGCCGGTTTTCAGCGGCGGCACCGTGCGGGAAGAACTGGCGGTCGCTGGATCGGACGTCGACGCGATGCTCGGCGAACTGGGACTGCACGGCCTCGCCGACCGTCCGGTCGACCGGCTTTCCCAAGGACAACGCCAGCGCGTCGCCGTGGCTCGGGCATTGCTGCGAGTTCAGTCGGGCGCGTGGTTGCTGCTGCTGGACGAGCCGACCGCGCACCTGGACGACGTCAACGCGCGTCGGGTCATGGACGCCGTCGAGCGAGCCGTCGAACATGGTGCGGCTGCGGTCATCGCTGCGCACGAACGTTCAGCCGCAGTCGCTGTTCAGGACTCGGCTCCCGCAGCGGTCGCTGAGTCCACTTCGGACAGTGTCGACGCCCGGCCACTTCCCTGGCGGATGCTGCTCGACCGACGGCTGTTCTCCGGTGCTTTGCTAGGTGCCTTGGCGCTCTTGGCCGGGATCGCCCTCACCGCGACCTCTGGCTGGTTGATCGCCAAAGCTTCGTTGCAGCCGCCGATTCTGACCTTGACGGTCGCGGTCGTCGGGGTGCGCGCGTTCGGACTCGGCCGGGCCGGACTCCGGTATGTCGAACGGCTCGTGACGCACGACGCCGCCTTCCGGATCGCCGGACGGTTGCGTGTTCGGCTCTGGAATGCGTTGGTGCGCTTGGGTCCTGCACGCAGCCTCGAAGCCGGGGAGAGCCAGCGGCGGTTGGTGACGGACGTCGACACGGTGCGGGATCTGCTGCCGCGAGTCGTGTCGCCGCCGATCGTGGTCGGGTTGGTCGCGGCCGGGGCTATCGCCGTGCAGACCTTGGTGCTGCCGTCGGCTGGCTTGGTGCTGGCCTTGACTGTGCTGGTCGGCTTGGCGGCACCGGCGGTTGCGCTGCGTTTGGAGCGCCGCGCGACTTCGGCCCTGGCTGCCGGACGACGTGACGTCGCGGCGCGAGTGCTGGTGCTGTTCTCGTCGGCGGCGGAACTGCTCGCTTACGGCGGGGCGGCTTCGCGTCGCCGCGACTTGGCCTCGACGGACACCCGACTGGCCGCCGACACCCGACGGCAAGCCTTCGGCGCAGGCGCGGCGGATGCGCTGGTCACGCTGGCGACTGGGGCGGCCGCAGTGGTCAGCACGATGCTGGCGGCGGGCGCGGTCGGCCGTGGGGAGCTGGCGGGGGTGATGGCGCCGCTGCTGGCGTTGGTGCCGTTGGCGCTGGCCGAGGTGTTGGCGCTGTTGCCGCAAGCGGCGGTGCATTGGGACACCCTGCGAGCGGCTCGGATTCGGCTCGGCGCGGTGGTCGGCGAGTCGGAGGTTGGGCATTCGCAGGGTGCGGCTGGTTTT
>NZ_JARACH010000002.1:81743-370735 GCF_029087445.1 Amycolatopsis sp. La24
TTGCCGGGGGTGCGTGTGAAGCGGATGGCCGAGCGCGCGCTGCGGTTGGTTCCACTGGCGGCATCGACGAAGTAGCAGGTCGCGCGGGATCGGGGCGTTCGCGGGGTGCGGCTGGTTTTGCCGGGGGTGCGTGTGAAGCGGATGGCCGAGCGCGCGCTGCGGTTGGTTCCACTGGCGGCATCGACGAAGTAGCAGGTCGCGCGGGATCGGGGCGTTCGCGGGGTGCGGCTGGTTTTGCCGGGGGCGCGTGCGACGCAGACGCCCGAGCGCGCGCTGCGGTTGGTTCCACTGGCGGCATCCACGAAGTAGCAGGTCGCGTGGGAGCGGGGCGGTCGCGGGGTGCGGCTGGTCCCGCCGGGGACGTTGACGAAGAAGCCCGTCGCGCTGAACCGGCGGGTTCCCTTGTCGCTCAGTCCGTCGACGAGCCGGACTTGGAGCGTGCAACTGCGGTTCGGTTGCGGGGTGCCGAGCTGGGGTGGCCTGGTGGCGAGGCGGTGCTGAAGGACGTCGAGTTGAGCGTGCCGACCGGGGCTTATGTGGCGGTCGTCGGGCCGAGCGGGGCTGGGAAGTCGACGTTGGTGGCGGCCTTGCTGGGGTTCCTCGAGCCTCGTCGTGGCGAGGTCGTGGTGCCGGCGAAGGTGGCTTGGGCGCCGCAGGAACCGATGCTTGTCTCGACCACTGTGGCGGAGAATTTGCGGCTCGCTGATCCGCTGGCGGAGACGTCCGACTTGCGGCGGGTGCTGGATCAGGCGCAGTTGCCGGAGCTGGATTTGGCGACGGTGCTCGACAGCGCCGGGGCCGGGTTGTCTGGCGGGCAGGCGCAGCGGGTGGCGTTGGCGCGGGCGTTGCTGGCGGCTTCGTCGGCGGAGTTGGTGTTGCTTGACGAGCCGACGTCGCATCTCGACGAGCCGACGGCACGGGCGTTGCGGGCGACGTTGCGTACAGAGCTTGCTGGACGGACGGTCGTGCACGTAACGCACAATGCGGATGAAGAGCTGCAAGCGGACATCGTTTTCGAGGTCCGGGACGGGCGCGTCGTGCGGCGGGCGTTGCCGCGGGTGGCGGCGTGACGGAGGGTTGTTGGTGACGGTCACGATTTCGGGTCTGGGGCAGGGCTCCGCGCTAAGGTCGGAGTTGCTTATGGACCCGACACTCGCCGCGCGCGCCCTATCCGCGGCTACGGAGATCACCAGCACCGCGCTGTCCGGGGACGACCCGGAGGGGGTGCTGGAAACAGTCGTGGCCAGAGCCGTCGAGCTGGCGGACGCGGACCTCGGGCTGGCGATGGTCAGCGCCGATGACGGGCGCGTCGTGGTCGAGGCGGCGTATGGGGTCGACGGCTTTCTCGCCGAGGTGCAGACGGGCGACGGTGACGGCGGGCCGGTCGGGGACCTGCGCGGGCTGACCCTCGGGACGGATTCCGCGGCAGGACAGGTCGCGCGCGGCAGCGAGCCGATCGCGGCGGAGGACTTCATCGTCGACCCTCGCACGGCCCCGTATGTGCCGGACGAACTGCGCGGGTACGGACCGTTCGCGGCCGCGCCGTTCGGCTCCGGCGGGCGGGTGCTCGGCGCGCTCACGGTGTACCGACGGCAAGGTCGCGAGCCGTTTTCCGCGGGCACGGTCGAGATGCTCGCGGCGTTCGCGGCGCAGGCCGGAGTGGTGCTCGCGCTGGCGGAGGGCGCGAACGCGCGGCATCGCGTGACCCTCTACCAAGAGCGCGAACGCATCGCCCGCGAGCTGCACGACGTGATCGTGCAACGGCTCTACGGCACCGGCATGCAACTGGACCGGGTCCGCCGCAACATGCGCAAACGCTTCGCGCAGGCCGACGGGGCCCGGCTGTCCGACGCGATCGACCAGCTGGACCAGACCATCGAGGAAATCCGCGGCACCGTGCGCGCCCTGCGCTCGCCCGAGCCACGGCACGACCCCGGCACCCCGACCGACCTCGCCGAATCCGCGCGCGGCGAAGTGCGCATCGCCGGCGAGCTGCTCGGGTATCCGCCGACCCTGGAGCTGTCCGGCGAGTTCGCCGACATCCCCGCCGAGCGGGCCGACCACATCCGTGCCGCACTGCGCGAGGCACTGTCCAATGTGGTCCGACACTCCGGTGCGAGCGAAACCCGCGTGACGTTGACGCGCGACGCGGAGGGTGTGAAGCTTCGCGTGCGGGACAACGGATCCGGGGTGCCGCAAGGGGTCGCGACCCGGGGGCTGCGGCATCTCGCCGAGCGTGCTGATGCTGCTGGTGGCCGGTTTTTCCTCAATTCTTCGCCGAGTTTGGGGACGCTGGTCGCGTTTGACCTGCCGCTTGAGTGAGTGGTTCGGTGGTTGCGTTGCTGCGCAGGGTTCAGTAAGCGCAGGGGAGGGATGACAGCCGCAGTGTGGCGATGGGGAGCTGCGGCTGGCGACGAGAATCGCAGTGCAGCGACGGCAAATCGCGGCGCGGTGACGGCAACCGTAGCGGAGCGATGACAACCGCACCGCGGCGGCGAGAACCGCAGTGCGGCGACGACTACTGCGGCGCAGCGACGAACAACCGCGGTGCAGCGATCGACTGTGAAGCAGCCATGCCGCAACGTCGACACCGCACGCGCGACCGCGCTTCTTGCAGCTGTGACGGGACGCCCACCGCGTAGCCACCACGGAGCCATCACGCTGCGACTCCACCGCACGGCGACTCCGCCGCACCGGCGACAGTTCGCGTTGCACCGAACGCCGTGACCGGATTGCCTTGGCTGCCAAGGCAATAAGCCAATAAGCCAATAAGGCAATAACCCGCCCAGCGTCGAGTCCTGAGCGGACTCCGAAGCGGCAGTTACCGCGCCGCGCGCGCACGTCGCGGTAACTACATCGCACCGAGTTGACATCGCATCGGACTCGGCAGGGGCAGCCGCACAGCACGGCGTAGCTCTGCACTGTGTCGTCGACCCCGCGTCGCGGTGACCTAGCGCAGTACCGAAACGTCACCTCGACCTAGCACTGTTTCAAGCCAGCCACCTAGAATCCGCCGCCTCGGATCGCAGGAAACGCGCTGTGTCTGCGTTGTCTGAATCGCGTTTGTCCTGAATCGTCGCGGCAAACACGCCGCATCGACCTCGCGCCGTTGTGAACCCACCGCTGTGAACACACCGCGCACCAAGAGATTCAGCCTTCACGAGTCATCGAACACACTCCTTCCTCGAATTCGCTCTGCCACCGAGCCGTTCCCCATGGTAGCGAAGAATCGAACATCCATTCGGCACTCAATTGGGTGAACCACTCCCTGGAAGTCGGCTACCCACAGCTCTGTCTTGGACGCCGAGAACCCCGTCCGCAGCAACGCGGGCGGGGTTTGGGCGCGGAATCAGCAGGAGTCAGTCGCGGTTAGCGAAGAAAGCGCGAATGTCGCCGGCGAGGAGGGCGGGGCGTTCCATCGCCGCGAAGTGGCCGCCTTCCTCGAAGCGGCTCCAGTGCACGATGTTGGTGTTGTCGCGTTCGGCGAAGGTCTTGATGGTCTGGAAGTCGTCCTTGAACACCGCGACCCCGGTGCGCGCGTCGCTCACCCGCGGCTCGGCCTGTGCGCGGGCGTTCTCCAGGTAGCTGCGGCTCATCCCGGAAGCGGCGTTGGCGAACCAGTTCACGCTCACCTCCAGCAGGATCGTTTCCAGCGGCACCAGCGACGTCCCGTTGCCGAAGGAGTTGAACAGCTCGCTGTAGGCGAGTAATCCGATCGGGGAGTCACTGAGGCCAACGGAAACCGTCTGGGGGCGCGACGCGTTCATCGTGTTGTAGCCACCGACTGATTGAAACCATTGCATGTGCGCGAGGCCGGCGTGATCGGCCGGTTCGAGGCGTTCGAATTCCGCCGGATCGCCGGACGGGAACGAGAACAGCTGCAGGACGTGCAGGCCGAGGAAACCGTCCGGGTTCAGCACACCGAGCTCCCTGGCGACCATCGCGCCGTTGTCCGAGCCGTGGATTCCGTAGCTCTCGTACCCGAGGCCGCGCATCAAGCGGTCGTACGCGACGGCGACGCGGGCGACCGTCCAGCCCGCTTCGGCGACGGGCTGGGAGAAGCCGTAGCCGGGCGCGTCGGGGATGACGACGTCGAAGGCGTCCTCTGCGCGGCCGCCGTGCGCGACCGGGTCGACGAGGTGGTCGATCAGGTCGAGGTAGTCGACCGACGAGCCGGGGTAGGTGTGCGCGAGCAGCAGCGGCGTCGCGCCGGGATGGTCGGAGCGGACGTGGATGAAGTGGAACGTCTGGCCGTCGATCTCGGTGGTGAAGTGCGGGAAGGAGTTGATCCGCGCTTCGGCGGCGCGCCAGTCGAAGCTCCGCCACGCCTCGAGCGCCGTCCGCAGGTAGGCGTTCGGGGTGCCAGCGTCCCAGTCGTCGGTCGGCGACGGCTGCGGCAGGCGGGTGCGGGCGAGGCGGTCGTGCAGGTCCGCGAGTTCGGCGTCGGTGACCTCGACGGTGAAGGGGCGGAGGGCGAGGGAGGCGGTTGCGTTCGTCATGAGAAGAACACTAGGAGGCTATTAGGTAGGATTAGTTCCTAATAGAATAAGGAGTTTCGATGGCCGATCCGACGGCGCGGTTGCTGGCGCTTCTCGCTCTCCTGCAGACGGCCGCTGGGCGGAGCGGCCGGGAACTGTCGGAGCGCTTGGGCGTCTCGGCCCGCACGATCCGGCACGACGTCGAACGGCTGCGTGACCTGGGTTATCCCGTCGAGGCGACGCGCGGGAACGTCGGCGGCTACCGGCTGGGCTCGGGCGGGAAGCTGCCGCCGCTCCTGCTGGACGACGAAGAGGCGGTAGCGGTCACGGTCGGGCTGCGGGCGGCGGCGGGTATCTCCGGGATCGAGGAGGCCGGCACGCGGGCGCTCGCGAAGCTTGAGCAGGTTCTGCCGTCGAGGCTGCGTCCGACGGTCGACGCCCTGCGCTCGACAATCGACCGCGGTCCGGAGAACACCGGCACCGACGCGCCCGATCCGGAGGTCGACGGCGCCGTGCTGCAGGAGGTCGCGCGGGCGATCCGGCACGTCGAATGGCTCCGCTTCGACTACGCGGACGAACTGCGGCTGGTCGAGCCGTACCGGTTGCTCAGCTGGCAACGACGGTGGTACCTGGTCGCGCGCGACCCGCAGGACGGCAGCTGGGCGACCTACCGCGTCGACCTGATGCAGCCGCGGATGCCGACCCGCCGCCGGTTCGAGCCGAATCCCTTGCCGGGCGGGGATTACACCGCCTTCGCGATGCGCACGATCGCGGCGAGCGGGTGGATCGTGCACGCGCGGCTGCGCATCGACGCCCCGGCGGACGAGGTGCTGGCGCGGATCAATCCGACGGTCGGCGTCGTCGAACCCCTTGACGAGCACCAATGCGTACTCGTCACCGGCGCGGACAGTTTGGACACCGTGGCTGTCTACATTGGAATGCTGATGATGGACTTCACGGTCGAATCGCCGCCGGAGCTGATCCCGCGGCTGCAGTTGTTGTCCGAACGCTACGGTCGCGCCGTCGCGGGCAGCTGATTCACTTGCCGCGCCGGGCAATCCACGCCGCGGCCTGGGTGCGGCGCTGCATGCCGAGCTTCGCCAGCACGGACGTCACGTAGTTCTTCACCGTTTTCTCGGCGAGGAAAAGCCGTTCGGCGATTTCGCGGTTCGACAGCCCCTGTCCGATCAGCTCCAGGACGTCGCGCTCGCGGTCGGTGAGGGCGGCCAGCTCGTCGGTCGGCGGATGGCGCAGCTTGTCGAGCACGCGAGCGGTGCTGACCGGGTCGAGCAGCGACCGTCCGGCGGCGACCTCGCGGACCGCGTTCACCACGTCCTGGCCGCGAACCTGCTTGAGCAGATAGCCCGAAGCACCCGCCATGATCGCGCCGACCATGGCTTCCTCGTCGTCGAACGCGGTGAGCATGAGGCAGGCCGGCGGATTCGGCTTGGACCGCAGTTCGCGGCAGAGCGTGATGCCGTCGCCGTCCCCGAGCCGAACATCGACGACCGCGACATCCGGCTCGACGTGCATGGCCACCGCGAGCGCCTCCTCGACGCTCCCGGCCTCCGCGACCACTTCCAGGTCGGCCTCGTCGCTGAGCAGGTCGCGCAGGCCCCGCCGGACGAGTTCGTGGTCGTCTACGAGCAGCACCTGGATCGGCATATCTCCAGGTTACGGGGCATGGGGCGGTTCGTCTGCCGGTGGTGCCGCACGACACCAGCGGGCAATGAGACCTCATCCCGGACTCGAGCCGTTGGAACGCGGGCGGGAGCCGTTCCGGCGTTCGCCCGCAAGCGTCTCGTCCAGTGTTGCGCGCAGCTTGGCCAGTTCGCTGTCGCGGCCCCGTGAGTTCGCCGAGTCGAGGAGCGCGAGCCGCATTTCCTGGCGGTCGAAGTCGTCGGCCTCGCTCATCAGTCGTCCCACCGCGTTGCGGAACGGGTCGTCGCTGTCGAGCAGGTTTCGGCCGATCGGGATGTCGTAGGTGTGGATGTAGTCGAGGACCGTCTTCACCTCCACCTTGTCCTGGCTCAGCATCATGGCGAGCAGGCTCACTTTGCCGGAATCGATCACTTCGCTGAAAAAGCTGATGCGCTCACGGTCCATTTCGCGTTGCTCACGGTCGACGATGCGAGCCCGCCGGATCGTCTCGAGTGCGTGCCGGTGCAGGGAACCGGCACCGTTGAGGCGGAAGAGCGTGTCGGCCTTGCCCCACGAGATGGGGCCCTCGCTCACCGGGATCATCGGAGCGAGCAGCCGGTCGGCGACGTCCGCGAGGTCTTCTACCTCGTCCAACGCGGTTCGGTGCACGACCGGGCGCAGCCGGTCCTCAACACTGCTGCGGATGGCGTCGAGGTGATCGAACTTCGGCCGGTAGATCAGGGCGACCGGATCGGTGACCTGCCAGATCACCGAGATAGTCGCCTCTACGATGCCGCCTTCGTTCGCTGTTTCGAACACGCTCGTAAAGGTCATGCTGGTCGGCGAGATGTCGACCTCGTAGAGGTCCTTCACGTGCTTCGCCATGCTCAGCCCGAGCTTGTGCACGCCGGTCGTAGAGCCCAGGTGCAGATTCGTGCTGGCCCACATTCCGTCGTCGCAGCGAGCGACCAGGACCCGGTCGTGCCGCTTGCGCGATTGATGGCGCAGGATGGCAGCGAAGGGACGGGGAAGCCGGCGCACCCCGTGCCAAGACTGGTAGGGCGATTCGTTCTCCATCTCAGATTTCCTTCACGATCAGATCGAGTTGACGGGCGAGTCCTCGAGAGTTGTCACGGTGGGCGTCCAGATATTTTCGGAGGTCGTATCCAAAACGCCGGACAAAATCGGAGTCGCCGGTGAGGAGGGTGTGCAGCAGGTATCTGCTCTTCGCGGCCTCGCTGGCGGAGATAGTCGCCAAGGCACCCTGGTTGGCCAGCCATCGCATCATCAGCGGTCGGTACTTCCGGCTTGTGAGCAGTGCTGAGCCGACCAGCCGCACCGCGGGCTTGTCGCGTTCGGTGAGCGGTTTCTCCGCTCCGGCGACGAAAAGAGCCTTGATCGCGCACTGATAAGCCATGGCCTGGGCTTGTGCCCCTCCAGTGAGCAGCCACACCGCCGCGGTGCTCAGGACCAGGCTTCGATTGTTGGGCTCGGCCAGCAGCGCCTGCACGGCCCTCGGGATCAAGTACCGGAGGCTCTCGTCGCAGTTCTTGGTGAGCCTTCCCAGTTGGGTCATAGCGAATTCTGGATGAGCTTTTCCGAATTCGACTCCGCAGGCGATCGCGACCGCATGGCGGTAGCAGGCTGGTGCGTTCGGCTTGCTCCAATGCCGCAAGACGTCCTTGATCTGCTGGATGTACCCGGGGTTGGCGCACAGCGCGCCCAGTACCGTCGCGGCCATGGTCTGGCTGTGGACTGGCTTGTCCGGGCCTAGCCAAGGAAGAACCCATTGCATCGGGTTGGGTTCCGCGGCGGAGGCCAGTGTGGTGCCGAATCGGGTCAGTGCCCTTCGTTGTGCTGGCGACTCGCTCAGCAGTTCCTTGGTGAGCGTGCACAGCCATTCCTGAATGACGGGCCGGACCCGTTCGAACTCGGTCCACACGAAGCTCAGCAGCCGTGGCCCCCAACCCGGACGGCTGAACTTGACCGGCCCTAGCGCGATGTTCGAACCAGAGGCGTTGCGCACGACGTGTGCGTGGACCGAGTTCAGCCGGTCGCTCCTGCTCCGCTCGAGGAGATCAGGCGGCTGGTAAGGCCAGATTTCCTCGTTCTCTGGATTGGCCAGTACTTTTTCGAGTTTATTGGCAGCGGAGGCGATATCGTAATACGGGCATTCTTCGAGCAAGGAAACAGTGATGGCGAGAGCCCTGCTGCTCACGTCGGGGTGCTCTTCGAACCAGGCCTGGATGTCCTCGTCAGCACGGCTCGTCAACGTGGCTTTCACATCGGCCAACGAATGTTCTCCCGCTTCGACCGCGGCCAGCAGTCGAGCCACTTCCGCGGCATGGCGTGGTCCACGATGCACCGGCGAGACGGTTTCGAGGTCGATCTCGCTGAGCAGTTCGGCCCGGCGGCCGTCGGAGATTCCGCGCGCGGTCAGATGCGCCTGTACGACGGCTGCTGTCGGTGGTGCGGCCAATTCGGCGACGTATTTAGTGACGTTGCCTAGTTCCGGCTTGCCCAGGAAAGTCAGCACCAGATACGAGTGCTGCGATCGAAGCCGCTCCGACAGTTGGTCCAGCGTGCGCTCGCAGTCCTCCGGCGACCAACCGGTGGCATCGTGATTTGCCCACAGGTAACCGGTCGTAGTCGCCTGGCGGGTCAAGAGATCTTTCGGCGGACGGGTCGGGTTGAGGTGGTGCAGCGATTCGAGGTTGAGGTCGATCAGCAGGCGGATTCCGGAGTGGGTCCGCCCACTTGAATGTCCGGCCAGCACGACGAGATGCCGCTTCCGGAGGATGGCAGCCGCATCGGCGAACCGCTCGGGGAAGCAGAACGCCTCGGCGGCTTGGGTGATCCGGTCCTCCGGCACCGGTCCTTCCACCAGGCTGGACTTGGCGGTTTCCGGTTCATCCGGCTTGAAGATCTGGTAGATGTCCCCGTTGTGGTCGCCTTCGACGTTTGTCCCGGTGACGGTGGGAGATTCGGTTCGTTCTGGGGCATCCACCGGGCCCGCGGCGGCTGGACTGTCGGGTGCCGGGGACTCGACGGACGGAGATTCGGAGGCGGGTGCTTCGGTTGCCGCAGTCACCGCGGCCCGCCAGGAACCTGGATGGTCGACTCGATCGGCCCGTAATTCGAGCCTTGCAGGTTCACCCCGTACACGGTTTCAGTGTTGAACTGCGGTGCCGACCCATTGCTGCTCGGGTTCCGCGCGACGCTTGGCGTCGAGGACCGGCTGGGTTTCGCGGGGTCGGGCAATGCTTCCGGATCGAGCCCGGGCGCCCAGACCCAGCCCTGTTCTCCGAACTCCTTGTGGCCGAGGCGCAAGGGAGCGAACTGGTCCGGGCGCAGGTGGGCGGTGTGCCTGCCTTTCACCGCGGCCCGATAGGTCTGGTCCGAGACCACTAGGGCTACCGGCACCTCGCGACGGGCTTCGAGGTCCTTCACCAGTTCGTCGAACGCTTTCGCGGCCAGAAGCCGGGAGAGGTTGATCGTCGGCCGTTGATAGCGCTCGTCCTCCGTCACGACGACCGGTGCGGTATGCACTGCCAGCCGCAGCCGAATGGCCGGACGGTGCCGGCGGTTGTGCTGGTACAGCTTCGGCTGGAGCAAGTACGCGGCGTCGACCAGCGCGGGCAGGTTCTGCTCTGGAAAAGCCGACAGGGAGCCGTCGCCGGTATAGGAGTAGTTGGCGCGTGCGGTCAGGTCGGCACCGGACTCCGTCAATGCCGCTTCGACGAATTTTTTCGCGTCGCGTCGGAGGTCGTCGAGCTGATCGTCGTCGACCTTGGACGAGTCGACGATGTCGTAGCCGAACAGCGCTTTTGAGCTGGGCATTGGCATTTTTTCTCCCCTTCCCGTGATCCGGTGCGGAGAGTCTTCGATACGACCTGGCCCGTCGACTACCACCTCGTGGGTAGACAGGGGAGCGGAATCGTGCTAATCGTCACCGCTCGACAAGCGCCCGTAAGCGAGGCAGATCACGCAGGACGAACAGCAACCGTCCGGTGCGGACGACGCCGTCGGAGGTCAACCGGGCGAGCGCGGCGTCGACCGACTTGGGCGACGCGCCGACAGTCTGGGCCAGCTCGCGCCGGGAGAACCCGGTGATGGTGATGTGGCTCGGGCCGGTGCGACCGAACGATTCCGCCCACGAGAGCAGGGTTTGCGCGACCCTGCCCAGCACGTCGACCGAGAGCTGGGTCAGCCGAGCCTGTTCGGCTCGCTGCAACCGCAGCCGGACCGCGGTCAGCAAGTACCGCATCGCCTGCGGGTGGCGGACAGTGAAAGCACGGAACGCGGATCCGGGGATCTCGGTGACGAACCCTGGCCGCCTGCCGACGCCAGAAGCTGATCGCGGACTCTTCTCCACCGCGCTCACCTCGCACATGAGTTCGCCGCGGCCGTAGATGCCGACAATCAGCTCGGTCCCGTCGGCGTCCGCCACAGAGACCGTGACCAGGCCGGATTCGATGAGGAACACGCTTCCGTGCGGATCGTCTTGCCGGAAGAGCCGGGTGCCGGTCCGGAAAGGACGGCGTACTCCCTGGCTTCTCAGCTCGTCGAGCGCGGCCTGCTCCATCCAGGTCGAGAACGCCGGCGGCGCACTATCCACCGGCTCAGTGTCTCTCAACCGATACGGCCAGGGAAGCGGCCGAGTCGGCGATTGATCCGGTTTCACCGGGCTAGCGGAGGGAACCTCTTCTCGTTCCGGTCCACCTTCGCGTTCGCCGCTTCCAGCAGGTCGATCCCCAGTACGTCCGCCAGCCGGACCAGGTACAGCATTACGTCGGCGATTTCGTCCTGGACGTTGAACTCCTGGGCCGGGTCCGCGCGCCAGTTCGCGGCTTCCTCCGGGGTCAGCCACTGGAACAGGGCGATCAGCTCGCCTACTTCGCCGGACAGAGCCATCGTCAGGTTTTTCGGGGTGTGGAACGGTTCCCAGTCCCGGGCGGCGGCGAAGTCGCGGAGGCGCTGGGTGAGGTCTTCTAGGGTCACCGGACCTGATTATCACGCGCGGTGCTCACCCGGGGTGTCCGGGTTGGGCCGAAAAGAGTACGCCGTTGGCCCACACGCCGGTTACGGGCCATACGGCAGACTGTTCGCGTGAGCGTCCCCGACCCAGTCGAGTACACCGCCAAAATCGGTGCGGTTCTCGATACTGTGCGGCGGCTGCTCGACTCCGGCAGCCGCGCTGATCTCGCTCCGCTCGCGCGGCGGGCGGTGGACGACATCGTGGGCATGCTCGAGCAGCACGGTGCGCTCGCGGCGGACCTCGAGGTGCGGCTTGACCAGGCGGTCGCCCTGTACGCGCGGGCTTGTGCGGCTCGGCCGCCGGATCCGGAGCTGCTCGCGGACTGGGTGCTCGAGGCGGCGTTCAGCGGGCGGGCGGTCGCGGTGGCGGATTTCGCGGCGGCGCTCGGGGACGCCGGGCTCGCCCGGATGAAGTCCATTGTGGACGAAGTGTTGCGCGGGAAACAGGCCGAAAAGCGCGAGGTCGCCGAGCGGCTGCAGGAGGAAATCGCCGAGGCGAGCGGGGACGTGGACGGGCTGGTCGCCATTCTCGCGGCCAAACCGCCGCGGGTGGACGTCAGTCTCAAGATCGTCCGCGTGTTGCGGGCGGCTGGGCGGCACAGCGAGGCGATCGCTTACGCGGCGCGCGTGTTGACTCCGCAGCGGAAGGAAACATCGCGGCAACAAGAGGCACCGCGGCAAAAAGAGGTGCCGCGAAAAGAAGAAGAGTCCATTCCGGAATACCGCGAACGGATCGAGCAGCTGATCGCGCAGAAAGAAGCCGGCGCGTACCGGGAAGCGGCGCAGTGCCTCAAAAAACTGCGCACTCTCCACAAGCAAGCGGGGACGGCGGAGGAGTTCACCGGCTACGTCGCCGAGCTGGTGAACGTCCACCGCCGCAAGACCCGGTTGCTCGCGGAGATCCGGTCGGCCCGGATCGCGCTGCCGAAGGGCTAGATTTCGGCCAAGGCGGCGCGGTAGGCGTCGAGGTCGTAGTCCAGCTGGTCTTCTTCCTCGGTTTCGGTCAACTGTCCTTCGAGGACGGTCACCAGGCGGTCGAGGACGTCGGCGCGGGAAAGGTCCTGCTGCAGCAGGTTCTGCGCGGCGGTCCACACCTCGGCGGGCTCGTCGTCCCACAGCTGGTCCACAATGGACGTCTCAAGCGCGAGGCGCAGGCCGTCCGCGCCGTCGAATTCCTCCGCGGCCAGCGATTCGTGGTACTCCGGGTGCGCGCCGATCACCAGCAGCCTGCGCTGTTCCGGGTCGCCGGGGTCGAGGTCGGTCAGTTCCTCATCACCGATCACTGTGGACAGTTCGGGTACCGCGAACCGGCGGCGGGCCACCACTTCCAGTGCCTCGTCGGCGGATTCGGTGCCGTCGAGGTAGTCGCTGAAGTCCTCGTCCTCGTCGTCGTCCGAGAGGTACTCGCCGAGATACTCGGTGACTTCTTCCAGCAGCGCGGCCGTGGCGACTTCGGACAGTCCGGCGCGCGCCGCGGCCCAGCCCGCCCAGGACAGCACGACCGGTGCGACGGCGTCCTCGTCTTCCAGCTCGTATTCGCCGTCCAGCAAGGATTCGAGGAACCGCGCCAGCTTCTCCGGGCCCACGCGCAGCGGGTTCGCCGGTTCGGTGCGGCAGCCGTGGTCGACCAGCAGATTGGCGATTTCGCGGGCGGCGTCGGCGTCCGGCAGGTTCGTGTCGGAGAGGAACTGGGTAACCGCTTCCTCGCGCTGCGCGGCAGTCCATTCGGCGACCGGCGGAACCTCGGTCGGCTCCGGCAGCGAACGCGCCCAGGTCAGCGCGATGGCGTGGAATCGCGTGTAGTCCTCGCCGACGTCCGGCTCGTCCAGCGCGTCGGTGGCCGCGATCCCGGACACCAGCAGCCGGTGCGCGTCGGCGGGCTCGATTTTCTCCAGTACGACCAGTTCGCCGTCTTCCTCGACCTGCGAGCGCATTTCGGCGAGCACCTCGTGCGGCTCCTCGATGACCACCAGGTCGCGCACCCGGCCGCCCTCGGTGAAGTCCAGCAGCGCCAGCAAACCGAGCGAGTGGTCGCCGCGGGAAAAGACGCACAGCAGCGACGATTCGTCGCCGTAGACATCCCCGGTGCGCCAGCATTCGCCGACGCTGACCTGTCCGACCTCGGCGGCCCACTCCGGCTCCGGGATGCCCCGGCCGAGCACGACGCCGAGCGCCTCGGCCGCCGCCGAACGCTCCTCTTCGGACTCGGCCAGCACCTTCAGCGCGGCCAGCAGCGCCGCCGCACCGGGCGTGATCTTGCGCTGGGCGAAGGCGATCAGCTCAAGTCCCAGCTGCGATTCCGGCTCGTCCTCCACGACGACGTCCCGCCACTGCCCGACGACCTCGGAACCCAGCAGTTCGATGTCGAACGGACCGGGCTCGGCCGCGACCGCGGAGAAGTCCCGCAGCACGTCCTTGAACAGACCGTTGACGCTGGGGGCGGTGGGTAGGGAACTCTTCTTGCGCGCGCGGCTCACCGGACTCATGCCGCACATCTTGCCTGGACCCGAAGCTCAGGCCTCAGCTGGTCGGCTCCGCCGTGCCGCGTGCCTTCACGCGCCGTTCGCGCAGCGCGTCGTCGAAGTCGACGACGAACGCCCCGGCGGCCATCGCGACCAGCAGCGTCAATCCCAATACCGCGCCGACCCAGGTCAGGACGATAGTCAACATCGTGGCCTCCTCCGCAGGTCAACTGCTCTCGTCCTGCTGCTCTCAGGGTCGCTTGCGGACGGGTGCGCTGGTATCGGCCAAGTGGTTACGAAGACGCTGGCCGATCGGTCAATTACTCCGGCCGCTGTGCAGAATGAGGCCGGAGAGACGCGTGTGGGTGACCCTCAGAGCTTCCGCAGTCGAACACGGTTGATGGCGTGGTCGGCGTCCTTGCGGAGCACGAGAGTCGCGCGTGGACGCGTCGGCTTGATGTTCTCCATCAGGTTCGGCTCGTTGATGGTGCGCCACAGGTGCCGGGCCTCTTCGCGGGCCTCGTCGTCGGGCAGGCCGGCGAAGTGGTGGAAGTGCGAGGCGGGATCGGCGAACGCGGTGTGCCGCAGCTTCAGGAACCGCTCGACGTACCAGTGCTCGATGTCGTCGATGTGCGCGTCGACGTAAATCGAGAAGTCGAACAGATCCGAGACCGTCAGGCTCGGGCCGGGCTGCAGGACGTTCAGCCCCTCGATGATGAGGATGTCCGGCCGCTCCACGACCTGTTCCTGGTCCGGGAGGATGTCGTAGGCCAGGTGCGAGTACACCGGCGCGGACACCCGCTCGGCCCCGGACTTCACCTCGGTGACGAACCGCAGCAGCGCGCGGCGGTCGTAGCTTTCCGGGAAACCCTTGCGGTGCATGATCCCGCGCCGGGTCAGCTCGGAACGGGAGTAGAGGAACCCGTCGGTCGTCACGAGGTCGACGCGCGGGTGGTCGGGCCAGCGGGCGAGCAGGGTGCGCAGGATCCGGGCGGTGGTCGATTTGCCGACCGCGACGCTGCCCGCGATGCCGATCACGAACGGAGCCTTGGTGCCCCGACAGTCCTCGCCGAGGAACGTCGTGGTGGCCTCGTACAGCTGTTGCCGGGCCTTCACCTGGAGGTTGATCAGCCGCGAAAGCGGCAGGTACACGTCGGCGACCTCGGCGAGATCGATTTGCTCCCCGAGCCCGCGGAGCCGGACCAGCTCGTCCGCGGTCAGCGGCAGCGGAGTGGAGCTGCGCAGCTCCCGCCACTGTTCCCGATGCAGCTCTACATAAGGGCTGAGTTCACGGACCCGTGTGGGCATCGCACACTCCTCGGCCGTCGCCTGCGCTGGCTCCGTCTGCGCTACTTCCGTAACGCCGTATCAACGGTAGGGCTTACCGCGCGTGAACGCGCTGTGATGTGATGCACGCACCCCTGACCGGGGCGGGAATTCGATCACCGAAGGTGACCGTTGGCCCCGAAAACTTCCTGCCACGCGGCGGCGACCTGCCGGGCGCACGCGGCCGGGGCCACGCCGCCGACGCCGGTGCCGAGCCCGGGCATCGCGATCGTCCGCACGGCCGAGGAGACCGGGCCGGAATCCAGCTGTCCGCGCTGCCATTGCAGGAACACCGCGCGTGCCGCGAGATACGGGTGGACGGTGTCGGCGGGCAGCCGTTCGCCGGGTTCGCGCATCGTCGGCGCGCTGATCAGCCACGCCGGTTCGGATTCGCCGGTCGGGACGATCACCGACTCGCCGATCGGCAGCTCACCGCCGTAAGAAGCCAGTACCGCGCTGCGCACGCTTTGCTCGATGCCGGGGAACGCCCGCGAGTAGACGGCGTCGATCCCGCCGCGCATCCAGCCGTAGGAGTTGGCCGGGCTGACCACCGCCTGTGCGGGGATGTCGAGCACCGAACCGCGGTGCACGCGGACGGAGCCGCCGAAATCCGCCACGGCGGAGGTCCACGCCGCGGCCAGCGGTTCATCGACGGCGCACAGCACCAATTCCGGCGTTCGGGGAGAACCCGGCAAACCGGCTTCCCCGTGCCCGGCGTGTGTGCCTGAGTCGGCGGTCACCGTTCCAGCATGGCAAAAAACGCCACCCGGCGTAACCGGTTTAGCCACCGGCTGTCCGAGTGAAAAGCGCCACGCCCGCGGTCGCTAGCCTGACCGTCGTGTTGCGGATCGCGTATTTCGGCCCTCAGGGCACGTTCACCGAGCAGGCCGCCCGCGCGCTCGCGCCGGGCGAGGACCTGACCCCCTACGAGACCGTCCGGCTGGCGCTGCAGGCCGTCCGTGACGGAGCCGCGGACGCCGCGTGCGTGCCGATCGAGAATTCCGTCGAGGGCGTGGTCCCCGCGACGCTCGACGGGCTCAGCGACGGGGACCCGCTCGTCGCCACGGCCGAGACGATCCTGCCGATTCACTTCAGCGTGCTCAAACGGCCGGGCAGCGGCGAAATCCGCACCGTCGCGAGCCATCCGCACGCGCTCGCGCAGGTGCGCGCATGGCTGGAAACGAATCTGCCGGACGCCACCCCGGTCGCCTCGTCGTCCACCGCGGCGGCGGCGGTCGGCGTGGTAGAGGGCGATTTCGACGCGGCGGTGTCCGCGCCGGTCGCGATCGAGCACTACCCGCTGGAGGAGCTGGCGACCGGCGTCGCCGACGTCCGCGACGCGCAGACCCGGTTCCTGATGGTGCGCCGCCCCGGCGAACTGCCCGCGCCCACCGGCGCCGACCGCACGTCGATCGTCGCGGCGGCGGTCAACCGCACCGGGACGCTGTCCGATCTGCTGGTCGAACTGGCCGGCCGCGGGATCAACCTGACCCGGATCGACGCCCGGCCGACCCGCAACAACTTCGGCGAGTACCGGTTCTTCATCGACTTCGAGGGCCACGTCGCCGAACCCCGGATCATCGACGCGATGACCGCCCTGCGCCGCCGCTGCCACCTGCGCTTCCTCGGTTCGCACCCGCGGGCCGACGAGGTCGCGGCCACCATCGAAGAGGGCGCGGGGAACCAGGATTTCCTCGACGCGCAGGCGTGGGTCGACGCGGTTTTGAAGGGAGAGGGCGCATGAGCGCAGCTTGCAAGCGAATCATTGCTATTCATGCCGTCGGCTCCAGGATTCCCAGCGTGAAACTCGTCAAGGAGGCGACGGCATGAGGTTGCTGCTGGTCCGGCATGGGCAGACCGAGGGCAATGTTCGCCGGGCGCTGGACACCGCGTTGCCTGGTCCGCCGCTCACCGAACTCGGTCGTGAGCAGGCCGCGGCGCTCGCCGAACAGCTGAAAGACGAGCCGATCGTGGCGGTCTACGCGTCGGAAGCGGTGCGTGCGCAGCAGACCGCGGCGCCGCTGGCCGATGCGTTCGGGTTCGACGTGCAGGTGATCGAGGGCGTCAAGGAGGTCGACGCCGGAGATCTCGAGGGCAACACCGACCTGGACTCGATCGGCGTCTACCTGCGGGTGGTGAAGGCCTGGACGCAAGGCGACCTCGAGATCCCGATCCCCGGCGGCGAGACCGGTACGCAGGTGCGCGACCGGATGCTCGGCGCGGCGAACGAGCTGCGGGCCAAGCACGAGGAAACGTCGCCGGACGGGGTGGTCGTGCTGGTCAGCCACGGCGGCGCGATCCGGCTCGCCGGCGAATGGCTGGCCTCGAACGTGCCCGCGGAGCTGGCGAACGAGGCCCTGATCCCGAACACGAAGTTCGTCGAGCTGGAAGCCCGCGACCACGGATGGGAGTGCCTCCGCTGGGTCGATACCCGCCTTTCGTGAGCGGTCGGTCACTCGTGCGGGGAAACGCTGAGTGAAGCCGGGCCCGGTGGGGAACTCACCGGATGCGGAGCAACCCCGTCCGGACCTGGCACGTCCTCCGGATGAAGGTTTCACTCAGTTAGGCGTTCACCAGCACAGCGAGGCGAGTGAGATGGCAAACACGAAGAAACCGTGGATTTCCCTGGTCTTCCTGTCCGCAGTGGGCGCGTCGGGGGCGCTGCTGCTTTCCGCGTGCGGCCAGGGCGCACCCGCCGCGAGCGGCCCGGCGAGTTCGGACACCCCGTCGAGCAGCCCGATGTCGTCGGCTTCGTCCGCCGCGTCGTCCGCTCCGTCTTCCGCGTCGTCGTCCGCCCCGAGCGGCGGCACGGCACCGGCCGAGAAACCACCCGCTGACAACGGCCTGTGCAAGGCCGGAGACGTGTCCCTGTCGCTGGGCGGCGGCGACGCCGGCGCCGGCTCGGAGTACCGGCCGCTGCTGATCAAGAACACCAGCAGCACGCCGTGCACGATCCAGGGCTTCCCGGGCGTGTCCTACGTCGGCGGCGAAAACGGCACCCAGATCGGCCAGGCCGCCGAGCGCGACGGCACCAAGGGCGCGCCGGTGAAGCTGGCTCCCGGCCAGACCGCCGCGGCCGACCTGCAGTTCGCGCAGGTGCGCAACTTCGACCCGGGCGTCTGCAAGCCGACTCCGGTCAAGGGTCTGCGCGTGTACCTGCCGCAGGAGACCGCGTCGAAGTTCGTGCCGCTCGACGGCCTCGGCTGCGCGGGCACGAACATCCCGGGCAAGCAGCTCGGCGTGAAGACCGTGCACAAGGCCTGACCGGTCGCTCTGCGCGTGGGGTCAGCCCCGCGCGCAGAGTTGTTCCGCCTGGACGACGGCGGCCTGCCCGTCGCGGTTGTCGAAGCGGCTGCTGAGCACCATCTTGTTCACCGCGTCGAGGGCTTTGGCCAGCGGCTGGTAGTTGCCGTCGAAGGTCGCCGCCGCTTTGGCCAGTTCCGCCGCGCCGGTGACGCGGTGCACCGAGTCGTCGGACATCCGGGTGAATTGCGCCGCGTCGACGCCCCCGGTGGTGTCCGGGATGTGCCCGACGCGAGCGAACGCGGCGCAGGCTGCCGCGGCGTCGACATTCGCTCCGGCACGCTGGCCGGACAGCCCCCACAGCAGCCCGAGCACGCATCCGCCCAGCACGAATCCGGCGACCGCGGCGATGACTAGCGGCCGACGGGCGGCGGGCGGCGGCGATTCGAGTTCGGTGTCGCGGTCGTCGTCCGGCAGCGGCGGGGTGTCGAGTGCAGTCATCGCATACCTCCGGCGGCCGGGGTGAGGTGTTATTTCAGCACCAAACCCGCGCCGGATCACTGCTGCGAACGGACTCCGTCGCCGGTCGAGGCCGTTTTGTCATCGAGCGGGTGCCCGCGCAGCGCGTACAGTGCATAGCCGGTCACGAACAGCAGCAGAAGGCCGGACGCGGCGAAGGTGTCGCCCGCCGAACCGAGCAGTTTCGTGAGCAATCCGCCGAGCAGCGCGCCCAGCGGGATCGCACCCCAGACGACGGTGCGCCAGACCCCGAGGACGCGTCCGAGCAGTTCGCCCGGGACCAGCGTGTGGCGTGCGGTCGCGAGCACGACGTTCACCGCCACCACCGCCGCCGCGAACACGCCGAACAGCACCGCGGACACCACCGGCTGCCGCACCAGGCCCATGCCGCCGAAGCCGAGCGCGCAGAACAACACCCCGCCGACCAGGACCGTCCGCCGTCCGATGCGCCGGACCAGCCGCGGCGTCAACCCGGCTCCGAGCAGTCCGCCAGCTCCGCCGACGAACGCGAAAGCGCCAAACGTGGCGTCGGACAAATGCAGGTCTTCCAGCGCGTACAGCACCAGCTGCGCCTGGGCCAGTTCGCTGATCAGGCTGAGCAGACCGGCGATCGCGAGCAGCCGCAGCAGCAGCGAATGCCGCCGCAGCCAGCGGAAGCCGTCCGCGAAATCCGCCCGGATGTGCGACTTCGTTTCCTGCCGCGGCCGGTAGCTGCCCGCCATGCCAAGCAGCACCGCGGCGCCGACCGCGAACCCGACCGACGAGAGGAGGAACGGGAAGACCGCGAACAGCGCGAAGGTGGCGCTGCCGACCGGGCCGCCGAGGAACGTCTGCCCGACGATCTCGCACGCCTGCAGCTTGCTGTTGGCACTCTCCAGCCGGTCCGCCTCGACGAGCGCGGGCGGCAGCACGTTCGCCGCGCTCTCCGCGACCGTCTCGGCGATGCCGACGAGCAGCGACGCGACGTAGATCGTCCAGATCTCCACCGTGCCGAAGGCCAGCAGTGCGGTGACCGCCGCGACCACGAGCGCGCGCATCGCGTTCGCCGCGACCATCGCCTTCTTGCGGTCGATCCGGTCGACGAGCGTGCCCGCCGGGATGGCGAACAGCAGCCACGGCAGGAACTGCACCGCCGACAGCGCGGCGATCTCGACCGGATCCCGGGTCAGGGTGGTGGCCAGCAGCGGGAAAGCGACCTTGGCGATGCCGTCGGCGAGGTTCGACGTGCCGCTCGAGGCGAGCAGCCAGCGAAGCCGGCTGTCCGTCTGACGATGCGACACGAACCACCTCACGAGGAAAGGAAACGCCCTGGTGAGGCCAGTCTAGGGAGATCGGCGGCGTTCTGTGACGCTTTGGTGACCTTCGGTGTTTTCCGTGGTCGCGGCGTGGTGTCGAACAGGGAAGAGCAACGGACGGACGGGGTTCCGCCGGAATCAGCCCCAGCCGAGCTCGTGCAGCCGCTCGTCGTCGATGCCGAAGTGGTGGCCGAGTTCGTGCATCACGGTGATCAGCACTTCCTCGACGACGTCGTCCTCGGTGTCGCAGATGTCGAGGATCGGCTCGCGGTAGATCGAGATCCGGTCCGGCAGCGCCCCGCTGTAGTGGCTGGTGCGCTCGGTGAGCGCGATGCCGTGATAGAGCCCGAGGATGTCCGGCGCTTCCTCGTTGAAGTCCTCGACCAGCACCACGACGTTGTCCATCGCCGAGGCGAATTCCGGGGGCACCTGGTCGAGCGCGTCGGAGACGAGTTCCTCGAACCGCGCCTGGCTCATCTCGACGGGCACGGCTCAGTTGCCTCCGCCGGCGCCGGAGCTGGAACTGGGCGGCGGGCTCTGCTGCTGGCCGGACGAGTTCGCCGCCCCGCTCTTCACGCTGCCGGTGACGGCCTGGAACCCGCTGCCGTCCTGCAGCGTGGCCGCGACCTTGCAGTTGACCTTCGTGGACCCGGCGTCCCAGCTCTCCTGCTCGCGCGAGTCCCAGCCCAGGGTGAGCTTCTTCGAGGAGAGATCGGCGCTGCCGGTGTACTCCTTCGCGGCCTTGTTGCACTCGGTGTCCAGCCAGGACTTCTGGTCGTCCAGCTTGGGGTAGCCGTCCTTGAAGTGCGAGGCGAGGTCGAGCGTCGCGATGATCTCGTACGAGTGCGGCTTGCTGCAGTCGACCGGGTCGCCGACGCCCTTGCCGGCCAGCGCGAGGCAGGTGCCCGGGGCCCACACCATCGACTGGTCCTGGGTCTTCGCCGCGCCGGTGGTCAGCTGCAGCGTCCCGCCCGGACCGGCGAACTGCAGGCCGCAGCGCAGCTGGCGGTCGCCCTGGGCCCACTGCGCCGACGTGGGCCGCAGCAGGTTGGTGGTGAGCTTGCCGTACGGGTCGAGCGGATGGCCGAGGTACGGCCGCACATCGGCGTTGCACTGCTGCTGGGCGATGTCCTGCCACTGGTCGAGGCTCGGGAACGGAGCCTGCTGCGGGTACTTCGCGCCAATGTCGACCACAGTGGTGACCTCGAACAGGTGCGGCTGCGTGCACGGCACCTGGTGCGCGTCGGAGGCGTCCTTGGCGTTCCAGGCCAGGCAGGTGCCCGGCGGCGAGTGGAACGCCTGCTGGGCGGCCTCGCTGAGCTTGCCCTCGCCGCCGCCCGTGCCGCCGGCGAGCGTGTCGGTCCAGGAGAAGGCGACGCTCAAGGCCAGCGCGATGACCGCGCCGAGGAACACCCCGGCCATCACCACGCGGGTGGTCAGGGTCTGCATACGCGAAGGGAACCGCTCCGAGCGTTGAGACATCGATACCCATGATGCCCGCGCCGCATGAACCGCGCGTGTGCCGGGTCGATTAGGGTAGAACGCGGGGTTTGCAGTGCTGGGGGATTACGGAGCGCACATGACGCAAGACGACAACAGCGGCGTGCAGCCGCCCGAGGAGCCGAAGAAGCCGGGTTCGATGCGGTTCCAGGACGCGAACACGCAGCCCCGGCAGCCCTCGGTGGCCGAACAACGGGCCCGCAAGCAGGCCATCGCCGACCAGGAACGCGAACGGCAGGCAGCCGTCGCGGCCAGGGAGGCGGCGGACGCGAAGGCGGCCACCAAACGCAAGATCCTGATCGGCAGCGGGGTCACTGTCGGTCTCGTCGGGCTGGTCGCGACGTTCTACACGATCGCGAAGCCCGCCGAGATGACCGCGTCCTGTGTCTCGTCCGACGGGGTCATCCAGGACGACAAGTACTGCGACGAGAGCTACGCGACCAGCCACGGCGGGCACTACAGCGGCGGGTTCTGGATCATCCCGCTCCCGGGCGGCGGCTACTCGCAGTACCGCTACAACTACGGCGGCAGCGGCAGCATCGGGCAGCACGTGTCCGGCGGCAGCTACACCGCGCCGTCGGGCAACACCAACGTTTCGACCAAGTCGGGCACCAGCGTCCAGCGCGGCGGGTTCGGCATCAGCGGCAAGAGCGGCAGCAGCTTCGGCGGGACCGGGAAGAGCGGAGGCTCATAGGTGTATCGGGACCGGCGGGAACCGCGCCGCGACTGGCAGCGGATCGTCGAAGAGCAGGGCCTGGTCTACGGCACCCCGGCACGCGACGGCACCGGCAAACCGCGTCCGTACTGGGACGAATCGGTGCACTACGTCTTCGACATGGACGAGGTGCTCTCGCTCGAGGCGGACGTCGAACTGCTGCACTCGATGTGCCTGGAGGCCGTCGACAACGTCGTGACCACCGAGCAGTACCAGCGCTTCGGCATCCCGGAATGGGTGTGGCCGCACATCGCGGAGTCGTGGAAGCGGCAGGACCCGCACGTCTACGGCCGCTTCGACCTGCGCTACGACGGCAAGTCGCCGGCCAAGCTGCTGGAGTACAACGCGGACACGCCGACCACGCTGCTGGAGGCGTCGCTGCTGCAGTGGCACTGGAAGACCGACGTCTTCCCGGAAGACGACCAGTGGAACTCCATCCACGAGAAGCTGGTCGAGCGCTGGGAGGAGATCGGCGGGAAGCTGCCGTCGAACGAACTGCACTTCACCTGGTCCTCCGCCGACCCGAGCGGCGAGGACCACGTGACCACGGCGTACCTGCAGGAGACCGCGGCCGAGGCCGGGCTCGACACGGTCGGGCTCGCGATCGAGGAGATCGGCTGGGACCCGGTGCTCAAGCGGTTCGTCGACCTCGCCGAGGGACAGATGTCCACGGTGGTGAAGCTGTACCCGTGGGAATGGGTCGTCGACGAGGAGTTCGGCAAGTTCGCGGTGGAGACCATGCCGCGCACGCTGTGGGTCGAACCGCTGTGGAAGATGCTGCTGTCGAACAAGACGCTGCTCGCCGTGCTGTGGGAGAACTATCCCGGGCACCCGAACCTGCTGCCCGCGTTCGCTGACGATCCCGGCCTGCTCACCGAGTACGTGCGCAAGCCGAAGCTCGGCCGCGAGGGCGCGAACGTGCAGATCGTGGCCACCGGGTACGAGACGCAGACCGACGGCGTCTACGGCGCGGAAGGCTACGTCTACCAGGCGTTCGACCCGCTGCCCGAGTTCGACGGGTACCGGCCCGCGCTCGGCGCGTGGATCGTCGGCGACCAGTCGGCGGGCCTCGGCATCCGCGAGACCAGCGGACTCGTCACCGACGACGGCGCGGCGTTTGTGCCGCACCGGATCCCGGAGTCGTGATACAACCCTGGATGTCCGATTCAACTGGCTGAATTGGCCATCCAGGGAGACCCCGTGACCACGACCCTCGCGCTGCCCGCGACCTTCGGTTCCGATCTCGTGCGCGGGATCGGCGCGATCCTGCTGTACGGCATCGTCGGCCTGCTGCTGATGTTCGCCGGCTTCTACGCGATCGACTTCACCACGCCGGGCAAGCTGTCGAAGCTGGTCACCCGCGGGCTGCCGAACGCGGTGATCGTGACCGCGTCCGGGCTGCTGTCGATGGCGTTCATCGTGGTCGTGGCGATCTACAGCTCCGCGAGCGACCTGACCGCCGGGTTGATCACGTCGCTGGTCTACGGCCTGATCGGGGTCATCGTGCAGGTGCTGGCGGTGCGGCTGCTGGAGTGGGCGACCCGGATCGACGTCGGGTCCACCATCCAGAGCGAGAAGTTCGCGCCGGCGAGCGTCGTCGTCGCGGCGGCGCACCTCGGGCTCGGGCTGGTCGTCGCGGTAGCGATTTCGTAGCGTTCGCGCACTGCCGCGCGGTCCCGTTCCCACTAACGTGGGAACCGTGCGACTCCTCAGGACGCCGGAAGACCGGTTCGCGGACCTGCCCGATTTCGCCTTCGAACCTCAGTACACCGACCTGTCCGACCCGGACGGCGGGCTGATCAGAGTCGGCTACGTCGAGGCCGGGCCCGCGGACGGGCCGCCCGTTCTGCTGCTCCACGGCGAGCCGAGCTGGTCGTTCCTTTACCGGAAGATGCTTCCGGTGCTGGCCGATGCCGGGCTGCGGGCGATCGCCCCGGACCTGGTCGGGTTCGGCCGGTCGGACAAGCCTGCGGAGATCGTCGACCACACGTACGCGCGGCACGTCGAATGGATGCGGCGGTTCGCGTTCGACGTGCTCGGGCTCGAAGGGGTCACGGTCGTCGGGCAGGACTGGGGCGGGTTGATCGGGCTGCGGCTGGTGGCTGAGCATCCGGGGCGGTTCGCCGGGGTGGTCGCGGCCAACACCGGGCTGCCGACCGGGGACGTGGACATGCCGCCGGTGTGGCACAAGTTCCGGGAAGCCGTGGAGGGCGCGCAGATTCTGGATGTCGGGCGGTGTGTGCAGTCCGGGTGCAAGACGCCGCTGCCGGAGGACATCCGGGCGGCTTACGACGCGCCGTTCCCGAACGAGATGTACAAGGCCGGGCCGCGGGCGATGCCGGGGCTGGTGCCGACGCGACCGGACGATCCGGCGTCGGACGCCAATCGGGCGGCGTGGGCGACGTTGACGGATTTGGACGTGCCGTTCCTGTGCGCGTTCTCCGACGGCGACCCGATCACCGGCGCGATGGGGCCGATTCTGCAGCGTTCGATGCGCGGGGCTGCTGGTCTGGACCACCCGACGGTCGCCGGGGCTGGGCACTTCCTGCAGGAGGACGCGGGGGAGACGCTCGCGGAGCACGTGGCCCGCTTCGCCCGCCGCTGACCCTCGCCGCGAGCGCCCCAATGTGGCATTGGGTGCATGTGACGCACCGAATGCCACATTGGGTGCATCTGACGCACCGAATGCCACATTGGGGTCAGGACAGGGCGGCCAGCGAGTCGAGCAGGATCTGCAGTCCTTCGGCCGCCTCGGCTTCGGTCAGCGTCATCGGCGGCCCGATCCGCAGGACGTTTTTGTGCAGCCCGCCCTTTCCGATGAGCAGTCCGCGCTTTTTCGTTTCTTCCAGCATTTGCTTGGCGGCAGCGGTATTCGGCGTCGTGGTGCCCGGTTCGATCAGTTCGACGCCGATCATCAGCCCCTTGCCGCGCACCTCGCCGACGCAGGGGCTGTTCGCCGCGCGCAGGCCTCGCATCAACTGGTCGCCGCGGGCTTTGCAGTTGGCTTGCAGGTCGTGCTCGTCGATGTAGTCGAGGACGGCCAGCGCGCCCTGCATGGACACCGGGTTGCCGCCGAAAGTGGAGAACGACTCTGCCTGGAAGCAGTCCATGACGTCGCCCCGGGCGACCACGCCGCCCACTGCCAGGCCGTTCCCGAGACCCTTGGCGAAGGTCATCATGTCCGGCACCACGTCGTGGGCCTCGATGCCCCAGTAATGGTCGCCGGTGCGGCCCCAGCCGGTCTGGACCTCGTCGGAAATGAAGAGGATGCCGTGCTCGTCCAGGACTTCCTTCATCGCCTTGAACAGGCCGTCCGGCGGGGAGCTGAAGCCGCCCACGCCCTGGATCGGCTCGGCGATCAGGCAGGCCACGTCGCCCGCGGTGGCGGTTTCCAGGAGTTCCACCAGGTCGGCGACGCAGGCGTCGATGTAGGCGGTGTCGGGCAGGTCGCGGAAGGGGCTGCGGTAGCGGTAGCCGCCGTGGACGTAGTTGACCTTGATCGGGCTCAGCGACGACGCCGACCAGCCGCGGTTGCCGGTGATCGCGACCGTGCCGAACGACCGGCCGTGATACGAGTTCCGCATCGCCAGCACCTGGTTGCTGCGGCGGTACTGGGTGGCGAGCATCAGCGCGGTGTCGTTGGCCTCGCTGCCGGAGTTGGTGAAGAACACCTTGGCGTCCGGGATGCCGGAGCGCCGCGCGATCCGTTCGGCGAGTTCGACCTGCGAGCGGATCAGGTACAGCGTCGAGGTGTGCAGGACGCCGGTGTCCAGCTGCTTGCGGACCGCGTCGCTGATCGCGGGGACGTCGTAGCCCATGGCGTTGGTGAGCACGCCGGCGAAGAAGTCGAGGTAGGTGCGGCCGGTGGAATCGGTGAGACGGCGATCCTGCGCGTGCACGATTTCGATCGGCTCGTCGTACAGCAGGGACATCCAGGACGGGAGCACCGCGCGGTGGCGCGCGAGCAGGTCGTCGGTCATGTGAGTTCCCTCCGCTCCGGGTTCTAGCGAGTATGGGGAGCGCGGGAAACGGGCGACAACGATCAGACTGTCGGGTTGTCTTCGGGGCGGCGCACAGTGTGTACGGGAAACCGCGTCGAAGCCACGGCTGGCCTGCGACTACCCTTCTGTCCGTGATTGACCCCAGGACTCTGCGCGAAGACCCGGAAGCCGTGCGCGCGTCGCAGCGTGCCCGTGGCGAGGACGAGGGAGTGGTCGACAAGCTGCTCGACCTCGATCAGCGCCGCCGCTCTGCGATCGCGACCGCCGACAAGCTGCGGGCCGAGCAGAAGTCCGTGTCCAAGCAGGTGCCGAAGGCCTCCGCCGAGGACAAGCCCGCCCTGCTCGCCCGCGCCAAGGACCTGTCGGCGCAGGTCAAGGCCGCCGAGGTCGAGCAGAACGAGGCGTCGGAGGAGTTCGACAAGCTGTTCCGGATCCTGCCGAACCTGGTGCACCCGGACGCGCCGATCGGCGGCGAGGACGACTTCGCGGTGCTGAAGACCGTCGGCGAGGTGCCGTCGTTCGACTTCGCCCCGCGCGACCACCTCGACCTGATGGAAGGCCTCGGCGCGCTCGACATGGAGCGCGGCGCGAAGGTGTCGGGCTCGCGGTTCTACTTCCTGTCCGGCGTCGGTGCGCAGCTGCAGCTCGCGCTGCTGAACATGGCCGTGGCGCGCGCGACGGCGAACGGCTTCACGCCGATGATCACGCCGTCGCTGGTCCGCCCGGAAATCATGGCGGGCACCGGCTTCCTCGGCGCGCACTCGTCGGAGGTGTACCGGCTGCGCGACGACGACCTGTACCTCGTGGGCACGTCGGAGGTCCCGCTCGCGGGCTACCACTCGGACGAGATCCTCGACCTCGTCGCCGGTCCGCGCCGCTACGCGGGCTGGTCGTCGTGCTACCGCCGCGAGGCCGGGTCGTACGGCAAGGACACCCGCGGCATCATCCGGGTGCACCAGTTCGACAAGGTCGAGATGTTCGTGTTCGCCAAGCCGGAGGACGCGGAGGCCGAGCACGAGCGGCTGCTGGGCTGGGAAGAGGACATGCTCGCCGCGATCGAGGTCCCGTACCGGGTCATCGACACCGCGACCGGCGACCTCGGCACGTCCGCCTACCGCAAGTACGACTGCGAGGCGTGGGTCCCGACGCAGGAGACCTACCGCGAGCTGACCTCGACGTCCAACTGCACCACCTTCCAGGCCCGCCGGCTGTCCGTCCGCTACCGCGACGACAACGGCAAACCGCAGACGGCCGCCACCCTGAACGGCACGCTGGCGACCACGCGCTGGATCGTCGCGATCGTGGAGAACCACCAGCAGCCCGACGGTTCGGTCCGGGTGCCGGTGGCGCTGCGTCCGTTCCTCGGCGGGCTTGAGGTGCTGGAGCCGGTCAAGCGCTGAACTTCGCGAAGGCGAGACAACCTCAGATGGAATCCGACAGAGCCCTGATCCCCGCTCTGCGCAAGGCCGGTGCGCTGGCCACAGTGGACTATGCGCTGGCGTTCGCCGTGCTCGCGGTCGCGGGCTGGCTGCTCTTCGCCGCGGAAAAGGGGACGCACGCGTCGTTCCGGTTCGGGCTGATCGCGATCGGCGGCGCGGCGTTCTGCCTCGTCGTCAACGGGGTCATGCTGGTCCGGGGGCGGGATCGGCGGCCGATGTTCCGGTCCGCGGACGCGCAGTTCCTCGCGACGCTCCGGCAAGGCGCCCTGCGGATCTGGCTGTTCGGTCTGCTGCTCGCGGCGATCGGCTCCGGCGTCATCCTGCTGGTGCCGAACTCGCATCCGTTCCGGCCGCAGGTGAACGGAACCACGATGGCCATCGCGATCGCCGCCGCCGCGGTGGTCGTGGCGGCCGCCGGGATTTCCGCGTTCGTCCTGCGGCGTGCGGTGCCCAAACCGTGATCTCCGGTCCTTCCTTCCCGTTCCGCGGGTGCGGAACCCCGCTGCTCAGTAGGGTGCGGAGCGGAGGAGGCAGCTGATGAGGTTCAAACAAGCGGCGGTCGCCCTGGCGGCGGTCGCGATGCTGCTCGCCGGGTGCACGCAACAGGTGAGCGGCGTGGCTTCGCCGGTGCCGGGGCAGGGGCCGGTCACGCCGGTCGTCGAGCCGTGCCAGCTTCTCGACGCGAAGCAGCTCGCCGGGCTCGGCTACAAGCCGCCGGGCCGGTCGGTGAAGGCGCGCAAGGAACAGCGCGCGCCCGCGATGTGCTTGTGGACCGGGACGGACACCGACCACACGGTGGTCATGTCCGTCGGCTGGTCGGTGGACCTGAGCCTCGACGACTACCTCCAGGGCGCCCTCAAAAAGGCCGACCCGGTGCAGCTCGGCGGCTTCCCGTGGACGCGCTACGCCGGGTTCATCAACGGCAGCTGCGACCTGTACACGACGCTCGGCGCGAAGTCGTTCGCCTTCGTGAGCGTGTCCTATCCGGACGACGCGCAGGCGTGCGAACGCGCAAAGAAGGTCATCCCGCAGGTCGCCGCGCATCTGCCGGGCGGGCAGCCCGCACCGTCGATCGCGCCGAGCACGCCGCCGGAGGGCACCGCGCCGACCGGGCCGCTCGCGTCGGTCAATCCGTGTCAGCTGTTGAAGCCGGAGCAGGCGCAGCAGCTGAAAATGGCGCCGAACGGCGAACTCGACAGCTCCAAGGTCATCTCGCCGAACGTGACCTACTGCCTGTGGAAAGACATCGACGGCGACGGCGGGCAGAAGCCGTTCGAGGTCTGGGTCGGGCCGGACGTTCCGCTGAAACGCTGGCCCGGCATGGAGGTCGCGCCGACCGAGCAGATCGACGTGAACGGCCGGAAGTGGTCGCTGTTCCCGAACTTCAACGATTCCGGCGGCGTGATCTGCGCGGCCGGACTCCCGGTTTCGGACACCGCCTCGATCCAGATCGTCAGCGGGCAGCTGGCCGACAAGACCAAGGCGTGCGACGCGATCAAGGCCGGAATTCCGATGGTGTCAGGGAATCTGCCGGGCTGAACCGTCTACATCGGACGGCTCAGTCGGTCACCCGGTCGGCGATGTACTTGGCGATCTCCAGTGCGCTCGTCGCCGCCGGGCTCGGCGCGTTGAGCACGTGTACCTGGTCCTTTGTGGACTCGATGAGGAAGTCGTCCACCAGCGAACCGTCCGGGCGCAGCGCCTGTGCCCGCACGCCGGAACCGTGGCGCACGATGTCGTCCTCGGTCACCGCGGGCACGAGCTGCGCGAGGCTGGCGGCGAACCGCTTCTTCGAGAACGACCGCAGCACCTCTTCGAGACCGGTCGGGTACGCGTACTTGCGGGCCAGCTTCCAGGCGCCGGGGAAGCGGGCGACGTCGGCGAGATCCTTCACCGACACGTCCGCCCAGCGGTAGCCCTCGCGGCGCAGCGCGAGCACGGCGTTCGGGCCCGCGTGGACGCTGCCGTCCAGCATGCGGGTGAGGTGCACGCCCAGGAACGGCAGCGTCGGGTCCGGCACCGGGTAGATCAGGCCGCGCACGAGGTGGCGGCGCTCCGGCTTCAGCTCGTAGTACTCGCCGCGGAACGGCACGATGCGCGCGCTCGGCGTGATGCCGGCCATCTCGGCGACCCGGTCCGCGTGCAGGCCGGCGCAGTTGACCAGCGCGTCCGCGTGCAGCACCTCGGAGCCGGTGGCCACCTCGACCCCGCCGCCGCGAGCCGGGCGGATGCCCAGCGCGGGGGTGTTCAGCCGCAGGTCCGCGTCCGCCTCGTCGAGCAGCCGCACGAGCGCCGCGCACACCGCGGGGAAGTCGATGATGCCGGTCGACTCGACGCGCAGCGCGGCGACGCAGGACACCTCCGGCTCGTACTCGCGGGCCTCCGCGGGGGTGATCCGCTTGGCGGGCACGCCGTTGGCCTCGGCCCGTTCCGCGAGCGTGTCCAGCGCGGGGATCTCCTCCTCGCGGGTCGCCACGACGAGCTTGCCGCACACCTGCACCGGCACCCCGTACTGCCTGGCGAAATCCACAATGGACCGGTTGCCGCCGACCGACATCCGCGCCTTGAACGAACCGGGCTTGTAGTAGAGCCCGGCGTGCACGACGTTGGAGTTGTGCCCGGTCTGGTGCGCCGCCCAGCGAGCTTCCTTTTCGAGCACCGTCACGTCCTGGCCGCGCTGGGACAGCTCCCACGCGACCGACAGCCCGACGATTCCCCCACCGATCACAACTACGTTCCGCACGGCAGGGAAGGCTACGCGCTCCGGTGCGGCGCTGCGTACCCCCCGACGGCGTGGTACCCGTTCACTGAACCGGGGACAATCCGGCCAACGCGAGGCGTTGATGCGGTTCTAGCTGCTTACCGGCGGTGTACGCGGCGGTGAACCCGTCCGGTCCGAGCGTCTTCTCCGCGGCCGCGGTGACCTGCGCGACATCGTGCTGGCCGGGCACGGCGGCCCCGCGCACCGCGGCCGCCGCGCCGAGCAAGGCGGCGGCATCGGCGAACCGGCCCTCCTCGGCGAAGACCCCGGCGACGCCCTCGAACGCGGTGGCCAGTGACCCGTGGTCATGCCAGCGGTGCGCGGTTTCGACGCCGAGCTGCATCCGTCGGCGGGCATCCTCCGGGCGGTGCTCGGCCACGTCGATCCAGCCGAGCGCGATCGACGCGGCTGCCCGCACGATGGCGGCCGAGAACGAGTCCGCCGCGCATTCGGCGAGCGCCTGCTCGGCCAGCGCCCGCGCACCGGCCAGATCTCCGGAGCGGCGGGCGATGCCGGACAGGCCGACGTGACCGCTGCCTCGCGTCTCGGGCATCCCGGTGCGATGGGCGAGTTCGACGGTCCGCTCGTAGTCGGCCTTCGCGCCGGCGAGGTCGCCGCGCAACGCTCGGCTGTCGCCGCGACGGCACAGCAGGTCCGCGTAGTCGTCGGTCGCGCCGAGCGTCTGCATGAGCGACAGGGACTCGGTCATCGCGGCGAGCGCATCCTCGTGGCGGCCGCGCAAAACCAGCAACTGCGACAGGTGGTCGAGCGCCATCGACAGTCCCCAGCGTTCGCCGAGCACCCGGTAGCACGCTTCGCCTTCTCGCAGACCGCGTTCGGCTTCGTCGAGTTCCCCGGCGAGCATCGCGCGCAGACCGTCGCCCATCGGCACGAGCGCGGTGAGCCACGGGTCGGGATGCTTTTCGAGCCCGGACAGCCGGAGCCGCGCGTCCTCGTCGTCGGGGGGTCCGAGCACGACGCCGGACAGCATGAGCATCATCGGATGCTCCGGGGTCCAGGAGCTTTCCGCTAAGTACCGCTCCACATAGGACCGATAGTTCGCCGTCTCGGCGGCTTCCGGGGCACCGGCCATCGCGGTCAGCAGGCACATGAGGAATTGCTCGCGGTGTCCTTCCGGCGGCTCCGCTTGGCAGTGGCGCACGATTTCCATCGACAGCGCCGCGCCTTCGTAACGTCGTCCGCGCAGCCACCAATACATCGACAGCGCGGCGGCGATCCGCAACGCGGTCGACGGATCTGCCGCGGCAGACCACCGGAGCGCGGCCACGATGTTGTCGTACTCAGCGTCGATTTTCCGCAGCCAGTCCAGCTGGTCCGCAGTACGCAGCTTCGGGTCGGCTTCCTCGACGAGCCGCAGGAAAACCTGCGCGTGGGCGTGCCGGAAGCGCTCGGTCTCGTCTGCGGCGTCGAGCTTTTCCGCGCAGAACGCGCGGATCGTCTCGAGCATTCGGTAGCGCCCGCTCGACGGTTCGACGAGCGACTTGTCGGCGAGTTCGGGGAGCAGGTCGACGGGGACGTCGCACACCTGCTCGGCGTACGCGAGCGTCGCGCCTCCGGTGAAGACGGTCAGCCGACGGGCGAGGCGGCGTTCGTCGTCATCGAGGAGATCCCAGCTCCATTCCACGACGCCGCGGAGCGACCGGTGCCGCTCGTCGGCGGTGCGGCTGCCGCGGGCCAGCAGCTGGAAGCGGTCGTCGAGCCGTGCGGCGATGTCAGCGACCGGCAGCGTGCGCACGCGGGCGGCGGCCAGTTCCAGCGCGAGCGGGAGGCCGTCGAGCGCGGTGCAGATCCGCACGACGTCGGCCGCCGTTTCGTCGGTCAGCCGGAACGCGGGGTCGCTCGCCCGGGCGCGGTCGAGGAACAGCCGGACGGCGGGGTAGGTCTCCGCATCGGGTGCGTCGGGCGGTGGGACGGCCAGGCGGGGGATCGGCGCGAGTTGTTCGCCGGTGATGCCGAGCGGTTCCCGGCTCGTCGCCAGCACCCGCAGCCCGGGGCACGCGGGCAGCAATTGCGCGACCAACCTCGCGGCTGCGGCGATGACGTGTTCGCAGTTGTCCAGCACCAGCAACGTCGCCTGGTCGCGCAAGGCCGAGACGAGGCGGTCGACCGGGTCCTGGCGACCGCGGGCGCCCTCGCGCAGGCCGAGCGCGGTGAGGACGGCCTGCGGAACGTCGTCGGCGACGTGCGGGGCCAGCTCCACGAAGACGCACGGTCCCGCGTCCGCCGCGGCTTCGACGGCCAACCGGGTCTTCCCCGTCCCGCCGGGGCCGAGCAGCGTGACGAGCCGGGCCTGGCGCAGGAGATCCGCGACCTGCCGCAGTTCGCGGTCCCGGCCGACGAAGCTGGTGAGCTGTGCGGGCAACGGGGTCGCGGCGTTCGCCGATTCGCCGCGCAAGGCGGCCAGGTGCGCCTCGGTGAGGTCTGGACCAGGGTCCGCGCCCAGTTCGTCGGCGAGCGTGCAACGGGCGTCCTCGAACGCGGCGAGCGCCTCGGCGGTCCGCCCGGCGGCGTGCAAGGCCCGCACCAGCTGAGCCCGCGACCGCTCGCGCAGCGGGTTCTCGGCGATGGCGGTGCGCAGTTCGTCGAGGACGTCGGCGGCGCGGCCGAGCGAGATCTCCGCGTCGACCCGGTCGGCAGCCGCTTCGGCACGCAGTTCGGTCAGCCGGGTGGCCTGGACCTCTGCGGCGGGGACGTCGGCGAACGCCGGTCCGCGCCACAGCGCGAGCGCCTCGCCGAGCAGGTCGCTGGCCCGCGTCGGGTCGCCCTCGGCCAGTTCGCGGCGGCCCTCGCCGGCCAGCCGCTCGAACCGGTGCGCGTCCACTTCGTCCGGTTCGATCCGGAGGCGGTACCCCGCCGAGGTGAGTTCGATCGGCAGTTTCAGCGCGCCGCGCAGCCGCGAAACCTGCGATTGGAGCGCGTTGGCCGCGCCGTCCGGCGGTTCCTCGCCGTAGAGCCCGTCGATGAGCCGCTCGGCGGACACGAACCGCCCGGCGTCCGCCGCGAGCAACGCGAGCAGCGCCCGGCCTCGCGGGCCGCCCACGGCGACCGTCCCGCCCGCGCCGTCCCAAGCGACGACGGCCCCCAGCACCCCGATCCGCATCCCGTGAGCCTATGCCCGGAACGGGTGCTTACCCGTGGGTTCTGTCCCCGAAACAGGAGGCAAACGCGACTTCTATACACTTTGGCGCGACCCCGCGCAATGCGGGACACCCCGATGCACAGGAGATCTACAGTGGGCGAACCCGTCCTGCTCGGGAAGCCGACCGTCGGCGACGAAGAGCTCGCAGCCGTCGCCGAAGTGTTCCGTTCCGGCTGGCTGGCCGGCGCGGGCCCGGCGTGCCGTCGCTTCGAGGAGCGGTTCGCGCAGCTGACCGGCACCGCGCACGCTCTGACCACCAGCAACTGCGGCTCCGCCCTGTTCCTGGGACTGAAGGTGCTCGGCGTCCAGCCCGGCGACGAGGTGATCGTCGGCGACTACACCTTCCCGGCGACCGGCCACGCCGTGCTGCAGGCCGGCGCGAAGCCGGTCTTCGCCGACATCCGCCCGGACATCTTCAGCGCCGACCCGGCCGCGATCGAAGCGCTCATCACGCCGCGCACGGTCGGCATCCTCGCCGTCGACGTCGCGGGCCAGCCCGGCGACTTCGACGAGTACCGCGCCATCGCCGACAAGCACGGTCTGTGGCTGTTCGAGGACGCCGCCTGCTCCGCGGGCGCGACCTACCGCAACCGCCCGGCCGGCAGCCTCGCCGACCTCGCCGCGTTCTCCTTCCACGGCCGCAAGGGCATCACCGCGGGCGAGGGCGGCGCGCTGGTCTCGAACCGCGAGGACCTGATCGCGCACGCGCGCAAGATCCACACCTACGGCATCGAGCCCGCGATCAGCCGCGAAGGCTCGGACACGCTGCCGATCCCGTCCTTCCACGAGCTGGGCTGGAACTTCCGGCTGTCGGACATCCAGGCCGCGATCATGGGCGTCCAGCTCGACCGGCTGCCCGACCTGCTCGCCGCCCGCCGCTCGGTGGCCAAGCGCTACCACGAGGCGTTCGAGGACGTCGACGCGCTGACCGTGCCGGTCGAGGCTCCCGACCGCGAACACCCGTGGCAGGCCTACCTGATGACGGTGGCCCCGGAGATCAGCCGCGACGCGCTGGCCCTGCGGATCCGCGAACAGGGCGTGCAGTGCAACTTCGGCACCTACGCCTCCCACCTTCAGCCGGTGTACGGCGAGCAGCAGCCGCTGCCCGTCTCCGCCGACGCCTTCCGCCGCCAGCTGGCGATCCCGATGCACGCGGAACTCACCGACAGCGAAGTCGAGCGCGTGGTCACCACCGTGCGCGAAGCCGTGTCCGCTCTTTCCTGACCCGCCGACCTCCCTGAGGAGAACCCATGTCCGACAAGAAAGTTTTCTTCACCGGCGCCGGCGGTTTCATCGCCTCGCACGTGATCCCGATCCTGCTGGAGAAGGACTACACGGTCCGGATCTTCGACAACATGACCCGCGGCGACCGTGACCGCGTCAACGAGTTCGTCGCCACCGGCAAGGTCGAACTGGTCGAGAAGGACGTGCGCTACGGCGTCGGCGTCCGCGAGGCCATGCGCGGCTGCACGCACGCGATCCACTTCGCCACCGTGTCGATCAACAAGTCGATCGCGGACCCGGGCGAGTCGATCGACATCAACATGGTCGGCAACAACAACGTCTTCGCGGCCGCGGCCGACGAGGGCGTCGAGCGCCTGGTGTTCGCTTCCAGCGCCTCGGTGTACGGCGAGCCGGAGAAGCTGCCGATGCACGAGGACGACAAGCTGAACCCGCTCACCCCGTACTGCATCTCGAAGCGCGCGGGCGAGGACCTGCTCGGCTTCTACGAGCGCACCAAGGGCCTCTCCTGGAACGCGCTGCGGTTCTTCAACGTGTACGGCCCGGGCCAGAAGATCGAGGCGTACTACACCTCGGTCATCAACCACTTCATCCAGCGCCTGCGCGCCGGCCAGCCGCCGATCATCGACGGCGCGGGCGACCAGTCGATGGACTTCGTGCACGTGACCGACCTCGCCAAGGGCGTCGTCGCCGCGCTGGAGTCGGAGCAGTCGAACCTGCCGATCAACATCGGCACCGGCATCGACACCTCGATCGCCACCCTGGCGAAGATCCTGATCGAGGCGGTCGGCGTCGACGTCGAGCCGGTGTTCAACAAGCGCGACGTCCTCGTGTCCCGCCGCGCCGCGGACATCACCCGGGCCCGCGAGGTGCTCGGCTGGGAGCCGGAGATCACCGTCGAAGAGGGCATGCGCGCGTTGGTGCGGGACTCCGAGTGAGCCTCGCCGTCGGCGCGTCTTCCGAGGGGAATGCGTAATGAGCACTGCGGGCCCGGCCGAAGGAAAGCCCATGCGGATCGTGGTGGTGAACAACTTCTTCCCGCCGCGCGTGGGCGGGAGCGCGCACATGTCGGCCTCGCTGGCCGCCGAGTACGCGGCTGCCGGACACGAAGTGCTGGCGATCACCGCTGCCTACGGTGACGCGCCGGCGGAAGAGGAGCGCGACGGCTACCGCGTCGTGCGCCTCCCCGCGGTGAAAATGCCGCAGCTCGGCCTGTCGATCGACTTCGACATGACGTTCGCGTCGATGCGGCCGGGCAACTGGCGGCGGCTGTGGAAGCTGCTGAACGAGTTCAAACCGGACGCGGTGCACCTGCACGGACAGTTCTTCGACCTGTCCTGGATGGTCGGCATCTACGCGCGCCGGCACAAGCTGCCCGTTCTCCTGACCATCCACACGCTGCTGATCAGCGAGAACAAGATGTACGGCCGCGTGTTCCGGGCGCTGGACGCGATGCTGGTGAACCCGGTGCTGAAGTACCTGCGCCCGCGCTTCGTCATCCTCGACAAGCTCGGCGTGGACTACTGCGTCGAGCGCTACGGCACGAGCGACGAGAACTCCGAGTACTTCCCGATCGCGGTGGACACCGGGCACTTCGCCAAGCCGGTGACCAAGGACGTGCGCGCGGAACTGGAGATCGGGGACGCGCCGCTGATCGTGTCGCTCGGACACGTGATCCCGCTGCGCAACCGGCTGCCGCTGATCGAGGCGCTGCCCGCCATTCTGGAGCGGCACCCCGGCCTGCGCGTGGTGATCGTCGGCCGGGTGTACCACGACGCGTTCCAGCAGCGAGCCAAGGAACTGGGCGTAGCCGACGCGTTGATCGTCACCGGCGCGGTGCCGAAGGCGGACGTGCCCGCGTACTTCGCGGCGGCGGACATCGTGACGCACGACCTGAACGGCGGCTGCGGCACCGCGTCCCTGGAGGCAATGCTGTCCGGCACGGCGACCATCGCGTCGGTCACCGAGGACAACTACCCCGGTATCGAACTGCACAACGGCGAGAACATCCTGCTGGTCCCCCCGGACGACTCGGACGCGGTCGAGAAGACGGTGCTGTCCCTTCTGGACGACCCGGAACTGCGCGCGCGGATCGCCGAGCGGGAAAGCTCGATGGTCCGGGCCAATTTCGGGCTCGACGTGGTGACCGAGGAACACCTGCGGGTGCTCACGAAAATGGTGGCGGACAACTGATGTTCTTCGAGGACGAGCGCAGCAACCGGCTGCGCCCGATGATCCTGAACGACCTCGTGTCGCAGTACATGAACGATGCCGAGCGGGCTCGCTTCTACGGCCTGCCGGAATCGTGCCGGGTGCGCGAGCGGGTCAAGATCATCAGCCCGGAAAACCTCACGATCGGCGAGCACTGCTGGATCGGCGAGGGCGCGGCGTTGGACGCCAGCGGCGGGCTGGAAATCGGCGAACACACCAGCATCGGCCTGAACACGCTCGTGTTCACGCACTCGAGCTGGCTCGCGAACATGGCTCTGGAGAACCACTCCGGCAGCGACCTGATCGAACGCAAGCCGGTGAAAATCGGCAAGGGCTGCTTCATCGGCGGCCTCGTGGTGATCATGCCGGGCGTCACGATCGGTGACTTCGCGACCGTGCAGCCGAACTCCGTGGTCGCCAAGGACGTTCCCGCGCGTTCGCTCGTAGCGGGCAACCCGGCGCGGGTATTCCAGCGCTACGACGAGGAGTACATCGAGGCCGAGGTGAAGCGGGTCCGCGAGGAAAACGCCCGCCGCCGATCGCTGTCGGACGACTCGTCGGGATGGGGCTCTCCGTCAGGCGACTTCACGGAGAAGTGATTCGGACACGGTGCGTCACGCGCTGGCGGATGCTCCGGGTAACATGGGACACTGCTCTCAGTCACTGTCGGTGAAGGAGATTCCATGAGTGTCCTTGAATGGCCTCACCACCTCCTGACCCTTGACGACTGGGCGGACCTTCCGGAGAACCCGAAGGTCCGGATCGAGGTTGTCGAAGGGGTTCCGTCCGTGTCGCCGCGTCCGATGTGGTTCCACCTGCGGTCCGTGACGCGGTTGGCTTTCTTGCTCGACGAGCAGCTCTGCCCGGAAATGAGCGCCGGTGCCGAGGCGGAGCTGCTCCTGTGTGAGAGCCCGCTGACGATCCGCGTTCCGGACGTCGTCGTGACCTCGGCTGAGGTCGCGGAGTCCAACCCCGCACGGATCGCCGCGGCGGATGCCGAGCTGGTGATCGAGGTGCTGTCCCCCGGAACGAAGCACGTCGACCTGGGTGCGAAGCTTTTCGAGTACGCCGATGCGGGGATCGAGCATTACTGGATCGTGGATCTGGATCCGCCGGTCAGCATGATTGCTTACCGGCTCATCGACGGCGATTACGAGAATTTCGGCGAGTATTCCGGCACCGTCGAACTCGAGGTCGCGGGCGCGCCGGTGAAGCTCGATCTGAGCGCGCTTGTCGACCCTCGCGCGCAGCGCTGACCCGAACACCATGCGTCGCCGTTGAGACAAGACTGACCAGCCATTACGTCGACGCACGTCCCCCGCCCCCGTAACCTGGACAGTAAGGCCACCGGGAAACAGAGGGGGGATCGTGCGCGGGGACGACGAATTCGCCGACTTCGTGCGGTCCTGTTCTGCCCGCCTCACCCACGCCGCCTACCTGCTCACCGGCGACCGTCACCAGGCTGAGGACGCCGCGCAGACCGCCTTCACCCGCACCTACGCCGCCTGGCCTAAGGTGCGGCGCAAGAACCCCTACGCCTACGCCCGGCGCGTCCTCGCCAATCACGTCATCGACATGTGGCGTCGCCCGATCCGCGAATACGCCACCGAGGAGATGCCGGAACCGTCGAAGGTGCCGGACATTTCGCATGCCGTCACGGACCGGGAATGGCTTTCCGACGCATTGGCCCGGCTCACCGCCCGGGAACGCGCCGTGGTCGTGCTCCGGCATTTCTTCGATTTGCCGGAACACCAAGTCGCCGAGGAATTGGGTGTGTCCGTCGGCACGGTCAAGAGCACCAATTCCCGCGCGCTGGCGAAACTGCGCGTGGACGGTGACGCGCTGGTCGGGGAGGTGAGCGCGTGACGGACGAACTCGACCGGTTGCGCGCCGCGCTTCAGGAAGCGCCCGCGGAACCCTTCGCGGAGCCCGATCTGGAGCGAATCTTCAAGGACGGCGGGCGGATCCGGCGTCGGCGGCGGTTTCTGACGTCCTCGGGAGCGGCAGTGGCCGTGGTCGCCGTCGTGTTCGGTGCGGCTTGGCTGCGCTCGCCGGGCGGTGCGCCGGAGCAGGTGCACGCGGCGGCAGTGCCTCCGCCGTCGGTAATAACAACGAGCACCGCGGCGTCAGCACCGGCTTCGACGTCGGCTGAGCCGCGGCCGCTCGGTGACGTGATTTCCACCGGCACCTACTCCGACGGTGCGGAACTTGTCTTCTACGCAACGGAAATCGACGACCCGGACAACCTGCCGACTGTCCAATTCGGAGTGATGGCCAGTCTGTCCGAACCGGACGGCAACCTGCGCCCGCTCTACCTCGCCAACGAATCCGAAGGCAGGGACCGCTCTTTCGGCTTCCACGCCACCTCGGGCGGCACCACCGTGTCCGATACCTGGGTGCCGGTCTACGGCTACTTCAGCGGGCCGGCCGCACGCATTGAGACCACAGTGGACGGTCGCACGGTCCCGGCGCACACAGCGCGCTGGAGCGAGGATCCGGACGTCGTCGTGTTCTGGTTCGACCAGGACGACGTACCGTCCGCGGAGAGCGCGACCCCGCTGGTCGCCTACTCCGCGGACGGCAAACGCCTCACCAAATAATCAGGCGGCTTCAGCCAGAACCTGCGCCACGACCTCGTGCGACGGCAGGATCAGCGCCCGCTCGACGTCCGCGTCGACCTTGCCCTCCAGCAGGTCGACGAACCGGTCCAGCTGGGTCGCCAGCGGCTCGCGCGCGGTGACCAGCTCCGGGATCTCGATGACGGTCTGCTGCCGGTAGCCGAGGCCGTCCGGGGTGACCGAATCGTGCGAGACGTGCCGGTAGATCGTCACGTCGCGGCGCAGCAGGTCGATCTCGATCATGCGGTCCAGTTCGGACACCGTCAGCGACCGGACCTTGCGCTGCGCCAGCCGCGAGGCCGACACCGTGGCCAGTCCGGCGGGGAACGACAGCACCGTTTCGATGGTGTCCTCGGCCCCGGTGACCGACTGCGGGTGGAAGTAGCCGGCGCTGGAGGTGACCCGGCTCGGGGTCGACCCGCCGAAGAACTGGATCGCCAGGTCGACGTCGTGCACCAGCAGGTCCCACGCGACGCCGGTCTTGATCCGCGGCGCGTACGGGCCGTGCCGGCGCGCCATCAGGTGCACCGGTTCGTTCACCAGCGCCCGCGCGGTCATCACGGCCGGGTTGTAGCGCTCGAGGAGCCCGCACATCAGCGGGACGTCCTTCTTTGCCGACAGGGCAACGATTTCCTGCGAGAACTCGAGGCTGTTGCACACCGGCTTCTCGACCAGCATCGGCTTGCCCTGGCCGAGAATCTCCTGCGCCAGCTCGTAATGCACCTCGGTGGCCGAGGCGAGCACGACTGCGTCCACATCGGACAGTGAGCCGATTTCCGGCGTCCACTGGGTTTCGTAGCGGTCGGCGACCGCGCGGCCCGCTTCCTCGCGCGGGTCGATCACGCGGGCCAGGTCCACCCGGTCGTTCTGCGACAGGACACGCGCGTGCAGCGAGCCCATGTTGCCGGTGCCGACGAGTGCGATGCGGTGTGTCATGCGCCCAGTACCTCGCGAACGGCCTCGATGATCCGGTCCAGCTGGGATTCGGTCAGGTGCGGGTGCACCGGCAGCGAAAGCGCTTGCGCGGCAACGGCGGACGCCACCGGGAAGTCCTCGACGCGAGCGTCCGGGATCAGCGGGTGCCCGCGGTAGCAGTCGTAGTCGAAGACGATCTTCGGGTAGTAGATCCCGTTGCCGATGCCCTTTTCGGTCAGTGCGGAAGCGAATTCCTCGCGCGAGAGCATCGCGTGCGGGCCGACCAGCACGGTGTACTGGTGCCACACGTGCTCGCGGCCCGGCAGCACCTGCGGGACCTCGAGGCCCGGCGTGCCGGCGAGACCCTCGGACAGCCGCTTCGCGTTGGCCTGGCGGGCAGCGGTGAGCTGGTCGAGCTTCTCCAGCTGCGGGATGCCGACCGCGGCGTGCAGGTCGGTCATCCGGTAGTTGTGCCCGGCCATCTCGTACTGGTAGCGGGCCTTCATGCCCTGGTTGCGCATCACGCGCAGCTTGTCGGCCAGCGCGTCGTCGTCCGTGGTGATCACGCCGCCCTCGGCGGTGGTCACGTTCTTCGTCGCGTACAGCGAGAAGCAGCCGATGCCGTACGACCCGGCCTGCTTGCCCTCGAACGACGCGCCGACGGCCTGCGCGGAGTCCTCGATGATCCGCAGCCCGTGCTCGGCGGCGAGCGGCGCGAGCTTGCCCATGTCCGCGGTCTGGCCGTACAGGTGGACCGGCATCAGCACCTTGGTGCGCGGGCCGACCGCCGCGGCGACCGCGTCCGGGTCGATCGCGAAGTCGTCGCGCCGGATGTCGGCGAACCGGACGGTCGCGCCCGCCTCCAGGATCGCGTTCAGCGTCGCGACGAAGGTGAACGGCGAGGTCACCACCTCGTCCCCGGGCTGAAGGTCCAGCGCCTGCAGCGACGCGACGAGCGCCGTCGTCCCGTTGTTCACGGCGATGGCGTGCTTCGTGCCCGCGACTTGCGCGAAAGCGTCCTCGAAGCGCTTGACCATCGGCCCCTGAGCGATGGAGCCGGATCGCAGCACCTCGACGACCAGGTCCTCCGCGTCTCGGACGTCGACCACGGTAATGGGGATCATCGGCAGTCTCTCTCGGCTGGGGATTTCTGTGCGTCCGGTACAGTGCTAGGCGCTCCGGCCGCGAGGCCGGAAAGCCGCCGGTTCTGCGCCCGGCCACCCTGCATGCACGCGGGCCACACGTTACCGGGCGCCGCAGGCAGCCCTTGACCCCAGGCCGTCCAGGCCGGAAGCGACGAAACGGATCACCGACTGTGTCACCTGCGGCACCCAACCGGATTCACCCCACGGCAGTCGTCGGCGAGGGCGTGGAGCTGGGCGAAGGCAACGTCATCGGCCCGTACGCGGTCATCGTCGGCCCGGCTCGCATCGGCGACGGCAACTGGATCGGACCGCACGTGACCATCGGCACGCCGGGCGAGGACCGCGGGCGTCCGCATCCCGCGGCCTGGGAGGAAGCGCCGACCGGTGATCCGGACCAGGACGGCTACGGCGTCGTGATCGGCGATCGCAACCGCATCCGCGAGTACGTGAGCGTGCACCAGGGCACCTGGCGCACCACCACCCTCGGCAGCGACAGCTATTACCTGCGCGGCAGCCACATCGCGCACGACTGCCTGGTCGGTTCGGGCGTCACCGTCGCGTCGAACGTGATCACCGGCGGGCACTGCCACATCTGGGACGGCGCGAACCTCGGCATGGGCACGGTGCTGCACCAGCGCGTCGTGATCGGGCCGGGCGCGATGGTCGGGATGAGCTCGGCGGTCCGCCGCGAAGTGGGCGCTTTCACGATCGCGGTAGGCAACCCGGCGAGGGTGACCGGCGTCAATGTGGTCGGGCTGTCCCGGCGCGGCCTCGACGAGGCCATGATCGAGGCGCTCTCGCCGTGGCTGAAGGGCAAGGGCGAACTGCCGGACGACGGGCTGGCCGATCGCCTTCCCGGGGACCTCTCTACCGTGGTCAAGGCGTGGGACGCCCGCCCCCGCGACGAACACTAGGAGCTGTGAATGTCGGAAATCGCCCCCAAGCTGCGAGAGGTCTTCGTCGAGGCGCTGGATCTCGACGGGGACGTTGACGTCGAGAACCTCAAGTACCGCGACATCGAGGCGTGGGACTCGGTCGGTCACATGGCGCTGATCGCCGCCATCGAGGACGAGTTCGACGTCGAGTTCGACACCGACCAGGTGATCGACATGTCGAGCTTCAAGGTCGCGGTCGACATGGTGACCGAGCTGAAGTCCAAGAATGACTGATCTGTCCGGACGCGTCGCGCTCGTCACCGGCGGGACTCGCGGGATCGGCCTCGCCACGGCGAAGGCCCTGGCCGAGGCCGGGGCCACCGTGGTGCTGACCGGCCGCGACGAGTCGCGCGCGAAGGAGGCCGCGGCCGCGGCCGGCGCTTCGGCAGGCCTCGCGCTCGACGTGACCGACGCCAAAGCGGTCTCCACGCTGGTGCGCGGCGTGGCGAAGGAACACGGCAAGCTCGACATCGTGGTCGCCAACGCCGGCGTCATGGAGGACGCGCTCCTCGGCATGATCAAGGAAGACCTGGTCGACACCACGCTGAGCACCAACGTCGCCGGCACCCTGCACACCGTGCAGGCCGCGGCCAGGGCGATGATGCGGAAGAAGACCGGCGCGATCGTCGTGCTGGCGAGCATCGTCGGCGAGTACGGAAGCGCTGGTCAGACGGTGTACGCGGCGTCGAAGGCGGCGGTGGCGAACATCGCGCGTTCGGCGGCGAAGGAACTCGGCCGCTCCGGCATCCGGGTCAACGCGGTCGCGCCGGGCGTGATCGACACCGACCTCACCGCCGGTCTCGCCGAGGACGCGAAGGCGGACAACATCGCGCGCACGCCGCTCGGCAGGCTCGGCGCCGCCGAGGACGTGGCGAAGGCGATCCGCTTCCTGGTGAGCGACGAGGCGTCGTTCGTGACCGGTCAGGTGCTGGGCGTCGACGGCGGCTTGGTGCTGTGAAGTGCTCTCGCGAGGGCGAGGAGGTTCGGTGAATCTGGTTGGCGAAGGGTCCCGGTTGGTCGACGTGGCCGGTGGCCGCACGCTGGCGGGCGACGAGCTGACGGCGGAGGTCGAACGGTCCGCGGCCGCGCTGGCGGAGCTCCCGCCCGGCGTGCTGTTCGCGCGGATGTCGCTGGACCTGGACAGCGTGCTGCGGTACCTCGGCGCGTTCGAGGCGGGACGGGCGATCGCGCTGATCGACCCCGCGCTCGACGCGGAGGTGCTCGAAGGCCTGATCACCCGGTTCCGGCCGGCTGCCGTGCTGGCCGCGCCCGAAGCGGACGCGCCTGAGGGCTACCGGGCCGAGAACGGGCACTGGGTGCGTGAGTCGGCCGAGGGCGCGGTCCCGCACCCTGACCTCGCCGTTCTGCTTCCGACCAGCGGTTCCACCGGCAATCCGAAGCTCGTCCGGCTGTCCCGGCAGGGCCTGCTGGCCAACGCCGACGCCATCGCGCAGGTGCTGGCGATCGACGCGGAGGAGGTCGCTCCGACCTGTCTGCCGCTGCACTACAGCTACGGACTTTCGGTGCTGAATTCGCACCTTTTGCGCGGTGCGACTGTGGTTATCGAATCTTCAGGCGTACTCGGCCGCGGATTCTGGGATTCGGTGAAGGAACACGGCGTGACTTCGCTGTCCGGCGTGCCCTATCACTACGAAATGTTGCGCCGGCTGAAATTCGACCCGGCGAAGTACCCGACTCTGCGGACCCTCACCCAGGCGGGGGGCAAGCTGCGGGACGACCTGGTCGCCGAGTTCAACGACAAGATGCTCGCGGTCGGCGGCCGGATGTACGTCATGTACGGCCAGACCGAGGCGTCCCCGCGGATGACCACGGTGCCCGCCGAGCGGCTCGCGGACAAGATCGGCTCGGCCGGTCCGGCGCTGCCGGGCGGTTCGTTCTCCATCCGCCGCGACGACGGCGAGGAAACCACGCATCCCAAAATTGTCGGTGAGGTCCTTTACCGTGGACCTAACGTGATGATGGGTTACGCGGAGGACGAAGCAGGGCTGAGCGCGGGCGACGAATACGGCGGAATGCTGGCCACCGGGGATCTCGGGTACCTCGACGACGAGGGGTATCTGTACATCACCGGCAGGCTCAAGCGGATCGGCAAGGTATTCGGCAACCGGGTCAGCCTGGACGACCTGGAGCAGGCCGTGCGCACGGCCGCGGTGGGCATCGACGTCGTGGCCGCGGTGCCCGCGGGCGACAAGGTCGTGCTGTTCGCCGAACTGCCCGAGGGCGACGGCGCGAAGGCGATCTGCAAGGACGCGGCCCGGGCGCTGGCGGAGCGGCTGCACCTGCACGCCAGCGGGTTCGACGTGCGCCCGATCGACACAGTGCCGCTGCTGGCCAGCGGGAAGATCGACTACCGGTCGCTGGAAGGACGGGTATGAGTGTGTTCACGCGCTCGCAGGCGGAGCGAGAGGCGGCGCTGCTCCCTGAGCTCGCGGAGCTGACCGCGCACCACCGGGCGAACTCCGCCGGGTACGAGCGCATCCTCTCCTCGCTCGGTTTCGCGCCGGACGCGTCGTTCGCCACGATCGCGGACCTGCCGTGGCTGCCGGTGCGGATGTTCAAAACGCACGACCTGAAGTCCATTCCGGACTCCGAGGTCTTCAAGACCCTCACGTCCTCGGGCACCACCGGGGCCGGCGCGTCGCGGATCTACCTGGACAAGGAAGCGGCGGGCGCGCAGACGAAGCAGCTCGGCGCCACCTTGCAGGAGGTGCTGGGCGGCGAGCGGCTGCCGATGCTGATGGTCGACACGATCGGCATCATCAAGAACCGCCGTTCGTTCTCCGCGCGCGGCGCGGGCGTGCTCGGCATGGCGAACTTCGGCCGCAAGCACACCTACGTGCTGGACGAGAACGACAAGCCGGACGTCGAGGCCGTGCGGAAGTTCCTCGCCGAGTACGGCGACAAGCCCTTCCTGATCTTCGGCTTCACCTTCATGGTGTGGCAGTACCTCTACGAGGTCGCCCGCGAGCACAAGCTCGACCTGTCGAACGGCATCCTCATCCACTCCGGCGGCTGGAAGAAGCTGATCGACCGCGCGGTCGACAACAGCGAGTTCCGCAGGCGGTTCAAAGAGGACACCGGACTCACCCGGATCCACAACTACTACGGGATGATCGAGCAGATCGGCACCGTGTTCCTCGAGGGCCCGTCCGGGAACTCCTTGTACTGCCCCGATTTCGCCGACGTCGTGATCCGCGACCCGGAGACCTGGGAAGAGCAGCCGGTCGGTAAACCGGGAGTCATCGAGGTGGTGAGCACGCTGCCGCGCTCGTACCCCGGGCACGTGCTGCTCACCGAGGACCTGGGCGTGTACAACGGAATCGACGACGGCGACTGGCCCGGCAAGCACTTCTCCGTGCTGGGCAGGCTGCCGAAGGCCGAGGCCCGCGGGTGCTCGGACACGTTCCAGGGAGCGGCCGCGTGAGTGCTTTGGACCAGCGTTTTCCGCTGGGCGACTCGGTTTCGGTCGGCGCCCTGCTGGACGAGCTGCGCGAGGAACCGCCCGGCGGCAGGCTGACGGTCGGCGACCCGCGGGTGGTCGAGTTCGTCACCAAGTTCGCGCGCAAGCTGCTCGCGCCCGCGCTGGCGCGGCGTTTCCCGGAGCTGGCCTCGCTGGGTTTCTTCCTGCGCAAGGGAGAACTCTCGAAGTCACTGTCCACTTTGGAAACCAACGGCGATTCGCTGCGGTTCCCGCGCGGGCTCGTTTTCCACGTGCCGCCCGCCAACGTGGACACCATTTTCGTGTACTCGTGGGCGCTGTCGGCGCTGGCGGGCAACAGCAATGTCGTGCGCGTGTCCTCGCGTTCGGCCGGTGCGGCGGAAGCCGTGCTGGAAGCGCTGAACGCGGCGATGGAAGACGTCTCGCCGGAGACCGCGGCCACCATCCGCGCCACCCAGCGGATGGTCACCTACGACCGCAGCGACGAGGTCAGCGGCGCGTTGTCGCTGGCCGCGGACCTGCGGGTGATCTGGGGCGGCGACGCTTCCGTGGCCGCGCTGCGGAAATACCCGCTGGCCCCGCACGCGCGTGACCTCACCTTCCCGGACCGCTCGTCGTTCGCGATCGCGTCGGTGCGCGGCTGGCAGGAAGCCGCGCCGGAGCAGCGCAAGGCGGCCGCCGAGGGCTTCTACAACGACTCGTATTGGTTCGACCAGGCCGCCTGCTCGTCGCCGCGCGCGGTGTTCTGGGTCGGTGACGCGGCGGGCGCGCAGGCCGCCGGACAGGAGTTCCGCGGGCTGCTCGCCGAGGTGCTGGCGGCGAAACAGCACGTCACCGAGCCGGCGATGGCCGTGCAGAAGCGAGTGTCGGCGTACGGCGCGGCGGTCGACGGTCTGGTGTCGTCGATCCGTTTCGACGGCAACGCGCTGGCGACGCTCGAGCTGGCCGACGCCAAAGTGATGCCGCGCGAATGGCTGGGCGCGGGCACGTTCGCGAACGCCTCGGTGGCGTCGCTGGACGAGCTGGTGCCGATCGTGCAGCGCAAGGACCAGACAGTGAGCCAGTTCGGGTTCACCCGCGAGGAACTGACCGGATTCGTGACGGCGCTCGCCGGACGCGGGGTGGACCGGGTCGTGCCCTTCGGCTCGGCCCTCACGTTCGCCGGGGTCTGGGACGGCTACGATCTGCTGTCCGAGTTCAGCCGGCTGGTCACGGTACAGGCCTGAGGAGCTGAGAGGCAGTGACGACCGTTCGTACGCAGAGCCCGGGGGACGACACCCCGTCCACTGAGGACACTCCATCCACTGAGGACGCCCCGACCACCGGAAAAGCCCGCAAGTCCACCAAGGCGCGGGTGCTCGACGTCGTGCGCTGGGTCGCCATCCTCTTGGTGATCGGCTTCGCGGCGAAGAGCCTGGCGTCCAACTGGGACGAGTTCTGGCACACGCTGTCGGATGTCGCTTGGCAGTCCTCGGCGCTGAGCCTGGTGGCGCTGATCCTGGCGATCATGGTGTCCACTTGGGGCTGGCAGGTCCTGGTTGACCATCTGGGCAAACCGATCGGCTACGCGCGCGGCGCGCAGATCTGCCTGGTCGGCTCGCTCGGCAAGTACGTCCCGGGGTCCGTGTGGGCGTACCTGCTGCAGATGGAGTTGGGTCGCAAGGCCGGCTTGGCAAGGGCCCGGATCTTCACTGGCTCGCTGATCCAGCTGGGCGTGAGCGTGGTGTCCGCGCTGGTCGTGTCGCTGCTCGCGGCACCGGCGGTGTTCAGCAACAGCCCGCGCGCGATGTGGCTGTTCGTGCTGATCCCGGTCGGTCTCGCGCTGCTGCACCCGCGCATCCTGAGCTGGGGCACGTCGCTGGTCCTGAAGCTCCTGCGCCGTCCTCCGCTCGCCGAGCCGCTGGGCTGGGGCGTCGTGCTCAAGGCGTTCGGTGCCTCCACCGGCGCGTGGGCTCTGCAGGGCGTGCACCTGTGGCTGCTGGCGAACTCCGTCGGCGCGCCGGGCTTCAACGGATTCATCCTGTGCGTGGGCGCGATGGCCGTCGCGATGACGGTCGGCACGTTCGCCTTCATCCTGCCCAGCGGGGTCGGCGTCCGCGAGGTCGCGCAGGTCGCGGTCCTCACGGCCAGCGGCCTGACGGTCGGCCAGGCGACGGCCTTCGCGGTGGCGTCGCGGGTCATGTTCACCGTGGCGGACCTGCTCACGGCCGGTTTCGCCGCGCTGGGCGCGAAGATGGCGGCCCGGCGGACGGCTCCGGTCGACGCCGCCTGAGTTCTCGCATACGAGGAGGCCGCCCGGGTTCGGGCGGCCTCCTCAGTCGTTTAAGGAGAGCTCAGCTCACGGAACGAGCCGGCACGAGTCCGGTGCGGCAGTCGCGTGGAGGTCGGTGTTCCACCCGGAACCGACGCTCGTGCCGCTGGTACCTACCGGCAGCCAGGTGTCCGTGTTCGCGGAGTACCGGTACCAGCGCAGAACCGGGCCGTCCTTGCCGTCCCACGGGCCCGGACCCCAGGCGCCGCGGCCGTACAGGATGTCAGCTCCAGGCGAGAAGATGCCGCTGAAGATGTTCCATCCGGTGCCGACCAGCTTCTCCCGCTGAGTCCATTTCGCCGTGCCGAAGTCGTACTGGAAGCGGTACAGATTGCCGTTCGGCGTCCGGGCGTAGAGCACGCCGTCGCCGGCAGCGGTGATCGAGTCGTACTTCGTCCAGCCCGTGTCGACGAGCTGGCCGTTGCCGTCGACCCACTTGTTGGCAGCGTCGTCCCATAGGTAGGCGCGCAGTTCGCCCTGGTCGTTGACCATGAAAATGCGACCGGCCTGGTCGACGGTGATGCGATTCTTGAACTCCGGCGTGAGATACCGGGCCCATCCGTCGCCGACCGCCTTGCCGCCGGTCAGGTTCGCGCCGTCCCATTTCCAGAGCTTGAGGACGCCGTCGCCGTAAGGGTCGCCCGCGCCGTACGAACGGTGGACGTCCCACATGGCGCCGTTCTTGCCCGCGACCGGCCGCCCGAACCAGCCGTTGCCGCTCGACTTGGTCGGTTCGGTCCAGCTCGCTGTGCCGTTCACCGGGCCATTGTGGATGTGCCGCCACAGGCTGCCGTCGGCCATGTCGTCCCACACGACCGCGCCGTTCGGGCAGCTCACCGGAGTCGGAACGGTGTTCTGCCGGACCCAGTCGGCGAGGTCGTCGACCCGGGCTTCGGTGCCGCCTTCGCGGGTTTCGGTCACCGCGAGGCAGCCGTGCTGCCAGGAGCGGCTGTTGACGGCTACGACCTCGACCTTGTCGCCCACCGTGCGCAGGGCGGGGCCGCCAGCGTCGCCGAGGCAGGTGTCCGAACCGTTGGCTGAAGTCACCGACGCCTCGGTGGCGTTCACCGACGAGACCGAGAACGTGGCAATGGACGGCCGAGCAGGCACCCATTCGGTCGCGGTACGGCCAAAGCCAGCCAGTTGGAGGGATTCCCCGCTCACCGGGGCAGTCGTGGCCAGTGCGACCGGTGCAATCCCGGTAGCGGGCTTGTCGAGTTTCGCCAGCGCGACATCGCGATCGGTCCGGCCGATTACTTTGACGACCTTGGCGTTCGTCCCTGCTCCGGTGCTGACGTCGACCGCGCCGACGCTGACCGTCGCGTTTTCGGTAGGCGCACCGGTGGCGCTCGCGGTCAGGCAGGTCGCCGAGGTGATGACCCAGGACGGGTCGATCAGCGCGGCCGAGCATGCCTTTGTCGGGGTCGCGATGCGCGCGAGATAGCCCGACGTTCCGGAGGGCACGACAGTTCCGCCGGAAATCGCGTGCGCCGGGACGGCGGTCAGTACGCCGCCGGTGACCAGGGTTGCGGAGAGAGCCAGGATGCTGCGGGTTCTTCGAGGCACAGGCGTTCTTCCTTCTCGGTCCGATGGAGTGCTGGCGTAATCGGCGGCTAGGACCGGGCGCGGCAGGCCGAATACCAGTAACGGCTTTCGCGGTCCATAGACCGAATGACGCAATTGCTGCCTATCCCCAGTTCTTTCATGTGTATGTTAATCCGTTCGATTGATCGCCGCAGATCGTCCGCTTTGCTATCGCCGGTGCCGGGTGGGTATTACGTGCTGTGAGGAGCGTCACAGCGAGGCCGGTTCCGGTATTTTGTCGAGAATAAGACCCTCCGTCCGGACGGGTTGACAATGATGAGGAACCGCTGTGACAGACCCGTTCCAATTCTCCAAGAAATCCCTGCTTGACCAGCAGCAGGCGCTCGAGGATCGCGCTCCGGACGAGGCAGTTGCGACCTGGGTCGAATTGGCGAACCTGGCTCGTGCTGAACTGCAACGGCTAGGGCTGCCCGCCTCGATCAGCACTTCCCGCGACCCCGTTTCTCTGGACACTCCTCCTGGGGTGTGCATTCATATTGCCGACCGGTATCCGTACGGAGTGCTGTTCGGCTGGCATGCGCCCATCATCGATACGGAGAGTTTTCGGGAGAAGCTGATCGCGCAGAAAATGGACGACCCGCTGGTGGTCCGGGTGTTCGAAGTGACCGGGATGATAGAGCGCGCGGTGCACCGCTTGCTCGACAAGGCTGGTTTCCGAGTGTTCATCGACAATTCCGCGCACAGGTACTACGAGTTCCGGGTTTTGGCCGCGCCGGCCCGGTTGAGGGGGGCCAAGAGTGTCTGATCCGCTTCGGTTGATGGAAACGTGGTCCACCGAGGGCGGCGAGGCTGTCCAGGCTTCGGCGGAAGCGGTCGAGTCGTGGACTGAACTGGCGAATCTCGCCCGCGACGAGCTGGTGCGGATGGGGATCCCGGCTGTCGTGCACGCGTGGACCGAGGCGAGTCCGGGGGCGGTGGTCGAGGTCCACGCGGGCCCGCCGTACGGCGTCACCGTCAAGTGGAAAACCGTGGTCGCCGATTCGGACGATGCCGCGAAGGACATCCTCGAGGAGACGTTGTACTCGGTGCTCAGTGCGGCGAACTTTCGCACTCTGGTCGATAAAGTCGGGCCCGATCAGTATATTTTCCGGGTGCTGAAGAGGCCGTACTTGATCCTGGAATGACCAGCCCTCAGCGATTCAGCTGGTAAATCACCGCGTCCTCGTTGCGGTACACCTCTTTCAGGAACGGCAGCCCCGCCAACCCGTTCACCCCCGGATCCGCATAAGCGCGCTTCGGCGGAGCCGCCGGACGGCCCAGGATCACCCAGTGGATGTTCAGGCGCTGTACGGCGGCGCGGACGGCCGGGTCCGTGTCGTAGTCGCGGAATTTCGCGGCCAGCAGCACGGCATCCGACGGCGGGCTCGTGCCGTCGTCGTGGGCGGCGACGGTGCGGACGCCGCTGAGCGCGTAGGTCCACGGCGTGCCGTCCCAGCGGTCGTTCATCGCCCATTGACCCGGCTTCGCGAGCTTGCCCAGTTCCGCCATCGCGCGTTCCTCGCCGGGCGTGATTTCCAGGGTGTGCGGATCGGGGCGGTGATACCCGCGCGCGACCACCTCGCTGTTGGTCTCGGTGTACAGGCCTTTCGAGGCTCCCGCGAAGGCGACCAGAACCACCCCGGCGAGCGCTGCCGGCGGTACCCGCGCGGGCAGCCGTTCCTTCAGCCACTCGTGCAGTCCCGCGATTCCGTGGCCCGCGATGAACGACAGCGGCACGATCGCCATCGTGATGAACCGGTACGGGTCGTCCCACCACGGCCGGGCCAGTGCCATGACCAGCGGTGCGTCCGAGGACGAGACCGCCATGTAGAACAAGCCGGTGACCAGCGCGGTCAAGCCGATCCAGCGCAGCGAGCCAAGCCTGCGGAAAAAAATGAAACCGGCCAGCAGCGCCACCGACAGCACAATCTGCGGCTGTGGTTCGAAATGCTGGAACCCGAGCAACGCGCCGAGCGCGGTCGTCGCGCGCCATTCGCTGGGCCAGCCGAGGTATTGCACCGTCGAGCTGTTCGCCAGCCCCAGCGCGCCGAACAGTTGCAGCCACGCCACGAGCATCGCCAGCACCGCGATCGGCAGCAGTGCCAGCAGGTCCCTGCCGATCGAGCGCCACCGTTCGATCCAGCGCTGCACCAGCAGCGGCCCGGCGAACAGGATCGCGCCGAACAACGTGGACGAGTGGATACAGAGCAGTCCGACCGCCCCGATCATCAGCACGAAACCGGTGTCCGGTGCGACCCGGTCGAGGTACCGGCGCAGCACCACGGCGGCCAACGGGGTGAGCGCCATGCCCAGCAGGAACGGGTACAGCGGCCCGCGGTCCATCGACTCGTACAGGCCCATCACCGGCGCGACCGAGGCGAGCGCGACGGCTCCGGCCAGCACCGCGCGGCCGCGGAACGCCCGCACCAGCACCGCGAGCGAAAGCGCCAGCAAGCCCGGCAGCAGGGCCGTGTTCACGTCCAGGGTGAGCGGGATCGAACCGCCGCTGAGCGTGTACTGGACGGAGGCGAGCAGGTGGTACGCGTTCGGGTAGAAAGGCGGTTTCCCGTCCCCGTACCAGTTCACCGTGCCCATGCCGAAAAGGCTGCCGTCGCCGGTTTCGGCGATGTAGCGCACGCCGTTGGCCGCGTACGGCGCGTCGCCGCCTTGCGCGATCGCGCCGAGGTGGCCCATGCCGTGCGCGGCCGTGTAGAACCCGATGACGGTGGCGAGGACGACGCAGGCAGCGACCGCCCAGTTCGCCCGCGGTTCCCAGGCCCGCACCTCTCGCTCGGGCCGCCACCGGCGCACCGTGAGCCACCGGAGTCCAAACGCGACAGCCGCGAAGATGACGGTGGCCAGCGCATAGGTCCAGGCGTTGAAGGGCAGCCCCATCGCCGCTGTCCACGGGCCCGCGAGGCCGCCGACGGCGTAGCTCAGCAGCGGGGTCAGGCCGGCCAGCAGCCAGCCGCGCAATCCGGCGGCGGCGCCGGTGATCAGCCCGGGAATCCCGAGCACGAGCAGGCAGCAGGCGATGCTGGCTACCACGGACAACGTTGTGGGGTCGCTCGGCACAGTCTTCCTCGAGTTATCGGCGTCCGCCTGCTCCCCGTGGCGGATGGGAATCGGGCCTTAGGCTAGCCGCACCCCATATACACCCGAACGGCTGATGTCCGGGAAGCGCGGCCGCGCGCTTGACTGGAGCCGGTGAGGAACGGTCCGCCCGGGGGTCGGCTGGACGGGTGAGGGGCGCGGGAGGCTGGGGGCGCGTGGTTTACGCGGTCGTGGGGGGATGGCTGGCGCTGGCCGCGCTGGTCGTCGCCGCCTGGCGGCGGATGGGGCAGGACCGGCGGTGGCGGGTCGGGGTTCTTCTGCTCGTTCTCGGGTTTTCGCTGCTGCATCAGCTGTTGTTCGCCACCGCGACCGAGGACGCGTACGTCAGCTTCCGGTACGCGCAGAACATCGCCGACGGCAACGGCCCGGTCTTCAACCCTGGCGACCGCAGCGAGACGTACTCGAATTTCCTCTGGCTCGTAACGATCGCCTTGCCGCGCGGGGCATTCGGTGCGGAAGTGCCGTCGGCGGCTGTCGTATTGAGTGGCGTGGCCGCGTTGGGATGCGTGTTGATGGCGTATTTCCTCGCCAACCGCATCGCCGCGCTCTGGTTGCCGGAGGGGGCCGAGCCGCGGCGCGCGATCGGGGTCGCGGCGGCGTTGCTGACCGCGGGGGCGAACGGGCTTGCGGTGTACGGGCTTTCGGGCACTGAGCTGCCGATGTTCGCGTTGCTCATGCTCTGTGTCGCGTACGCGTTGGTGGCGGGCCGGCCGTTGGTCGCCGGCGTGCTCGTCGCCAGCGCGGTGATGACGCGGCCGGAAGGGATTGCGCTCGCCGTTGTCGGCGCGGGATGGCTCGTTTTCGCTGCCGTGCGCGGGCGGCACACCTGGTGGGCGCCGGTCGGTTTTGTGCTGGGCGCGCTGGTGTTCTTGGCTCCGTGGACGGCTTGGCGCGTTACCTACTACGACCGGTTCGCGTCGGACGTGAGCCTGCCGCCCGCACCGGATTGGCCGTATCTGGGCGGCTTCGCCTTGGCGCACTTGGGTTTTCTCGTCCCGGCCGCGGTGGTGGCGGGGTTGGTGGCATCGCGTGGACGCGCGGTGGAAGCCCGGTCGGCGTTGTGGTTGGTGCTGGCGCTCGCCGTCGGCCACACCGGGATCGTGGTGCTTTTCGAGGAGGATCCGGGACTGTCGTGGCGGCTGCTCGTGCCGGTGCCGCCCTTGCTGGCGGTCGCCGCGGTGGCCGGGTGCGGCGTCCTCGCTCCGGTGCCGAGGCCGCGGGCGATTTCCCGGGCGGTTCCGGCGGTCACTGCGGCGCTCACCGGGGTAGCGGTGGCGGTCTCCGTGTTCAGTCCTGAAGTGCTGGAGCGCGTGCGGGCCTGGAGCACGCAGGGAGCGCAACTGGCCGAGGTCGGCGACTGGCTCGCCCGCTACCTGCCGCCCGGATCAACTGTGAGCGCCGGGTCGCCGGGGCTGCTCGCGAGCCGCGCCGGTTCGCACGTGCTGGTGGTCGGGATGGACGCGGAACGGTCGACGCTCGCCGTGCCCGGCCGGTCGGGATACGCCGATCGCCAGGATTGTGCCGACGACCTGCCCGCCTGGTACCGCGTCGCGACCTTCCGGCGCACCGGGACGCCGTTCTGGATCGCGGTCTACCCGCGCGCCGACGACGCCAGCCGGCTCGTCGGCGAACTCGACCGCGCCCCGGACTTCCACTACGTGTCCTGCCCCTGAAGTGTGGCGGAGCCGACCCGCGCGACCTACCGGCGGGAAACCTACGGTCCCGTAGCCTTGGGCGCATGGCTGAATTCGTGTACCCGCCCGTCCTGGTCGCCGCGCGGCTGATGTTCCGGCTGCTCGACAACCGCCTCCGGGTCACCGGCGCCGAACACGTGCCCGCCCGCGGCGGTGCGGTGCTCGCCTGCACGCACGTCAGCTACCTGGACTTCATCTACTGCGGCCTCGGCGCCCGCCCGGCGAAGCGGCTCGTGCGGTTCATGGCCAAGCAGGAGATCTTCAGCAACCCGGTCGCCGGCCCGCTGATGCGCGGCATGCACCACATCCCGGTGGACCGCGCCGCCGGGCAGGCGTCCTACGACGAGGCCGTGGCGCGGCTGCGCGCGGGCGAGGTCGTCGGCGTGTTCCCGGAGGCCACGATCAGCCAGTCGTTCACCGTGAAGGACATCAAGACCGGCGCGGTCCGGATGGCCGCCGAGGCGGGCGTCCCGGTGATCCCGATGGCCCTGTGGGGCACGCAGCGGCTGTGGACGAAGGGCCGTCCGCGCGACCTCACCCGCAGGCACGTGCCGATTTCGGTGGTGATCGGCGAGCCGATGCGCCCCGGCCCGGAGGACTCGTGCGAAGCGCTGACGACGGACCTGCGCGCCCGGATGTCGGAGCTGCTGGAGAAGGCACAGGCGGAGTACCCGGAGGCCCCGCAGAGCGACGCCGAGCGCTGGTGGCTGCCCGCCCACCTCGGCGGCAGCGCGCCGACGCCCGAGGAGGCGGCTGCGCTCGACCGCCGCTCTTGAGCGCCCCAATGCCGCATTGGGTGCGTTGAGCGCACCGAATGTGGCGTTGGGTGCATCTGACGCACCCAATGCCACATTGGGGTGCCTAGAACCAGCGCTCCAGAACCTCCGCCACCCCGTCCTCCGCGGCCGGTCCGGTTACCTCGTCCGCCACCGCCAGCACGGTCGGGTGGCCGTTGGCCATCGCGACGCCGTGGCCCGCCCACTGCAGCATCTCGACGTCGTTGGGCATGTCCCCGAAGGCGATCACCGACGACTGGGGCACGTCGAAGCGCTCGGCGATGTCCGCGAGCCCAGTCGCCTTCGTCACGCCGTGGGCGGACAGTTCGATCAGCCCGCCGGAGGACGAATACGTGACGTCCACCGCCCCGTCGAGCACGGCGCTCGTCGCCTCGGCCATCTCCTCCGACGTCATCCCGCGGCGGCTGACCAGCAGCTTGATCGCCGTTTTCCCCAGCACCTCGGCGCGCGGCGCGATGCGGCTCTCCTCGTCGCCCCACGGGTTGTGGTACTCCGGCTCGATCACGAAATTGCGGAGTTCGTGGTCCACCGATCCGGTGCTGATCCGTTCCGCCGCCAGCCGGCAGCCGGGCAGGGCCTTGTCGAGTGCCGAGGCCAGGTCGTGCAGCAGTTTCGGCTCGAGTTCGCCGTGCACCGCGACCACCGAGTCGGTGCCGATGTCGAGCAGCACGGCTCCGTTGGCGCACACCGCGTAGCCGGTCAGCCCGAGCGGTCCGGCGATCGGCGCGATCCAGCGCGGCGGGCGGCCGGTGCACAGCACGAACGGCACGTCGTCGGCCAGCACCCGCTGCACGACCGACACCGTGCGCGGCGTCACTTGTTCGCTGGGGCCGAGCAGGGTGCCGTCGACGTCGGACGCGATCAACCGGGGTTTCTCCACGTCTCCCATTCTCCCGGTCGCCGCCCGTTCGAGCGAATGTCAGTGCCGGACGTTACGGTCGGCCTCGTGCGAGCAGGCATCGTAATTCTTCCTGAAGACCGCTGGTGGGCGGCCGAGCCGAAGTGGCGGGCGGCCGAGGAGTACGGCTTCGACCACGCGTGGACCTACGACCATCTCGGCTGGCGGTCGCTGGTCGACGGGCCGTGGTTCTCCGCTGTGCCCACCCTCACCGCGGCCGCCATGGTCACCTCCACGATCCGGCTGGGCACCTTCGTCGCCTCTCCGGTCGCGCGGCACCCCGTGCCGTTCGCGCGCGAGCTGATCACCCTCGACGACGTGTCCGACGGCCGGTTCGTGCTGGGCGTCGGAGCGGGCGTGGACAGTTCGCGCTACGACGCGCAGGTGCTGGCCGCTCCGGAGCTGACCGCGCGGCAGCGGGTCGACCGCTTCACCGAGTTCGTCGAGGCGCTCGACGGGCTGCTGATGACCGACAACTTCGACTTCTCCGGCGAGTACTACTCCGCGCGCGGCGCGCGGAACCTGCCGGGCACGGTGCAGCGCCCCCGGCTGCCGTTCCTGGTCGCGGCCAACGGCCCGCGCACCATGACGCTGGCCGCGCGGTTCGGCGCGGGCTGGGTCACCACCGGCCGCGGCGGGGACACCCTCGACGAATGGTGGACCGGCATCGCCGAGCTGGTCGCCACGTTCGAACAGCGGGCCGAAGCGGCCGGCCGGGACCTGGCGGGCATCCAGCGGTACCTGAGCCTCGACGCGGCGCCGGTGTTCTCGCTCAGCAGCGTCGCGGCGTTCCGCGAGGCCACCGAACGGGCCCGCGAGCTGGGCTTCACCGACGTCATCGCGCACTGGCCGCGCTCGAGCGGGCCGTACGAGGGGCACGAATCGGTGCTGGAAAAGGTCGTCGAAGAAGTGCTGCCGGGCCTCAAGGCCGAGTAGCCTCTCGTGACCGCGGCCGGGGGAGGCCGCGGTCACGAGAGTCACCTGATGATCGTGTAGATCTGCGCGCCCGGGTTGCGGTAGACGAGCTGCAGGAAATCGCTGCCCATGAGGTCGCGCAGGCCAGGGGAGATCGGCGCGCCCTTGGCGATCGAACCACTGCCCACCAGCACGTGGCGCACCTTCAGCCGCTGGATCGCCTCGCGCACGCGCACGTCGAGGTCGTAATCGCGGAAGTGCAGCGCCAGGTAGGTCGCGTCCGGCGAGACCGGGCCGCCGCCGTCGTAGTGGCCCGCCACCGGGTGCACGCCGGTCAGCGCGTACATCCACGCGGTGCCGTCGAGCCGGTCGTTCAGCACCTTCTCGTCCGGCGGGATGTGCATCCGGCCGAGGAACTCCATGGCCGCGATCTCGTCCGGGCTGACCGGCGGCGTGACCTCGCCCTCCGGCCCGTTGTAGTACAGGAACGACACCGCGGTGGCGTTCGCGGTGCGGTAGAACCCGCCGGTCAGCACCGCGGTCACGGCCACGACGACGGCCGCCGCCGCGATCCCGAGCCGGGAGACCACCCTCGGCCGCGCCTTCGCCCAGCTGATCGAGCGGATCCGCTGCGCCGTCCAGCGCTGCAGCTCCGCCATGCCGTGCCCGGCGAGCAGGCACAGCGGGATCGCGGCGAGCGCCATCAGCCGGAACCGGTCGTTCCACCACGGCCGCGACAGCGAGATGACCAGCGGCGAGGCGCCGTAGGACGTGACCAGCACGAACAGCCCGGAGAGCCCGATCGCGGACAGGACCAGCCAGCGCATCCGGTCGAGGGTGCGGAAGGCCAGCACGCCGACCACGAGCAGCACGGTGAGCCAGAGCTGCGGCGTGTGCAGCACCTGCTGGAACGTGCCGAGCATGTTCAGCGCCGACAGGACCGGCAGGTCCGAATTCCACGGCTGGTACGGGTACGAGCCGGAGGTGAACTTGATCGCGCCCAGGATCTGCGGCGCGGCGAAGACGACTGCGGCCGCCATGACCGGCACTGTGCGCACGATGTCGCCGCCGATCACGCGCAGCCCGTTGCGCCCTTCAGGCACACCGTCCACCCGAAGCCCGCGAAGCGAGCGGTACCAACGCTGCAGCACCAGCGGCGCCGCGAAGAGGACGCCGCCGAACAGCGCGCTCGAGTGCGCGGTGAGCAGACCGTCCGCGGACAGCGCGAAGACCAGGCCGGTGTCGACGCCCGGGCGTACGAGGAAGCGTTGCAGCGCGACCACCGTGAGCGGCGTGAGGACTATCCCCAGCGCGTACGGCAGCAGGCCGCTCGACACCGACTCGTACGCGCCCGTCGTCGCGGCAGCGGCGATCAGGGCCGTGCAGCCCGCGAAGACCGCACGGCCGCCCATCTGGCGGACCAGGGCGACCATCGACAGCGCGAAGATGCCCGCGACCGGCATGGTGATGGCGTTCAGCGTGACCGGGATGCTCGTCCCGGAGATCTGGTAAACCAGCGCGCCGACCAGGTGATAACCGTTCGGATAGAACGATCCGTCCGGGTACCAGTTGATCTTGCCCATGCCGATGAGCGAGCCGTCGCCGGTGTCGGCGATGTAGCGGATGCCGTTCGCGTGGAAGACGGTGTCCCAGCGCTGGAAGACCGCCGTCGTCCCGCCGCGCGCGGACAGCACCACGGCGATCGACAGCGCCGTCGCCACCGCGACGCACGCGGCGACCGACCACTGCGCGCGCGTGCTCCAGACGACCGGAGGCTCCTCCGCGCCCGGGGTGATCCAGCCGCGGACGAGGCAGAGCCGCCGGATTCCCCACGCGACCCCCGCCAGCAGCAGCGTGCAGGCCGCGGCGGTGAAGACGTTGTACGGGAGACCGACAGTCGACAACCAGGGCCCAGCCAGGCCGGTGACGGCATAGCTGAGCAGCGGCGCGAGCCCGGCGAGGGCCCACCCGCGCACTCCCGCGGCCCGGCCGATGAGGCCGCCAGGGACTGCCAGCACGGCCACGTAGCTGGCGACCGCGCCTAGATAGGTCCAGAAGGTGTCTGGTGCAGGCATGCTTCTCACGTGTGTAGTGCCGGTAAAACCTGGCGGGATGCCGAGGTCGGTTCGGGACGCGGTCGCGCGACTGCGTACCCTGAGCGCCCGTGAGCGAGCACACGAACTCCGCCAAGATTACTGAAGACGACTTTCGCGGTTACGACCTCGTCGTCGTCGGGTCCGGTTTCTTCGGCCTGACCATCGCCGAACGGGCCGCGGCCGAGCTGGGCAAGAAGGTCCTGGTCCTCGAGCGCCGCCACCACCTCGGGGGCAACGCCTACTCCGAGGTCGAGCCCGAAACGGGCATCGAGGTGCACCGCTACGGCGCGCACCTCTTCCACACGTCCAACAAGCGGGTGTGGGAGTACGTCAACCGCTTCACCGAGTTCACCGGCTATCAGCACCGGGTCTTCGCGCGGGTGAAGGACCAGGTCTACTCGTTCCCGATGAACCTCGGCCTGATCAACCAGTTCTTCGGCAAGTCGCACACGCCGGACGAGGCGCGCGAGCTCATCGCGAAGCAGGCCGCCGAGTTCCGCACCGAGGACGCGCAGAACCTCGAGGAGAAGGCGATCTCCCTGATCGGCCGTCCCCTCTACGAGGCGTTCATCCGCGGGTACACCGCGAAGCAGTGGGAGAACGACCCGAAGAACCTCGGCACGAACATCATCAACCGGCTGCCGGTCCGCTACACCTTCGACAACCGGTACTTCAACGACACCTACGAGGGTCTGCCGGTCAACGGCTACACCGCGTGGCTCGAGAAGATGGCCGAGCACGAGAACATCGAGATCCGGCTGAACGTCGACTACTTCGACGTCCGCGAGCACATCCCGGCGGGCACCCCGACCGTCTACACCGGGCCGCTGGACCGCTACTTCGACTATTCGGCGGGCCGGTTCACCTGGCGCACCGTCGACTTCGAGTCCGAGGTCGCCCAGACAGGCGACTTCCAGGGCACCTCCGTCGTCAACTACAACGACGAAGAGGTCCCCTACACCCGCATCATCGAGTTCCGCCACTTCCACCCGGAGCGGGATTACCCGAAGGACAAGACGGTCATCTTCCGCGAGTACTCCCGGTTCGCGAAGGAAGACGACGAGCCGTACTACCCGATCAACACCGCCGAGAACCGCGAGAAGCTGGAAAGCTACCGCGAGCTGGCGAAGACCGAGGCACGCGAGAAGAACGTGCTGTTCGGCGGGCGGCTCGGCACGTACAAGTACCTCGACATGCACATGGCCATCGGGTCGGCGCTGTCGATGTTCGACAACAAGATCGCCCCGCATCTGACCGACGGTGCGCCGTTGGACGGGTCGATCGATGCTTGAGAAGGACACCCCGCGCGGTGAGGTGGCCGTGCTCTCCAGCACCCAGAAGGTGCTGAAGAAGCCGGGCGCCGTGCAGGTCGCGCGGGGAATGTCGCTGTTCGGGGAGCACAGCGCGGGATGGTTCGCGCTGGGCTTGCTCGGAGCGGCGGTGGACCGCGACCGGCGCAAAGACTGGCTGGTCGCCTCGGCCGGAGTGGTGGGCGCGCACGCCGCGTCGATCGCCGTGAAACGCGTCGTGCGGCGGCGCCGTCCGGACCATCCCAGCGTGGAGGTTCTGGTCGGCACGCCGAGCAAGCTGAGCTTCCCGTCGTCGCACGCGACGTCGACGACAGCGGCGGCGGTGCTCTACTCCGGATTGACCGGGCGTAACCTGGTCCCCGCCCTGGTACCGCCGATGCTCGCCTCGAGGCTGCTGCTCGGCGTTCACTATCCGACAGACGTTCTGGCCGGAGCCGCCCTGGGAGGCGTCGTCGGCGGTCTGATCCGACGGAAGCTGACCAAGAAGCGATGAGCGAAACGACCGACGAGCGAACCGAAAACGCGTCCGGTACGGCCGAATCCGCAGAAGCGACAGAGGCGGCCGCCGAGAAGACCGACGCGGCCGAGGCGACCGAGAAGGTCGAGAAGACCGAGAAGGTCGAGAAGCCTGAATCCCCGGCCGCCCCGACCCCGACCTCCGGCACGAGCCCCGTGGGCCTCGTGCTCGGGGTGATCAAGACCGCGCGGCCGAAGCAGTGGGTGAAGAACGTCCTCGTCTTCGCGGCGCCGTTCTTCGCGTTCTCCAAGGCGACGAACCGGACCGAGCTGGTCATCGACGCGCTGATCGCGTTCGTGGCGTTCTCGCTCACCGCCTCGTCGGTCTACCTGATCAACGACGCCGTCGACGTCGAGGCCGACCGGGCCCACCCGACGAAGCGCAACCGCCCGATCGCGGCGGCCATCGTCCCGGTCCCGGTGGCCTACGCGGCGGCCGTGGTGTTCTTCCTCGCCGGCCTCGCCGTGTCGTTCGCGGCGGACTGGCGGCTGGCGATCGTGCTGGCGGTCTACGAGGCCGTGCAGCTCGGCTACTGCTTCGGCCTGAAGCACCAGCCGGTGGTGGACCTGGCGATCGTCGGCTCGGGCTTCCTGATGCGCTCGGTGGCCGGCGGCGTCGCGGGCGGCATTGCGATGTCGCAGTGGTTCCTGCTGGTCACGGCGTTCGGCTCGCTGTTCATGGTGGCCGGCAAGCGGTACGCGGAGATCATGCTGTTCGAGCGCACCGGCGCGAAGATCCGGTCCTCGCTGAAGAAGTACTCGGCGAGCTACCTGCGCTTCGTGTGGGCGACGTCCGCGGCGATCCTGATCATGTCCTACTGCCTGTGGGCGTTCGAGATCCGCCAGGCCGAGCACAACTCGGTGTGGGCAGTCGTGTCGATGGTCCCGTTCGTGATCGCGGTGCTCCGGTACGCGGTCGACGTGGACGGCGGCAACGCCGGCGCGCCCGACGAGATCGCCTTGAAGGACCGCGTGCTGCAGGTGCTCGGCGCGACCTGGGTCGTGACCTTGTTCCTGTCGTTCTACCTGTGAACGGCGCGCGGATTACTGTGCCGATCGGTACTAATCCGACCACAGCCACGGCCTAATGACTTCGTAGCAACGGTTACGTGCCGGGCGGGGGGCGGCCTACTTTTGGCCGGATTAGTACACAGCTGGGATTCAGCTTCTCCACAGCATCGACGGTCACCCTCGGGGGTGGGAGCCGGGACACCCCGCCTCCCGCCCGCGCAGCCCGGAGGACCGACGATGAACGACGAAAAGAACCCCTCGCCTGGCGAGCCTGCCGGGCAGGAACCGACTGAGCAGTTCGGCCGGACCGGGGACCTGGGCGGGGCTCCGGCTGATGCGGGCCCGGCTGCCGCGGGTGGCCAGGCGGGATCGGCGGGGGACGCTACTCAGCCGAGCCAGCCGGTGCCGTCCGCCGAGCAGACCAGCCAGCTGGGCCAGCCGGGACCGTCTGCCGAGCAGACCAGCCAGCTGGGTCAGCCCGGATCGTCTGCCGAGCAGGCGGGCCAAGGGGGTCAACCCGGGCCGTCTGCTGAGCAGGCGCGCCAAGCCGCGTCTTCCTCGGAAGCGGGCCAGCATGCCGGTCCGGCCGCTCAGCAGCCGAATCAGCCCGGTCAGTTCGCTCAGCCCGGTCCGTGGGGCATGCCCCTGCCGCCGCCGAAGCAGAGCGGTTTCCGCCGGTTCGTCGCCCACCGGGCCACGCAACTGGTCGCGGTGGGCGTGCTGGGACTGGTGGTCGGCGGCGGGATCGTCGGCGGCGTCATGGCCGCGACGCACCATCCCGGCCGGCCCGGCATGAGCCAGCACCAGGGCGGCCACCGCTTCAACGACGGCGGTCCCGGCCAGCGCCACCGCGTCCCGGACGGCCAGAACGGCGGCAGCGGCAACAACGGCCCCGGGTTCGGCAACGGCGGCGGCACCGGCTCCGGAACAGGCAACTGAGCGAACGGCGTATTCGCGCAGAATCCCTGCCCGCTCGACCTCAGTCGCCCAGCAGCGCCGGGTACAACACCGTCGGATGCGCGGACAGCCCGGCTTTCGCCGTCGCGCTGTCCGCGTCCGCGATGATTTCGATTTCTCCCGCTTCCAGCCCGTCCAACGCGGTGCGGACGACGTCGGCGGGGTCGTTTTTCGGGATGTCGAAGCTGGCCATCATGTCGGTGTCGGTACTGGCCATGACCAGGCCGCTCACCAGCGTGTGCTGCGCCAGCAGTTCCAGCCGCACCGAGTTGGTCATGCTCCACGCCGCCGATTTGGACGCGGCGTATCCCGCGGAGCCTGGATAGGTCGCCCAGGACAGGGCGGACAGAACGTTCAGAATCGCGCCATTCTTCAACCCTGGCGCGAATGCTCGGATTACCCGCAGCGGGCCGAAGAAATTGGTCTCCATTTCCCGCCGGATCGAGTCCAGGTCGCCGGTCACCAGGTCGGTGAAGGAGGCGATTCCGGCGTTGTTGATCAGCAAGGTGACGTCCGGGGCGGCGGCAGCGGCGGCCGCGATCGAATCGGGGTCGGTGACGTCCAGCGGCAGCGGCACCGCGCCGTCGAGGTCGACGGGACGGCGAGCGGTGGCGTAGACCTTGGCCGCGCCGCGGTCCAGCAGGGCGCGGACGAAGTGCGTGCCGAGTCCGCGTCCGGCACCGGTGACCAGCGCGGTCGAGCCTGCGATCTGCATGAGGTTCTCCTGGGAAAAGCCGTCGGAAGGGGACAACGGCTATCCTGGATCCTGACGTCAATGTCAGGTTCTCGTGTTTGTGGTGCGGATCACGGAGGCTCGGATGCGGATCGGCGAGGTGGCGGAGCGCGCCGGGGTCAGCGTGCGTTCACTGCGCTACTACGAGCAGCAGGGGCTGATCGAGTCGACGCGCACCTCGGGCGGGCAGCGCCGCTACGGCGAGGACGCGGTGTCGTGGGTCGGGCTGATCCAGCAGCTCTACGCGGCGGGGCTGTCCAGCGCGACTATCCGCGAGCTGATGCCGTGCCTGCACGCGGGCGTCAGCACGCCGGAATCGCGCGTTCGGCTGCGCGAGGAAAAGGCCCGGCTCGACGAATACATCTCCGGTCTCGAACGCACTCGCGAGCGGCTGGAAAAGATGATCGCGTTGGCGGAGACGCCGAATCCGCATTGCCCGGTCGTGCTGGACTAAAGGGCGGCGGAGGTGTCGTTCAGGGTCTTGACGATCGCACGCGGGTCGCCGGGGATCAGCTCGGTCCGGTCGTCGGTGGTCCGGTACGTCAGGACTCGGCCGGCTTCCAGGTCCAGGGCGAAAATCGGACCGCCGGTGAGGTGCCTGCCACCGGCCCGGCGGCCGACGTACAGCTGATGCACCGCTTGGCGGGGCTGGTCCAGGACTGAATTGAGGTACTCGGCGCTGGTGCTTTCGTCGAACGGGTCCGGCGCCTCGTCGGACGCGACCGACACCGAGCGCACCGGCGCGCCGGGGATCTGCGGAAGCGCGTCGAAAAGCGCGGTGGCCAGCCGGTTCGGGGCGATCTGCCGGATCTCGACCACGTCGTCCTGCACGGACACCCGTACCGCGTCCGCCCCGCGCTGGGCGACCAATGCGCTGCGATCGGTCCCGGTGCTGAATTGCGAGTGCGCGAAGTATTCGCCCTCGGCGTAGGCGATCACCTGCAAGGTCGACCGTAGGTGCGGTGTCGGCGCCTCGTCGCGCGCGAGCCCGAGTTGCGTGAGGTACTCGATGGTCTCGGCGTGCAGCCGACGGTCCGCGCCGTCCTTCACCCAAAGCCGCTTGCCGCTGAGCAGCGGGTGCATTTCGCCGAGATCGAGCATGTCCCACACCAGGGACAACACCGCGGTCGGCAGCCGCACCGTGGAATCCAGTCCGGTCATGCGCCGAGAGTGGGCGGCGTCGACCGGAGGCCGGTGACGGGATCGATGGTGGCTTCCTCGTCGGAGAAAATGTCGTCGGTGTCGAGGACGTACTTGCGGTTGTGCTCGGCGTCGTCTTCTTTCTTGCCGCCGCGGCCGCCGCTCATCCCGGCCCCGGGCATACCGCGCTCGCCGGCCGCACCCCCGCGCAGCGCACCCGTACCCGCGCCGCCACTGCCTCGCGGGCCGAACTCTCCGGCTCCGACCCGGGAACCGCCGCCCGGACCGCGGGGCGTGATCGCGGTGCCGCCGCTCTCTCCGCCGGTCGAGCCGAACCCGATGCCCGGGGTGTAGCCGAGACCAGACCCGCCGGAACTCGGGCCGGACCCGCCGGGCTGGTACCCGCCGATCCCCGGAGGGGTGAACCGGGACTGACCGGAACCGGTCGGCTCGACGTAGCCGGAGGTGCTGGTCGCGTCGGCCGGATTCGGCGAATGCGGGTAGCTGCCCGGGCTGCCGCTGTACGGCCCGCTGTCGCGGTTGTGGCCTCCGCTGACACCGGGGCCGCCCTGGCTGCCCGCCCCGCTCGCTCCGGGAGGTTGGCCGCCTGGTCCGGGCGTGCGTGGGTGGGGACCTCCCGGCCGCCAACCGCCGGGGCCGGGCGGGCCTGCTGGCGGATGGCCCGGACCAGGGGCGCTCGGTTGCTGGTTGACCGTGACGCCGCCGTCGTACGCGCCGAGCTTGCCGTAGTCGTACTTCAACTGCCCCGAATTGGACTGGGTCTGGTGGGTGAATTCCTGGTAGAGCTGCAGATTCTTGGCCGAAGCCTCGTTGTGGCTGCGCATCTCGGACAGCACGTCGGAGTCGAACAGGTTCTTCCCGCTCTTCAGCGCGTTCGTGAGCGGTTCCGCCGACATGGGGGCCATCTGGTTGCGCAGATTGTCGAGCATCGCCGCCGCGGAAGCGTGCGTGCCGCTGTTGTCGTGGAACGTTTGCTGCGCACCAGTCATCGAGGAACGCACCGTTCGCAGCCGCTGCGAGACCTTGTCCGCCGAAGCGCCGCTCCAGACGGATTCGAGACCGCCGAGAATCTCTGAGACGTCCTGGCTGACCGCTTCCTGATCCCGCGCGAGTCCCTTGGCGATGTCGCTTCCTTCATGCCACACGCCGGGCTGCGCTGCCTGGACCTGCGGGACGATCTCCTCGATCGGCACCGTCATTTCCTGGTATTTGTCGAGCAGCGCCTTGGTGGACTCCACCCAGCCCATGTCACCGCCCCGCTTTCTTCTTGAGCGTGGTCACCACGTCCCCGGTGACCTCGGCCGCGAGGCCGCAGGCGTCAGCTTTGCCGCTGTTGGAGTCGCCGAGGTCGAGTCCGACCTCGAATTCGAGAGTGTCGGAGAGCCCGACCGCTACTTGGCACCCATCTGTACGCGGGCCCGGCTTCGGGTCGTACGCGACGGCGGGGTAGCCCTGGATGGGCGGAAGCACCTCGAAACGCTTCATCTGCGGCTTGACCTGCTTGTAGATGATGCTCAAGCCTTCGCGTTGCTTGGTCGTGTAGAAGATCGTCAGCATTGAGCCGCCCTGGTGGTCAGACCAGGTGCATTTGGGGCCGAGCGGTCCGTCCTCGGGTTTGCCGACGAGGTCTGCGCCGAAGTTGACGCGGATCTGCTGCGCGTCGAGTGCATCGCACGCGCTTCCGGAGAGAACGGAGTCGGGAAGCGGGTTCTCGACCTTCGGAGCACCACCGTAGGGCGGTACCTCTCCGCCCGGCAGCGAGCTGCTGCTCGCCACCGGAGTCGGGTGCCCGCCGGTGGTGCCCGAACAAGCGGCGAGCAGGGCCGCCGAGCTGAGCAGGACGATCGGCATGCGGAATTTCATTCCGTAGTTCCCCGGTTGTTGAAACTGTTGAGTCGGCCAGCTTGCTGCTGATCGCTTGATTTTGTCATGCCGAGCGCTTCCGCGATGCGCTGGATGAATTCATCGACGTAGGTGATCTGAAGGTCGATGTGGCCCCCGCCGTAAGAGTAGGCCCCCATTTTTGCGGCGCCGTCGCCAACCATTGCCACGTGCGCGGCGAGCGTCGACGGATCCTGCGACGGAGTCTTCATCCCGCACAGGTTGACCGCCTTCCGGTGCATCTCCGTCAGCGTCTCTTTGATGCCCTTCAGCTTGCTGAGCAGCTGTTTCGCCTCATCGGGTTCCAGGACGAAGCCGTCCGGCGCGGTCGTCTTGGCCTGCCCGCTCGCGACGATGAACGCCGTGTCCTCCCACACCTGTGCCCCCTCGACGCTGGTGTCGGCAATTGGTTACAGGTAGCACGGTAGCCGATCAGTCACCCGCGGTGGACGCGATTCTGAAAGGTGCTCGACGACTAGACATAAACGCTATAGACATAACTGCTCTAGTCATTTGTGCTCTGGTTTTGCTGGCGCTAGACGTGTGTGATTAGTCGACCATGGCCAAGCCTCCGATCTCCGCTGCCGCGCGCATTATCGGCGAGCGCGTGCGCGAGTTCCGGCACAAGGCTGGCCTCAATCAGGAGCAGCTGGCCGAGGCGGCTGGAGTGCACTGGACGTTCGTCAGCCAGGTCGAGCGCGGCCTGCGCAACATCAACCTGCACAACCTGCTCAAGTTCGCCGACGGGCTCGGGGTGAACCCGGCGAAGCTCGTCGACGGGTTGCGTCCGCCGCCGGACCCGGATTAGCCCTGGACGGAGTCCACTGTAGACGGACGCATCACCTGGCGGAATGTGCCTTCCCGGAGCAGCAGAATCTGCGTAATCACCTGCAGTCCGACGAAAAACGCGACTGACAGCCCGGCGTCGAGCGCGGGGACCTCGTCGACCGGCAGGGTGTACGCCATCCCGATGCTCAGTCCACTGTGGACCAAGCTGCCGACGCCCCACGCCACGGTCAGCGTCCGCCACACCCGACGGAACGACGGGCTGGCCTCCCACGCCGCGTCCAGCCGGGAGCCTCGGCCGGGCAGCAGAGCGCGGGCCGCCTGGTAGGTCGTCGGGTACTGGCCGACGACCAGGCTCGCCAGCAGCCAGACGCCCGCCAGCGTGCTGAACCAGGCTCCGCGCACCAGCATCAGCCGGGCGTCGCCGGTCATCAGGGTGGTGGCCAGGCCGACGGCCAGGAACATCAGGACGAGCAGGCCGATCCCGTCCACGCGACGCCGGGTGACCAGTGTGTACAGCACGCGCAGCGCGGGCGGCAGACCGCTCAGCAGCAGCGCCCACACGGGCGGGACGGCGAAGGCCCGGAGCAGGTAATAGCCGCCGACTGGCGCGCCGAGGTCGATCAGCAGCGCGGCCAGCGACGAGCGGAATTCGTTTCCCATGCCCCGAGTTTCGGCGCGGCGGGCGCCTCAGGACATCGTCGAGCCGGTCAGCCCGGCATCCACCGTTCGGTGGAGGCCGGGCCGGAAGAACGTCAGACCGGCAGCTTGCGGAAGATCGGCCGCGGCACGTGCCGCAGGATCGACATCACCAGCCGGAACTCCGACGGCGACCACACGAGGTCCTTGCCCTTGCGCGCGGCCTCGACCGCGACGTCGGCGACCTGCTCGGCGGTCCGGGTCAGCGGAGCGTCCTTCATGCCCGCGGTCATCTTGGTCTTGACCTGCCCCGACCGGACGACGGTCACCTGCACGCCGTGCGGCGCGAGCGCCTCGCCGAGACCGAGGTAGAAGCCGTCGAAACCGGCCTTGCTCGAGCCGTACACGAAGTTCGACCGGCGGACCCGCTCGCCCGCCACCGACGACAGCGCGATGATCTTGCCGTGGCCCTGCGTCTTGAGCTTCTCCGACAGCGCCACGCCGACCGACACCGCGGCGGTGTAGTTGACCGTCGCCAGCTCGACCGCCTTGCCGTGGTCCTGCCACAGCTCCTCGGCTTCGCCGAGCAGGCCGAACGCGACCACCGTGACGTCGATGTCGCCGCCGGCGAACGCCTCGTCCAGCACCTTCGGGTGGGACGCGAGGTCTTTGGCGTCAAAGGCCACAGTGGACACCTCGGCGCCGCGATCCTTCAGACGCTGCGCGGCTTCCTCCAGCCGCGGCGAAGGACGACCGGCCAGCACGACCCGCAGCGGCTTCTCCGCGAGGTACTTCTCCGCGATCGCCAGCGCGATGTCGGACGTGCCGCCGAGCAGCAGCAGGGACTGGGGGTTACCGACCGCGTCGATCACAGTGCGAGCCTCCGGCTCATGTCAGAGGCGAAAACGCCTTCGGGGTCAACGGAAGCGCGCACCTTGCGCCACTCCTCCAGCCGCGGGTACATCTTCGCGAACGTCTCGGGCGAGGTGCGCGAGTCCTTCGCGGTGTACAGGCGGCCGTTCGCGTCCAGGACCATCTCGTCCATTTCCTCGCAGAACCGGCTGAGCCCGTTCTTGATCGGGAAATCGACGCTCAGCATCCAGCCCGGCGCGGGCCAGGACATCGGGGCCGGGTTCGAGTCGCCCATGCGCTTGAACACGTTCAGGAACGAGTAGTGCCCGGACCGCGAGATGGCCCGGCAGATGCCCTTGAGCTGGTCTTCCGCGCCGAACGGCACGGAGAACTGGTACTGCAGGAAACCCTTGCTGCCGTACGCGCGGTTCCACTCGCTCAGCATGTCGAGGGGGTGGTAGAACTGCGTCAGGTTCTGGATCTTGCCGCGCGCGCCCTTCTTGGGCACGGTCTTCTGCCACAGCTCGTTGATCAAGCCGAAGGTGAGCTTGTTGCCGAGCCCGTTCGGGAACACGTCCGGCAGTGTCAGCAGCTGCGGCGCGTCGAACTTCAACGGGTTGCTGCGCAGCTTCGGCGGCAGCTGGTCGAGCTTCGCGAGCGAACCGCGCGAGAACGTGGCGCGGCCGAGGCGGCTGTCGGACGAGATCAGGTCCGGCACCGACATCGAGTAGTCGTAATTGAGGTCTGAACCATCGGTGAAGAGCCCGAGGGTCTCGTCGAGGTTCGAGGTGCGGTCGGCGTCCACGTAGAAGTACGCCGTTTCCGTCTTCTTCATCCGCACCGTGGCGCGGACGATGATCCCGGTGAGCCCGATCCCCGCCACGGTCGCCCAGAACAGCTCCGAATCCGGGCCCTCCGGGGTGAGCGTGCGCACAGATCCGTCGGCGGTGAGCAGGTCCATCGACACGACGTGGTTGCCGAAGCTGCCCGCCGAGTGGTGGTTCTTGCCGTGGATGTCGTTGGCGATCGCGCCGCCGATGGTCACCTGGCGGGTGCCCGGCAGGACCGGGACCCACAGGCCGTACGGCAGCGCCTCGCGCATCAGCTTGTCGAGGCTGACGCCCGCGTCGAGGTCGACGAGGCCGGAGTCCGGGTCGATCGAGTGGATGCGGTCGAGCACGGTCATGTCGACGACCAGGCCGCCCGCGTTCTGCGCCGGGTCGCCGTAGGAGCGGCCGAGCCCGCGAGCGATGACCCCGCGCGGGCCTGCGGAGGCGACGGCGCGGGCGATCGCGTCGACGTCGCGGGTGCTCAGCACGTCGGCGACGGTGCCAGCGGTGCGGCCCCAGCCGGTGAGCGTGCGGCGCTGTGTCTCGGGTGCTTGGGTCACGCGGACCAGGGTAGCCACGCCGAACACCGCCCGGAACGTGACCCTGAAGTGCTCGCTTCTACACTTTGCGCATCAAGGCACAAGCGTCCGAGCGTCGAAGTGGGTAATACGGACACTGACGCAATAGGCCGAGAAGGTATTCCAAGTGGTGGCTACAGAACCGCAGAGTGACCAAGCGCAGCCGGTGCCCGCGGGCCCCGGTCTGCTGGGCCAGCTGATCCGGTTCGGCGTGATCGGCGGCTTCTGCGCCCTGCTCGACCTGGGCACGTACTCGCTGCTGCGAGCAGTCGGCATGGACGGGGCCCCGTGGGCGGACGTCGCTCGCGCGATCAGCTTCGTCGTGGGCACGACGACCGCGTTCTTCCTGAACCGGCGGTTCACCTTCGCCGAGGGCAAGCGCGACGGGAACGCCCAGATCGGCGGGTTCGTTCTGCTGTACGCGGTGACCTTCTTCGTGACGATCGGCGTGAATCGGCTCATGCTGAACGTCCTGCCGGAGATGGCGTGGAAGGCCACCCTCGCCTGGGTCGTGTCCCAGGGGACGGCCACCGTGATCAATTTCGTGATGCTCAAGTGGGTCGTGTTCCGTGTACGGCCGGTAAAGGAGAACTGAGTTCGATGCCCGGTAAAGCAGCCCCGGTCGCGGAGGCGGCCCCCGCAGGCCAGACGCGGTTCGCCGAACACGCCCCCGAAGGCAGGCTCACGGCCCAGCGCGGGCTGTACGCCGGGCCGGCTCCGATCGTCAGCAAGGACATGTACGCCGAGGTCGTGCAGGGCAACGCCCAGCGCGAGCGCGGCAGCGTCGTGCTCGAGCCGTCCGCGAAGGTCACCGGCAACACCTACTTCGGCCGCTTCCCGGCCAGCTACTGGCAGCGCTGGACCACCGCGACCGAGGTCAAGCTGGAAGCCGTCGTCACCGGCGACGGGCTGCTGTCGCTCGGCGCGTCCGACATGCTCGGCGACCCGCGCGTGGTCGACGCCAAGCAGGTGGCCGGCGTGAAGGGCGCCAAGGTCGAGCTCACCGGCAAGCTGGACAAGTTCTACGACGGCGGCGCGCTGTGGCTCGACCTCGAGACCGAGGGCGGCCAGACGCTGCGGGTCGAGCAGGTCCGCTGGACCGTCGACGCGCCGGAGTCGATCCGCCCCACCGCGGTCACCATCTGCACCATGAACCGCGCCGACGACTGCCTGAAGAACCTCCAGGCGCTCGCCGCGGACGTGTCCTCGCTCGACACCCTCGACGCCATCTACGTCGCCGACCAGGGCACCGACCTGGTCGAATCGCGCGAAGGCTTCGAGCAGGTCGCGAAGGACCTCGGCGAGAAGCTGCACTACATCAAGCAGCCGAACCTCGGCGGGGCCGGCGGCTTCACCCGCGGCCTGTACGAGGTGGCCGGGCACACCGCGACCGAGCACGCGAACGTGCTGTTCATGGACGACGACGTGCTGCTCGAGCCGGACCTCGTCGTGCGCGTCACGGCCTTCTCCAACCGCTCGGCCAACCCGATCATCGTCGGCGGCCAGATGCTCAACCTGCTGCACCCGAACCAGCTGCACGTCGGCGCCGAGTACGCCCGGCTGAACACGCTGGAGCCGGGGCAGCCGGTGCAGCACTCGCTGTCCACCGCGGACCTGCTCGGCGTCGACGAGGAGACCGGGGCCCCGAACCGCCAGGAACGCCGCCTCGACGCCGGGTACAACGGCTGGTGGTCGTGCCTGATCCCGTACGAGGTCGTCAAGGCCATCGGCTACCCGCTGCCGTTCTTCTTCCAGTGGGACGACGCGGAGTACTCCTACCGGGCCCGCGAATACGGCTTCCCCACGGTGACCCTGCCGGGCGCCGGCGTGTGGCACGCGGACTTCCACTGGAAGGACTGGGACGAGTGGCACCGGTACTTCAACCTGCGCAACTCGATCATCACCGCCGCGCTGCACTCGCCGTTCAACCTGAACCTGCTCTCCCGCGTGCTGATGGCGCAGCTGGTGCGCTACCTGCTCGGCATGCAGTACGGCCTGTCCGCGACGCTGATCAAGGCGGTCGAGGACTTCCTGGAGGGTCCGGAAATCCTGCGCGACGGCGGCGTCGAGGCGATGAAGGAGATCCGCCGGATCCGCGACGCGTACCCGGAGACCAAGCGGCACAAGGCCACTGACGTGCCGGGCATCGCGTCCAACGACATCGGCATCATCAACAGCGCGCCGCGGCCGAGCATGCAGCGGCTCGTGCTGATCAAGCGCATCCTCGACAAGGTGCTCGGCCGCAGCCGCTTCGGGCTCGGCGCGGTGCCGATCGACGAGGCGCACTGGTGGCACATCGCGCTGTTCGACACCGCCGTGGTCACCGACGCGTCGCAGGAAGGCGTGCGCGTGCGCAGCTACGACAAGGTCAAGATGTTCGACCTCGCCAAGCGCGGCGCGAAGGTGATCAACCGGCTGCGCAAGGAAGGCGCCGGCGTGCAGGAGCAGTACAAGCGCGCGATGCCGGAACTCACCTCGCGGGAGAACTGGAAGCGGCTGTACGAGCTGTGATTGCCTGAGCTGGTCCGAAAAGGGCGTCTCGCGTTCGGCGGGACGCCCTTTTTGTCTTTTTGGGTAGCTTGGTTTCATGGCCGACCTGGTTTCCCGCGCGCGGGCTCTTGCCGACGATCTGTTGTTTCCGGCGGCAGCTGAGGTGGACCGGCTAGGCGTGGTGCCGCGGTCGCATTTCGACGCGCTCGCCGAGGAGGGGTTCTACGGTCTCGCCGCGCCGGATTCCGGAGTCGACCTCGAGCAGCTGGTCGGGGTGCTCGAAGCGCTGGCCGGCGGCTGCCTGAGCACCGCTTTCACCTGGCTGCAGCACCACGGGCTCGTCGCCGGGCTGGCCGCGACGGACCGGGCGGACCTGCGCGAACGCTATCTGCCGGACCTGATCAGCGGACGGCTGCGCGCGGGCGTCGCGTACGCGGGCGTGATTCCGACGCCGCCGAAAGTGCGGGTCCAGCGCGTCGACGGCGGCTACCGGTTCGACGGCGAAGCGCCGTTCGTGAGCGGCTGGGACGCGATCGATCTGCTGCAGTTGTCCGGGCGCGACGGCGACACGGTGGTCAACGCGCTGGTGTCGCCGATCGTCGGGCACAGTCTGGTCGCCGAGCCGTTGACGCTCATGGCCGCGCAAGGAACCGCGACCGTGCGGCTGAAACTCGACAACCACTTCATTCCCGACGAATCGGTTTTCGCCCAGGTCAGCTACGACAAATTCGTGGCTGGCAATACGTTTGCCGCGCGGCTCAACGGATGTGCGCCGCTTGGCCTAGCCGAACGCTGCGCCTGCTTGATCGAGGCGGCGGGCGAGGAGGAAACGGCGACGGCGCTGCGGTCCGAACAGGACGAAATCCGCCGTCGGCTCAACGCCGGTCTCGCCGATCCGGCCACGCTCCCGGCGGCCCGCGCGGCCGGTGCCGAACTGGCGTATCGGTCGGCAGGCGCGCTCGCCGCGGCGACGGGCAGCCGCGCGGTGCTGGCCGGAGCGCACGCCGGCCGGTTGGTGCGCGAGGCGACGTTCCTGCTCGTGGCCGCGAGCAGACCGGAGATCCGCGCCGGATTGCTCGCCCTCGCCCGTCGCTAAACGGACAGGCCGAATTTGCCCTTTCGGCTCAGGTCGTCCACATAAGCGGCGGCCACGTGGACGAAATTTACCGAAACAGTGTTGCCGTCCCGGGTTTCCACTGAGTGGACGCCGCCGTGTTTCAGGAGGTCCGGGAGCTTTTCCTGAACGGTCGAGGAACTGTCGGCGGTGAGCGGGAAGATCAACGGTTCTCCGCCGGCCGAGAGGTGCAGGACGAGTGCTGGTTTGGGATCTGCCATGAATCCATGGCAGCAGCGGGTGATCACCGGCGGCAAGAGCGGTTCGCCGACAGCGGATCCGCTCACAGCGGAAGCGGATCTCGTCCCGGCTGCGGAGCCGATGGCCGCGACGGTGCGGAGTGGACTACGGTTTCGCCGGGGAGAGACCGGATTTAGGGGTGGGTCGTGCCGTACACGTTGACGCTGTCACCGGCAGCGGTGGATCTCCTGCTGGCCGAACTCGGGCTCGGCCGCGCGCCGCTGCCGTTCGAGGTGCCGCACATCGGCATCACCGGCGAGGAACGCGCGGCGGTGCGCGACGCCGTCTTCCGCGACCTCGACAGCCGCGGCCTGCTGCGGCGCGGGACCGTCGACGACGACGTCCAGATCGCGCTCGCCACGTTCGCCCGGCCCGGCCTCGCGGTGTCCGCGGCGGCCAAACTCGGCGACGAGCAGCTGTTCGCGCGCGTGGCGTCCAACGGCACGTTCGCGGTGCTGGTCTGCCAGCGGGACGGGATGTTCACCTTCGAGGAGGTCCGCCCGACCGGCATCGTCCCGGCGATCGTCGACCTGCTGCCGCTCACGCCCGCCGCGCCGGGGCAGTCGGTGACCGTCGCGCGGCCGGCGAAGCAGCCGGTCCGGGGAGACGCGTACGACCCGTTCGCCGGGGTCAGCGGCCCGCGCACGCACAATCCGCAACTGCGGTCCGTCCAGCGGATCTTCGAGAAGCCGCGGTTGGCGGTCGGCGAGTTCACGCCGTACGTGGGCGACGGCAACGGCCACGAGAAGGCGCTGCCGTCGCTCGTGTGGTTCGACACCGAACTCGGCCGCTACCTGCTCAGCACGCGCGATTCCAGCGACGGCAACCGCTGGCTCACCTACGCGCCCGCCGACAATGCCCGTCTGGCCCAACAACTGTTCACCCAGCTTGAAGGCTATTCGGCAAACGCCTGACCGGAGCGGCTCGCGTCGGTAAACTCCGGCGCATGAGCACTGATCCGCTGGCGGCAGGCGGGCTGAACGCCAAGGGCATCGCCGAAGCCGCGGCCGAAACGCACAAGCTGGCCGGCACCGCGAAAGCCGGCGGGTTCAGCATCGACGGCGACGCACTCGGTGACCTGCGCAAAGCGCTCACCGACATGGTCACGCGCCTGGAACGGCTCAAGCCGCAGACCCAGGCGCTGACCACCGCGCCGAAGCTCGGCAGCCACCCGTACGGGCACACCGTGGCCGAACACGACCGCAAGAGCGGAGCCGACGCGCCCGGGTCGGCGCTGGACGTCCTGGACCAGTTCGGCCGGATCCTGAAGGAAGCCGACGAGGCGCTCGCGCGCGCCGGCGGGGTCTACACCGAGAACGAGAACCAGGCCATCGACTCCCACCGCACCGTGAAGGGCACCGAATGAGCACGCCGCAGCCGGGGCTCGCGCCGTCGGACGCCGACTACCTCGGGCACCCGCACCAGCAGCTGAAGTCGTACGTCGAGTCGAATCTCGACGTGGAGCAGGTTTCCTCGGTGTCGCACGCGTACACCGAGGTGCAGAAGGCGTTCGAGGAGTTCGCGACGCAGCTGGGCGAGGCCGTGAAGAAGGCCGCGCACGCGTGGAGCGGCGAGGCGGCGGCCGGTGCGCAGGCGTATTTCGTGAGCCTTGCCGAATGGGCCGAAGCGAATGGCCAGAACGCGAAGCTGGCCGCGCAGATCGTCGAGGAACAGGCGTCCGCCGCGCAGGCGGCGAAGCACTCGATGCCGGACGCGGTCCCGTTCGACTGGTCCGAGGAATTCGACAAATGGTCGCACGCGAGCCCGCTCGAAATGAGCAATGAGATCGACGCGACGCTGAAGAAGCAGCAGGACAGCCGTTCCGCGCACGAGCAGGCCGCGGAGACGATGTCGAAGTACGACTCGTCGCTGTACTCGTCGGGTTCGAAGCAGCCGACTTTCGCGCATCCGCCGAAGTTCGGGGTCGCCGCTGGTGGCGGTGCCGCGGTGGCGATGCCGACTGGTCCGGAGCACCACGACGCCGCTCCTGCTCCTGCCCCTGCGCCCGCTCCGGCTCCGGCTGTGGCTGACGCTGGCTCGGCCTCCTCGGGTGCCGCTGCCGGTGGAGGTGCCGCAGTGGCTGGGCACACGAGCGCGCCGACCGTGAGCGGCCCGAGCCAGTTCACCGGCGCGGTTCACCAGCCGATGCCGGACAGCGCGACCACCGCGGCCGGTTACGCACCGCCCGCGGCCCAGGCGTCCCCCGGCGGCGGCAACGCCGGAGCGGCCGGAATGGGCATGGGCGCGATGCCGATGGGCGGCATGATGGGCGGTGGCGGCGGAGGTTTCGGCGCCGACGAAGAACACGAAACCAAGGTCGGCCGCGGCGGCGGCGCCGGCTCGTTCGGCCCCGGCGACGGAGCGGGCGCAGCGGACGTAGCCGCCGGAGGAATGGGCGGCGCCCCGGCCCGCCCGGGCATGGGCTTCGGAGCCCGCCCGTACGACGACGGCAACGACCAGCCCGCGTTCGTCATGGAAATCGAGGACGACGAGGTATTCGGCAGCGGACATCGGTCCGCGCCGCCGGTGATCGGGGAATAGCTGGGGAGTCCGTTGTGGACGGTGGGGTTAGCGCATCGTCCACAACGGACTGACCAGGGTCAGTACCGGTAAAACTTCTCCGCGCGTCCCTGCCGCACCAGCTTCAGCCACTGCACGAACGCCTTCGGGTCCCGCTTCACGCCCACGAAGTACAACCCGAAGCGCAGCACTTCCAGCGCTCCGATCTTCCGCATTCCCGGCTGCGACAGCAAATACCCGCGGTTGCGGTACGTGTAATACCGCTTGACCTCGTTCTCCGGGTCCTGTGCGTGGAATTTCCCGCCCAGCATCGGCTTGAATTCGTCCGAGCCGTCGGGGTGCAGGTAGGTCGTGCGCAGCGACGTGCCGAACGGCAGGCCGGACCGCACCAGGCGGCGGTGCAGTTCCACCTCGTCGCCGCGGAAGAACAGGCGCAGGTCGGGTACCCCGGTGACGTCCAAAGTGGACGCACGGAACAACGCGCCGTTCATCAACGACGCGATGCCCGGCAGGAAATCCGTGCCCAGTTCGGCCGACGAGCGCTTCCAGGTGAGGCCGCGGCGCAGCGGGAACGCGAGTTTCGCCGGGGCGTCGATGTTGGCCACCACGGGGGAAATCTCGGCGAGGCCGCGCTTTTCGGCTTCCTCCAGCAGGATTTCGAGCACGTGCTCGTCCGCCGGGCGGCCGTCGTCGTCGGCGAGCCATACCCAGTCCGCGCCGAGCGACAGTGCGTGCAGCATGCCGAGCGCGAAACCGCCCGCACCGCCGAGGTTCCGGTGCGACGGGAGGTACGTGTACGGCAGCGGGAAGGCTTCCACGACGTCCCGCGCGGACTTGTCCGGGCCGTTGTCGACCACCACGAGGTGGTCGACCGGCCGGGTCTGGGCGGCGATGATCTTCAGCGAGTCCGCGAGCAGCTCGCGCCGGTGCCGCGTGACCACCACGCCGACGACGGCGCCCTCGGGCAGCTCTCGCGTCTCGCCGGCCATCATTCCCCGCCGTTCGTTGTGGTCGCGGGCTCGATGCCGAGGCGCTCGAGACCTTCCTGGCTCATGTTCTCGAACGGGTCGCGGCCCTTGTACTCGGTGAGCACCTCGCGCAGCGAACCCTGCTTCTTCAGATGTCCCTCGTCCATCCAGATCGCCGAATCGCACAGCTCGAAGAGGAACTCGTCGGAGTGGCTCGCGAACACCAGGATGCCGGACCGCTTGACCAGGTCCTTGAGCCGGTCGCGGGCCTTGTTGAGGAACGCCGCGTCGACCGCGCCGATGCCCTCGTCCAGGATCAGGATCTCCGGGTCGATCGAGGTCACCACGCCGAGCGCGAGCCGCACCCGCATGCCGGTGGAGTACGTCCGCAGCGGCATCTGCAGGTAGTCGCCGAGCTCGGTGAACTCCGCGATGTCGTCGACCCGCTTCTCCATTTCCTTGGCGCTCATGCCGAGGAACAGGCCGCGGATGATGATGTTCTCCTCGCCGGAGATCTCCGGGTCCATGCCGATGCCGAGGTCGAACACCGGCGCGATCTTGCCGACGATCCGCGAGGAACCGCGGGTCGGCTCGTAGATCCCGGCGAGCAGCCGCAGCAGCGTGGACTTGCCCGCGCCGTTGTGCCCGACGAGACCGACCCGGTCGCCCTCGCGGAGGCTGACCGACACGTCGTGCAGCGCCTCGATGATCGGCACCTTCTGCTCGGTGCCGATCTTGCCGCCGACCTTGCCGAGCACGCGCTTTTTCATCGAACGCGTCTTCGCGTCGAAAATCGGGAAGTCCACGTACGCGTTGTGGACGTCAATGCTGACCATCTGTCACACCCAATACGAGACGCGAGACCGGTAATTGCGCATAGCGACGAGCGCGAGCGCCCATCCGACGACGGTGATGCCGCCGACCACGACCCAGCTGGTCCAGCTCACCGCCTGCCCGATGAGCGGCGACCGCACCACCTGCATGTAGTGGTAAAGCGGGTTCAGCTTGATGATCGGCAACGCCCACGACGCACCGTCCCGCGCGCCGCCGGACAGCAGCTGGTCGACCGGCCAGACGATCGGGGTGCCGTAGAACATCAGCTGGATCAGCGAGTTGATCAGCTGCGGAATGTCGCGGAACCGGGTCGAGATGATGCCGAGCAGCAGCGCCGCCCAGCCCGCGGTGAGGGCGAGCAGCACGAACCCGGGAATGGCGAGGAAAATGTTCCAGCTCAGGCCCGGGTGGCAGTACTTGTCCGGAGTGCAGACGCCGTCCTTCGACCCCAGCGAATACGGGGAATCGAGTGCCGAGAAGAAAATGATCAGCAGCACGACGTAGACGATCATGTTGTGCGCCAGCAGCAGCGTCTGCCGCCAGATCGTGCGCAGCACGTACACGCTGAGCGGCGCGGGGACCTGTTTGATCAGGCCCTCGTTCGCGATGAACGTCTCCATGCCTTCGGTGAGGCAGCCCTGGATGAAGCCCCAGATGATGAAGCCGGTGGAGAGGTAGGGCAGGAACACCTCGATCGGCGTCCGGAACAGCTGCGAGTACAGCAGGCCGAGACCGAGCGCGATGACACCCTGGCTGATGGTGATCCAGAACGGCCCGATGATGGACCGCCGGTACCGCTGCTTGATGTCCTGCCAGCCGAGATGGGTCCACAGCTCGCGGGAGGCCAAACCGGTCTTGATGTCGTCGATCGCACGCCCGAACGTCTTGCTGTCCGACGACGGTGGAACCGGAGTCGAGACATCGGGTTCGGCTGCGTGAACCGTGCTGGTGGCATGCACGTGGACGAGGGTACCGATGGGGCAGGGCGGCCTCGGCTCGCCCCGGTCCGTCCGGGCGGAGAGCACTGCGCGGATACGGCGATACGGACCGGGACGTTCCCAGCGTCCTGGTAGTTTCTTCCCTTATGACTGCTGCTCTCGGTGCGGCGAGCCTCATGGTCGACCTCCTCTCGGCGTACGCGGACCGGCCGGACCCGCGTTCGATCGCCGTGGTCGGCAACCAGCCGCTGCAGCCGGACCCGGCCCGCGCCAAGGCGGTCGACGACTGTGACCTGGTCATTCGGGTGAACGGGTTCGTCACCGACGAACCGGATGGACCGGACATCACCGGTCGCAAGGTGCACACGGTCGTCTTCAACCGGGCGGTGCGCGCCACCCGGCACGTGTTCCGCGACTACCGCTCCCGGCTGTATCTGCTGGTCGAGCCGGGACGCCTGCATTGGGAACCGGAGGCGCTGCCCGGCTGGTGGCCTTCGGACCTGGGGTTCGTCCCGGTGTCGAACCGCGAGGTCGTGCTGCCCCTGTCGGACGCGCTCGGCCTGCCCACGCGCACCGAACCCACCTGGTCGACAACGGGTACGCTCGCGGCCTGGATCGCCCGTACCTCGTTCCCCGAGGCGCAGCTGGTCCTGACCGGGTTTTCGTTCATCGACAACCCGGAGCAGACCTCGTGGGAACACGCGGCGGGCGACTCGTGCATCGTGGGGCCGGAGCACCAGATCGCCGCCGAGGGCAGGCTGCTGGAGTCGTGGACCCGCACCGGCACCACCACTTTGCTCCGCTGAAGCTCGCTCGCACTCGTCGAAGGAACTCCCGCCATGCCCTTCATCAAGTTCAGAAACCTCTTCGGCTCCCGGATCGCCCGGATCGTCGACCACCGCTTCGAAGAGCGCACGCGCGGCGTGTTCCAGGACTTCGAGACCCGGATCGACGAGCTTGAACACTGCACGGTCGACCACCGCCGTCGTCTCGCCGAAACCGACGAGAAGCTGGAGGCGGCGCTCGGCGACCTGCGCTGGATCCGCGGCGAGCTGGACCGGATGATCCCGCACGTCGCCGCGCAGGAAGAGCAGCTGGAGACGCTCCGGGAGAAGATCGCGATGACTCCGCGCGCGGACGACGCCGAGGCTCTCGAAGCGCGTTCGCTGGTCGAGGAGATCCAGCGGCAGCACGCCCAGATCCGCGTCCGGCTGTCCGGGATGGCCCGGTACGAGGAGCGGCTGAGCCGGCTCGAGAACGCGAAGCTCACGCCTGCGCAGTGAGGTCGCTCATCGCACGCGACGCGACCGAGGCCGATGCTGAGCTGCTATTGGCTTGGCGTAACGACCCGGTGACCCGGAGGGCGTCGCGGTCCGGCGACGTGATCGATCTGGACCGTCACCTGCGTTGGCTGCGCGGGGTGCTCACGGCGTCTGACCGGATCCTGCTCGTGCTGGAGGAGTCCGGGAAACCGGTGGGCACGGTGCGGTTCGACGACGAGGGCGGCCGCGAGTGGGAGGTAAGCATCACGCTCGCGCCGGAAAGCCGCGGCCGCGGACTGGCGCGGCCGGTGCTCGACGCGGGAGAGCGGACCTTGGCCGCCCGAACGGACGCGGCGGCCGTGCTGGCCGCGGTGCACGTGGAGAACGCGGCGTCGGCGGCGTTGTTCGAGCGGGCTGGTTACCTGGAGGTCGCGCCCCCTGCCGACGGCTATCGCCGGCTGCGCAAGACTCTGCACTGAACCCCACCGGAAGGACGCCACCCATGTCCGAAGTCCGCATCGGCAAGCACCTGCTCGGCCCGGCGCGGCCGCCGTTCGTGATCGCGGAGATGTCCGGCAACCACAATGGCGACCTGGACCGCGCGCTGGCCATCGTGGACGCGATCGCCGACGCCGGCGCGCACGCGGTGAAGCTGCAGACCTACCGTCCGGACACGATCACCGTCGACGTCGACGGCCCGGCGTTCCGGATCGGTGACGGACATTCTCTGTGGGGCGGGGAAAATCTGTACAAACTGTACGAAAAGGCGCACACCCCTTGGGAATGGCACGAACCGATCTTCGCTCGCGCTCGCGAACGCGGTCTGGAAGTGTTCTCGAGCCCGTTCGACCCGACCGCGGTCGAGCTGCTGGAATCGCTGGACGCGCCTGCGTACAAAATCGCCTCGTCGGAGATCGTCGACCTGCCGCTGATCGAGCTGTGCGCCCGCACCGGCAAACCACTGGTGATCTCGACCGGAATGGCGAACGTCGCCGAGATCGACGCGGCCGTGCGCACTGCCCGCTCGGTCGGCAACGACCAGCTGATCGTGCTCGGGTGCACGGCGAGTTACCCGGCGTCACCGACGGAAAGCAACCTGCGGGGATTGCCGTTGCTGGCCGGGCTCACCGGAACGCTGGTCGGGCTGTCGGACCACACGCCGGGTCTTGGCGCGCCGGTCGCCGCGGTGGCACTGGGCGCGGTGGCGATCGAGAAGCACGTCACGCTCGCGCGCAGCGACGGCGGCGTTGACTCGGAGTTTTCGTTGGAACCAGCGGAATTGGCCGCGTTGGTCACGGAAACCCATCGTGCCTGGGAAGCGCTTGGAGAGCCGGTGCTGGGTCCGCGCGAGAGCGAGAAGGAGGGGCTGCGGCTCCGGCGTTCGCTGTACGTGGTGGAGGACGTCCGGGCCGGGGATCCGGTTACGGCGCAGAATGTCCGCTCGATCCGCCCGGCTGGAGGTCTTGCCCCGGCGGAGATCGTGAACGTGCTGGGGCGGACGTTCCGAGTCGACGCTGCCAAGGGGACCGCGTTGACGTGGGATTTGATCTAGGCTCGGTGGCATGGCAGGCGAGAAGTCCCGCAAGGCGTTGCTGGCTACGCTCGGCGTGCTCGGGGCCATACCGGTCGCTTCGGGTCTGACTGGCATCCTCGGCGGGCCGTCTCGCGCGCCGGGCGGGGCCGCGACGACGTCCAGCGTCGACAGCGAGTACCGGTTCGTGAACACGTTCTGGACCGCGGCCGGGTTCGCGTTGTGGTGGTCGATCCTCCGACCGGAGAAGCGGGCGGCGACTACCCGGGCTGTGCTGGGGACTGCTGCCGCGGGCGGGTTACCAAGGCTTCTTTCGGCTCGGCGGGCTGGGGCGCCGCATCCAGTGTTTCGGGCTGCGACGGTGTTGGAACTGGCTGTAGTGCCAGGGGTGTTGTTGTGGCATGCCAAGGTGATTCGAGACGGCCAAACGGCGAAGGCTGACTGATCACCTCCGCTCAGATCCTGTTGCGTCTGCGGGCCAACCTGCGATCTCACGCATGTGAGAAGTCAGGAATACCCGGAAATTTCTCGGCGGAAGAACGGCGATCGCTTGATCGGCATCGCGGGGCCGTTGGCCGAAGATCTGTACAGTGCTGGTACGCCGCCGGTGTGGGGCCTTGCTAAGAATCCGCCCCCGGCGTCCCGGATCTCTGAGGTCAAGATCGGGGACCAGCTTCAGGTGCGGCGGCTCGGCGGTCGCTGGGTCGTGCAAGACGCCCACGGCATTGTGGGGAATCTCCGATGGTTGCCTGGAGACGACGGTAAGACGGTCGTTACTACTGGTGCCCGGATCCGATTTCCGCTCACCGGGACTTTTCATGTCTGGCGATTGCTGATCGGTCCGAACGGGGTCGTTAAAGACATTGGTGGCTACGTCGAACCTCACTAGCGTCTTCGGATTTACCTCAGATCTCGAAGAACCCGCTGTGAGACGTCGTGACACAGCACGGGTCAGCAGAGCCCGAAGAACTCGCGCACTCCGTCGATCACCCGGTCCACGTCGGCATCACTCAACGACGGGAACAGCGGCAGCGATAGCTCCTGCTCGTAATACGCCTCGGCATTCGGGCACAACCCGCGCCGATAGCCGAGATCCTCGAACACCGGATGCCAGTAGGCCGGGATGTAGTTCACCTGCACCCCGATTCCCAGTCCTCGCAAGTGGTCGAACAGCGCGCGCCGACGGCCGTCCAGCACTCGCAGCGGGTACAGATGCCATACCGGGTCCGCGCCCTCACGACGCGGCGGCGTCAGGACGCCCGCGACATCCGCGAAGGCCGCGTTATAGCGAGAATGAATCTCAGCACGCCGCAGCTTGAACTCCGTCAGCCGCTTGAGCTGGCTGCTCCCCAGCGCACACAGGACGTCCGGCAGCCGGTAATTCAGGCCGAACTCGTGCACTTCCTGGTGCCAAGCACCTTCATCCGGATAGCGCTGACGCGACTTGTCCCGAACCAGACCATGGTTGCGGAACGCTTGCGCGCGCCGCAACAACTCCTCAGACCCGGTGACGACCGCGCCACCTTCAGCGGTGGTCAGGTTTTTGGTGGGAAAGAAGGAAAACGTGGTCAAGTCGGCAAGAGAACCCACTCGCCGCCCCTGCCAGGAACCGCCGACGGAGTGCGCGGCGTCCTCCAGCAGCAGAGCGCCAGCGTCGTGCGCGATCTTCGCCAACGCGTCCGACTCGACCGGGTGCCCGGCGTAGTCGACGGCGGCGACCACCTTGGTACGGCTGGTAATCGCGGCCGAGGCGGCGTCGACGGACAGATTGCCGGTGTCTGGCTCGACATCGGCGAACACCACCTTCGCGCCGTGCAACGCCGCAGTCGCCGCGGTGGCGACGAAAGTCATCGGCGACGCCACGACTTCGTCGCCCTCGCCGATTCCAGCCGCGGCGTATGCGACGTGCAAGGCCGCGGTACCGGACGTGACGGCTACGGCGGGGGTGCCGCCGGTGTGTTCCGCGAGGTCTGCCTCGAACTTCGCGACCGCGGGACCGGTGGTAAGCCAATCACCGCGCAGGACCGAGACGACGGCTTCGATGTCTGCTTCGCTGATGGACTGGCGGCCGTATGGCAGGAACTCCGCTGACGTGCTTTTTCCCGCGGAAGCGGCATTGGACTCAGGCATATTGCTCGACCAGTTCGCGGAGTTCGTCGGCCTCGAGCCAGAGGTCGTTGGTGTCCGAGCGGTACGCAAAACCTTCCGGCACCTGCTCCCCGGCGGTCGGCGATTCGTAACCCCAGCCGGCGAGGTGCGGCTGCACGACGTAGCGGTCAGGCAGCCGGAGAGTCCGCCGCGCGTCGTCCGGCGCGATCATTTCCTCGTGCAGCTTCTCGCCCGGGCGCACGCCGACCTCGTGCATCGGGGAACCCGGCGCGATGGCCTGTGCGAGGTCGACCAGCCGCATGCTCGGGATCCGCGGTACGTAAAGCTCGCCGCCGGACATCTGGTCGAACGAGTCGACCACGAACTGCACGGCCTGCGGGAGCGTGATCCAGAAGCGGGTCATCTCCTTGTGCGTGATCGGCAGCGACTCGCCTTGTTCGGCGAGCTTGCGGAAGAACGGGATGACGCTGCCTCGCGAACCCATCACGTTGCCGTAGCGCACTACGGAGAACCGCGTCGGGTGCGCGGCCGCGTAGTGGTTGCCGCTGATGAACATCCGGTCCGCGCACAGCTTCGTCGCGCCGTAGAGGTTGATCGGGCTGGACGCCTTGTCGGTCGACAACGCGACGACCTTCTTCACGCCGGTGTCGATCGCCGCTTCGATCACGTTCTGCGAGCCCGTGACGTTCGTCTGGACGAACTCGAACGGGTTGTACTCGCCGGTGTCGACCTGCTTGAGCGCCGCGGCGTGCACGACGTAATCGACGCCGTGCATGGCCCGCTCGAGGCGTCGGCGGTCGCGCACGTCGCCGATGAACCAGCGCAGCCGCGGGTCGTCGTTGAACAACTGCCGGGCTTCGTACTGCTTCAGCTCGTCGCGGGAAAGCACCACGAGCCGGCTGGGGTTCAGCTCGGCCAGCGCGTAGGCGATGAACGCCTTGCCGAAGGAGCCGGTCCCACCGGTGAGCAGGATGCTGGAGCCATCCAGCTCGGACATCGATGACCTCCGCGATCGGGGTTCGTGGATCGGCGCGGGGCGCCGCAGGCCATCATGTCACCCATGCGTGCAGGCCCTGGCGTCAACGCCGTGATACAGGCCCGGTCGTCGTCCACCCGGCTGCCGGGGAAGGTGCTGCGGCCGCTCGCCGGGCAGAGCGTGCTGGGCTGGGTCGTCCGGGCTGCTTCCGCCGCCCCCGGCGTTGCCAAGGTAGTGGTCGCGACCTCGGACGATGCGTCCGACGACGCTGTCGCCGCCGAAGCGGAACGCTGCGGCGCGCACGTCGTCCGGGGGCCTCTGGACGACGTCGTGGCCAGGTTCGGGCTCGCGCTGTCGGAACACCCGGCGGAGGCAGTGATCCGCCTCACGGCGGACTGCCCGCTGCTTGATCCAGCCCTGATCGGCCGGCTGGTCGCGGTGTGGCGGGCCGAACCGTCGCTGGACTACGTCTCCACCACGCTCGTCCGTACCCTGCCGCGCGGCTTCGACGCGGAGCTGGTGCGCGCGGAGGTGCTGGCCGAACAGGTGGCGACCGCTTCCGGGGCGGACCGCGAGCACGTGACGTCGGCGATCTACCGCCAGCCCGACCGATACTCGTGCACTGGCGTCGTGGTCAGCCCGGCCGCCGACGACTTGCGCGTCACTTTGGACACCGCGGAGGACTGGGAGCTGATCTCGGCGCTCGTGGCTGAGCTCGGCGACGTGCCGGGTTCGTGGCGGTCGGTGGTGTCGCTGCTGCGGTCGCGGCCGGATTTGGTCGCGTTGAACGCGCACGTCGAGCAGAAGAAGGTCGGCCAGTGAAGCTGCTGCTCCGGGCGGACGCTTCGCCGACCATCGGGGCCGGGCACATTTCCCGGGTGGTCGCCTACGCCGAGCGCGCGGTCGCGCGGGGCTGGGACGTGCACTTCGCTGGCTCCACGACTAACGCGGAGTGGCTGGCCGCGCGATTCGACGAGCTGGCGGTGCCGCGTTTGCCGGTTTCCTCCTTGGCTGGCTTGGCTTCCGGCTTCGACGCGGTGCTCGTGGACCATTACGGAATCGGTGATGTCCGTGCCGAGGTCAACGCCTCGGGCGCTCGGTTGGTGTCCATTGAGGACGACGTATTCGGTCGTCGCCCGGCGGACGTGGTGGTGGATTCGGGCTTTGCGCCGGGCCCACGTCCCGAGGACGGTTCGGGCTTGGTGCTGCGGGGCGCGGAGTACACGCCGCTTCGAGACGTCGTCCTGCGCGCGCGTTCTCGCCGGAGCACCTCCTCGCCGTTGCAGGTGACGGTGGTGCTGGGCGGCGGTGCGGAGTGGGCTTCGACGGTTTCGCTGTTGCTCCAGGCGCTTGCCGACACGGGACTTCCGTTCGCGGCGGACGCTCTGGTCCGCGGCACGCCGACGTTGCCGCCCACAGTGGAGGGGCAGGCGATCCGGGTCGCCGCACCGCATGCCGGACTGCTGGACCTGCTCGCCGGGACGGATGTCGCGATCAGCGCGTCCGGGGTGACGTTCTTGGAGCTGTGTTGTCTTGGGGTGCCGACGGCGGCGGTGCGGCTGGTGGAGAATCAAGCGGCCGGATACCGAGCGGCGCTGGAACGTGGCTTGGCGTGCGGCCTGGGCTCGGCGGACACACTGGGCTCGCGGCTGCCGGAGGTGACGGAGACGCTGCGGAAGCTGCTGTCGGACGCTTCGCTGCGATCGCGGCTTTCGGAGGCTAGCCGGTCCGCTGTAGACGGTCGGGGAGTGGACCGCGTGCTGGACGTCTTGGCCGGATTCTGATCGAGGACCGGAACAGTCCGCAATCCTCCCTAACGTCGTCGCCATGACCGAGACCCCGTTCCGGATCCACATCCCGCAGTCCGACCTGGACGACCTCCACCGTCGTCTCGCCGACGCGCGCTGGCCGGACCCCTTCGACGACCCGGCGTGGGAGCTGGGCATTCCGGTGCCCGAAGTCCAAGACCTCGCCGACTACTGGCGCCTGGGCTTCGACTGGCGCGCCCAGGAAGAACGCCTCAACGGCTTCCCCCAGTTCACCACCACCGTCGACGGCGCCAACATCCACTTCCTGCACCTCAAATCCCCCGAACCGAACGCCATCCCGCTCATCCTCACCCACGGCTGGCCCGGTTCGATCGTCGAATTCCTCGACCTCATCGGCCCCCTCGCCGACCCCCGCGCGTACGGCGGCGATCCGGCCGTGGCGTTCCACGTCGTCGTTCCCTCTGTGCCCGGGTTCGCCTTTTCCGGGCCGACGCCTGACCGCGGCTGGGGACCGGCTCGGACGGCGCGTGCGTGGGCGGAGTTGATGTCCCGCCTCGGGTATCAAAGCTTCGGCACTCACGGCGGCGACTGGGGTGCGTTGATCTCCCGCGAACTCGCCGTCCAATTCCCCGAGCGGATCATCGGGGCGCACGTGACGATGCTGCCGTCCGCGGTAGCGCGCAGCGAGGCCGACCTGGAAGGGCTCAGCGGGGCAGAGCTGGCGAAAGGGCAGCGGTCACTGGAGAAAGCGCGGGCCTTCCAGCAAACCGGCGTCGGCTACGCGATGATCCAGTCCACCAAGCCGCAAACGCTTGCCTACGGCCTGACTGACTCCCCGGCCGGGCAGCTGGCCTGGATCGCCGAGAAGTTCCGGGCTTTCTCGAACACCGACCACGACCTGATCGACCGCGACGATCTGCTCGCCAACGTCTCGCTCTACTGGTTCACCCGCACCGCCGCGTCGTCCTCGCGGATCTACGCCTACCAAGACGTCCAGTGGGGCGCACCGCTGCCGAAGTCGACCGTGCCGACCGCCGTCGCGGTGTTCCCGGACGATATCGGGCTTCCGCTGCGGCACCTGGCCGAGCGCACCGACCGGATCGTGCGGTGGACCGAACTCCCGCGCGGCGGGCACTTCCCGGCGCTCGAAGAACCCGACCTGCTGATCGGGGATCTTCGAGCGTTCTTCGCCGCGGAAAGCCCGGAGAGCCCGGAAAGCTAGAGGTACTGCCCGGTTCCGGTGATGCCGTGCCCGTGCCCCTCGCCCGGGTGGCCGCCGGAACCGGACGACCCCGCGGGCAGGCCGCGGCGCATCTGCTCCAGTTGCACCCGCGCGGCCATCTGCTGGGCGAACAGCGCGGTCTGGATGCCGTGGAACAGCCCCTCCAGCCAGCCGACCAGCTGGGCCTGCGCGATCCGCAGTTCGGCGTCCGAGGGGGTTTCGTTGTCGGTGAACGGGCGCACCAGGCGCTCCAGTTCCTCGCGCAGCTCAGGGGCGAGGGCCTCCTCCAGCTCGCGCACCGACGTCTGGTGGATCTCGCGGACCCGGTTGCGGCTGGCGTCGTCCAGCGGTGCGGCGCGGACCTCCTCCAGCAGCTGCTTGATCATGGTCCCGATGCGCATCACCTTGGCCGGTTCCTCGACCAGGTCGCCGACGGACTCGTTTTCCTCGCCCTCGGGTGCCGCCTGCGCGGTGCCGACCGGGACGCCGTCCGGTCCGACGACGACCACGCGCGGCGCGTCCGCGTCCCCGGCTGCGCCCGTTCCCCCGAAGTTCGGCTCGCTCATATGCTCCATCCCCGTCGGTTGGCGGTCCTGACCCGAGCCTAGCGGCCGTTCGGGCAGTTCTGCCCAACCCCGCGGCAACCGCGAAACCGCACGTCCGTACGGTGTCCCCATGGCGTTCGACGTCGCTCGTATCCGTGGGCTCTTCCCCGCGCTTGGCGACGGCTGGATTCACTTCGACGGCGCCGCCGGAATGCTCGTGCCCGAACAGGTCGCTTCGGCCGTTTCGACAGCTATGCGGGCTCCGGTGTCCGGCCCGGGCGGAGCGTTTCCGGCCTCCCAGCGGGCGGAAAGCATCGTCACCGCGGCCCGCCGGGCCGTGGCCGATCTGGTCGGGGCGGACCCGGCCGCCGTCGTGCTCGGGCCGAGCGCGCCGGTCCTGTTGCGCCGTCTCGTCGACGCGCTCGCCGAACGCTGGACGATCGGCGACGAGATCGTCGTCTCGCGGCTCGACGAAGAGGCCAACATCGCGCCGTGGCGGCGTGCCGCGAAACGCGTCGGCGCGGTCGTGCGCTGGAGCGAGATCGACATCGAGACGTGCGAACTGCCCGCGTGGCAGTACGAGAACCTCGTGTCCGCGCGGACGAAAGCGGTGTCGGTGACGCTGGCGTCCGGGTCCGTCGGGACCCGGCCGGACGTGCCGACGGTGATCGAATTCGCCAAGCGCGTCGGGGCGCTCGTCGTGGTCGACGCGACCTACGCCGCCCCGTTCGTGCCGCTTGACCTGCAAGAACTCGGCGCCGACGTCATGGTCGTCTCCGCTCCGTCCTGGGGTGGCCCGGCGGTCGGCGCGCTCGTGTTCCGCGATCCGGAGCTGCTGGAACGCATCTCGTCGGTGTCGCTTGACCCGGCAGCGACCGGTCCCGCGCGGCTCGAACTCGGCCCGCACGCGTACCCGCTGCTGGCCGGGGTCGTCGCGTCCATCGACTACCTCGCCGGCCTCGACGACGCCGCGACCGGTTCCCGCCGCGAACGGCTCGTGACGTCGCTCGGCTCGGCCAAGTCGTACCACGCGGGCCTGCTCGCGCAGCTGTCCACGGAACTGCGCTCGCTGCGGCACGTGATGGTGATCGGCGACGCGATGCGCCGGATCCCCGCCCTCGCGTTCGCCGTGGCCGGCGCCAAAGCGTCCCAGGTCGCCGAATACCTGGCGTCGCAAGGACTCTGCGCGTTCGCCGACGACGGCACCAGCGGCGTGTTCGCGTCGCTGGGCGTCGGCGAGGTCGGCGGAGCGGTGCGGATCGGGCTCGCGCACTACTCCAACGTGTTCGAGATCAACCAGCTGGTGCGGGTGCTCGAAGAACTGCGTTGAGGCGCCGCATCACGACTTCGCGGCCAGCAGGACCTTCCCGAAGATGCTGCCCTCCTCGAGCATCCGGTGCGCGGACGCGGCCTCGGCCATCGGCACCACGTCGCCGACGATCGGCTGCACCGAACCCTGTTCCACCAAGGGCCACAAGCGATTCCGGACATCCGCGACGATCGCCGCTTTCTGGTCGAGCGGGCGGGCACGCAGCCCGGCCGCGAACACGCTCGCGCGTTTGCCCAGCAGCTTGCCGATGTTCAGCTCGCCCTTGACCCCGCCCTGCATGCCGATGATGACCAGGCGGCCGTCGACGGCGAGCGCGTCGACGTTGCGGCCAAGGTACTTCGCGCCCATGTTGTCGAGGATGACGTCGGCGCCCTTCGTCTCGGCGCGCAGCACCTCGACGAAGTCCTCTTCCTTGTAGTTGATCGTGAGGTCCGCGCCGAGCTGGCGGCAGCGTTCGAGCCGTTCGGGCGAACCCGCGGTGACCGCGACGGTCGCGCCGAGCGCCTTGCCCACCTGGATCGCGTGCGTGCCGATGCCGCCCGCCCCGCCGTGCACCAGCAGGACCTGGCCCTCGCCGAGACCGGCGTGCATCACGACGTTCGCCCACACCGTGCAGGCCACCTCGGGCATCCCGGCCGCGGCGACCGTCTCGATCTCGGCGGGCACCGGCAGCAGCTGCCCGGCCGGGACCGCGACGCGTTCGGCGTACCCGCCGCCGGCGAGCAGCGCGCACACCTCGTCGCCGACCTGCCAGCCCTCGACGCCCTCGCCGAGTTCGGCGATCGTGCCGGAGCATTCCAGGCCGAGGATGTCGCTCGCCCCGGGCGGCGGCGGGTAGTTGCCTTGCCGCTGCAGCAGGTCGGCGCGGTTGACCGCACTGGCCGTGACGTCCAGCAGCACCTCGCCGGGCCCGGGTTCCGGATCGGGGACCTCGGTCCATTCGAGCACGTCAGGGGCACCGGGTTCGCGGATCGTGATCGCGTGCATGCGCCCGACTGTATCCCGGGTCAGCCGAGATCGTTGGTGCTGAAGGTGTTGCAGCTCGCGGGCTGGCCGGTGCGGTAGCCGGTGGTGAACCACTTCTCGCGCTGCGCCGAGGTGCCGTGCGAGAAGCTCGACTTGTCGACGTGGCCGTTGCCGAGGTTCTTCTGGATGTAGTCGTCGCCGATCCGGGACGCGGTGTCGAGCGCGCGCGAGATGTCGTCCTGGGTGACGTCCTGGACCAGTGGTTTCCCGGAGCTGGTCGGGGTCGTGCTGGCGTGGTTGGCCCAGACGCCCGCGTAGCAGTCGGCCTGCAGTTCCAGCCGGACCGAACCGGACGTCGGCCCGGTGCCGGTGCCGCGCTTGGACGTGCCGGTGAGGTTCTGCACGTGGTGGCCGTATTCGTGGGCCAGCACGTACGCCTCGGTAAACAGCCCGCCCTTCGCGCCGAAGCGGGTCTTCAGCTCGTTGAAGAACGACAGGTCGATGTACACGTACGAGTCGGCCGGGCAGTAGAACGGGCCGGTGTCCGACGTCGCGCCGCCGCAGCCGGTGCGCACGCCGCCGGTGAAGAAGCGGGTCGTCGCCTTGCGGTAGGTCTGGCCGGAACGGGAGAACTCCTGGGTCCAGTAGTCCTGGATGGAGTTGACGATCGCGACGATCGCGCAGTCGTGGTCGCGGTTCGCGTCGGCTCCGGTCTTGCACTTCTTCGCGAGCGTGCCGGCGTCCAATTGCTGCCCGGACTGGACGTCGCTGAGCCCGATCCCGCCCGCCGCGGGCGAGGTCCCGGTGCTGGGAATGCCGCCGAACTGGGAAAACAGGAAGTAGATGACCAGGCCGACGAGGCCGAGCCCGCCGCCGCCGATGGCCACGCGGCCGCCGATGCCGCCGCCCCCGCCGCTGCCGCGCATGTCCTGGATCTCAGAGGCGTCCAGATCCGCGTTGTCGTCGAATCGCACGCGGAAAGGGTAGCCGCAAACCTGGAAACAAGGCTGGGTGCGGCCCCTGCGCTGGGGGCCGCACCCAGGTACTACCGAGGTTTCGTTGACAGCGGTTGGCCACCGGCCGGGCTGGCGTCCGGCGCTGCCTTCGCGGTGCCGAGGCCGCGAAGAGAAGCAGCGGCATAACGACGCCGGTGCGCGTGGCCGATGCCGGAGCGCACGGGGTGCTCGTGCTGTTCGCAATCGCGACCGAACCGGAACGGGGCCGTGCCGATCGCGGGGACACAGCGGGCGGTCAACCGCGGGAACTACCTGCCATGCCACCACCTGGCCTCTCCCGGGGGGACATCGGGGCCGGCGTGCCCTTCGGCGCGCTCCGGGATCCTCGTCATCCCTCCGCTGTCTCCCGAGGATGCGCTTCTTCGCGCCGAGTCTCAACCTTTTCGTAACCCTCCATTGGGGGAAGTTCGGCCGGAAATTTCACGGCGGGCCGAAGCGGCGGGGCAAAACCGGCCTTCTAGGCTGCCCGATATGAGCGATGACCAGGACGTGCGCTGGCTCGACCCGGCAGAACAGCGCGCCTGGCGGGCCTACATCGTCGCGTCGCTGCGGCTGCGCCAGCGGCTGCACCGCGAACTGTCCGAAGGCCACGGCATCTCGCTCGCCGACTACGAGGTCCTGGTGTGCCTGAACCTGGCCCCGGACCGGTGCACCAGGATGACCGAACTGGCGGCGCAGCTGGGCTCGACGAAGAGCAGGCTGTCGCACCAGATCGGCAAACTGGAGGTCGCCGGGCTGGTCACCCGCCGCCCGGACCCGGAAGACAAACGCGGGGTGCTGACGGAGCTGACCGACGCCGGCCAGCACGTACTGGACAAAGCCGCGCCGACGCACGTGCGCGGCGCCCGCGAGCACCTCGTCGACCTGCTGACGCCCGACGAGCAGACGGCGATGGCCACGGCGTTCACCCGGGTCCTCGAACACCTGGACGACGTCGAAGGACGGCGCGATACCCTGACCTAGAAGGAAGCGTGGCAGAGCGGCCGAATGCAGACGCCTTGAAAGCGTCCGTAGGGAAACCTACCGGGGGTTCAAATCCCTCCGCTTCCGCTTGACGCCTCGAGTGTCCGGCCCCGGATTCCGCGCATCCCGCGGGAGACGGGGCCGTTTTTCTCCGGCTGCCGGTCCCGCGTCCGCGCGGGTACCCTGACCGTGCTGTGCGCCGGGTTCCCGTGGAGTCTTCCGTCATTCGCGACGTCGGCTACGACGCCGCGAAGTCGGTGCTGGAAATCGGGTTCCGCAACGGCAGCGTCTACCGCTACCACCTCGTGCCCGCGCGAGTGCATCGCGAGCTGATGGCCGCCGAGAGCCCGGGGCGCTACCTCAACCAGGAGATCAAGCCGAGGTTTCCCGGGCAAGAGGCGGAGTGATTGCGGCGTCAGGCTTTCTTGGCCTCGCGCTGGGCGATCCGCGCCTGGACCTCCGGGCGGCGCAGCGGCGGCACGGTCGCGGGCGGCTGGCGGCGCTGCGGGAGTTCCTCCAGCAGTCGCGCGGTGATCTGGGCGATTTCGGCGACCGCCGCCTCGAACGGTTCGCGCGTCGCGTCCGAAAGGGACTGCACCCCGGTCACTTTGCGCACGTACTGGCGTGCCGCGGCTTCGATCTCGTCCGTGGTGGCGGCGGGCTGCAGGCCGCGGAGCGTCGTGATGTTTCGGCACATGCGCTTCAGGGTACGTCTCTGCGGCTGACCGCATCACACTCTAGGGCCAACCTCGTTGACGGGGTCCGAGATCGCCCGGCAACCTTGATGAAGTGCCCCTCAGACCGCGTGCTCCCCGGCTCAGCCGCCCCGTCCCGGAAGTTCCCGCCGACACCCCGATTCCCGAGCAGGCCTGGCACCGCGTTCCCGCCGACGAACTGGTCACGCTCGTTTCCGTTGTCCTGATGGCACAAGGCTTTCCCGAAGAGCGTGCGCGTCCGGCCTCGGAAGCGTTGTGCCATGGCGATCTCACCGGCGCGCCGGAAACGGGCGTCGGTGAGTTGACGCGGGTGCATCTGCCCGCGATCGAAAACGGATTGGTCAGTCCTGGTGCTCAGCCGTTGCTGATCGCCGATCGTGGGGCCGCGGCGCTCATTGATTACCGGCGGGCGTCCGGGCTTTGGGCGGTGGGTGACGCGATGGATCGCGCGGTGCAGCGGGCCGGGCGGTTCGGGGTCGGACTGCTGTCGGTGCGTGGGGTGGGGCCGTTCGGGCGGGTCGGGCATCATGCTGCTCGAGCGTTGCCGCACGGGATGATCGGGATTGTGATGGCTGCCGGGGGGTATGCGGATCAGCCGGTGCATCCGTTGGGGATGGCGGCTCCTGCGGGGGCTTATCCGGAGTTTGTGTTCGATATCGATCTTGCTGATGCTGCTCGGAATCCGCAGTTCGCTGGGTTCGCCCTCATGGTGGATGTGCTGGCTGGGGTGTTGTCCGGGGTTGCTGATCATGAGCATGACACTGGGTTGCTGGTGCTCGCGATCGCGCCTACGACGTTGCGTAGTGCCGATGGGTTTTATCGGGCGGCCAGTGCGGTGTTCGGGAGCATGCTCGGGTGGGAAGGGGGTGCGCCGGTGCGGTATCCGGGGTGGCGGGAGGCTCAGTATTTGGAGCAGTGCCGGGCGTTGGGGGTGCCGTTGCCTGGGGCGGTGCGGAGGCAGCTGGATTCGTTGGCGTTGAAGTTGGGGAGGGCGCCGTTGTCTACGGTCGGGTGACTGCTCGTCGCCTGGCGGCGACCTCGCTTGTGGTCGCGTGGGGCACCCCGAAGCTTGATTGTGCTGACGGTCTGGGGGTGCTTGTCAAGGCGGGAAAGATGCCTTGACAAGCACCCCCAGACCGCAGGAGAGCTTCGTATCGGGGTGCGGGGGAGGTGTGGGTGCCTCGCTCGTTTGGTGTGCTCGCTGCGGTTTGCTTAGTGTTCCAGGGAGACCCGTGCGTTTTCGGTGCCTACCGTGACTACGTCGCCGTCTGCTAGTTGGCGGCCTCGGCGGGTTTCTACTTCGCCGTTGACCGTTACTTCTTCTGCGTCGATCAGGTCTTTTGCGTGCGAGCCGTTGTCCGCGAGGTCGGCCAGTTTCAGGAATTGGCCCAGCCGGATCGGCTCTCCGGTGATCGGGACGTCGCGCGTGCTCATGGGACGCATCATGTCACGGCATCGTCGTCGCTCGGTTGTACAGATCGGCGATCTGGTCGTCGAAGTAGCTCGAGTACGAGATGTCGTCGGTGTAGCCGCCTGCTTCGTAGCCGCCGATTACGCCTACTACGGTGCCGGTTTTCGTGTCGGGGGACGGGTCGGCTACCAGGGGGCTGCCGCTCGTGCCGGTGGCGAAGCCTGGGCAGTCGACTCTGATCTGGTGTTCGTCTTGCTGCTGGGTGTGCGTTTCGCAGGTGGCGACCTCGTCGACGCCGTCCGGGTAGCCGGCGACCGTCACGGGGCGCGCGAAGGGGCCGTTCGTGCCTAGTTGGTTGGCTCCCGTTACCGCTTCCAAGGGCTCGGGGGAACCGTCTTGGCGGGCGGTTGCGAAACCGACATCGAGGTTGGGATCGGACGAGTCGATCCAGCTCTGTGCGACCAGTTCGTTCCCGACCTGCCAGTAGCCGTAGGGCGCGACGCCGTCGTGGAAACCCGGGGCGAAGGTGACATTGGCCAGGTAACCGCCGCCTTCGCCGTCGTGGAGGCAGTGTGCGGCGGTGAGCAGTTCGTCGCCTCGGGGGCTGTGCACGACGCTCGCTGTGCAGTAATGCGAGCCGTCGACGAACAGTGCGCCGATGGACGCTTGGATCGGCTTCGCCGGGGTCGACGGGGCGACCGCTGGTTCCGCTGCGTGCTCAGCACAAGCCACGATGGTCCCGCTCGCACTCATTAGTGCGAACAGCCCGATCACCGTGCGCCGCATGCCACCTCCAGTACTGGTCCTCGTCACTAGTATCAGAGAACGCGGTGAGACCAGGGTGGGGAGACGATGAAGGACTTCTCGAACAAAGTCGCAGTGATCACCGGAGCGGGCTCGGGCATCGGGCGGGCGCTGGCGCTCGAACTCGCGTTGCACGGCGCGCTTCTCGAACTGTCCGATGTCGACGCCGAAGGGCTCGACGGAACCGTGCGCGAAGCCCGCGAACGCGGGGCCGAGGTGCGGGGGCATTCCCTCGACGTGGCCGACCGGGCCGCGGTTCTCGCCCATGCCGAGGACGTCGCGCGGGAGCACGGCCGGGTCAACCTCGTCGTCAACAACGCGGGCGTGGCGCTCGGCGCGACGGTCGAGGACATGACGTTCGAGGATTTCGACTGGCTGCTCGGCGTCAACCTCGGCGGCGTCGTCAACGGCACCAAGGCATTCCTGCCGCACCTCATCGACTCCGGCGACGGGTACGTCGTCAATATCTCCAGCGTGTTCGGATTCGTCGGAGTGCCTACGCAGAGTGCCTACAACGCGGCGAAGTTCGCCGTTCGCGGATTCACCGAGTCGCTGCGCGAAGAAATGCTCGCGGCGCGGCATCCGGTCGGCGTCAGCTGCGTGCACCCGGGCGGGATCAAGACCAACATCGCCCGCAACGCGCGCGGCGGAGCAGCCGGCGACCAAGCCAAAGCGGCGGCCGGATTCGACAAAATCGCCCTTACCACACCGAAGAAAGCGGCCGAGACCATCCTGCGCGGCGTACGCAGGCGGTCCGCGCGGATCCTCATCGGACCGGACGCGTACGTGATCGACGCGATCCCGCGTGTCCTCGGTTCGGCATACCAGCGTCCGCTCGCGGTTTTGGCGCGCCAGGGACTCAAACGCATCGAGCGGAACGGATAACTCGTCGCGACTGTCCGCATTCTTGATCACCCGATGGAGTTGCATTTTCACCGAAACCCTCGGGAATGTCGCAGAATGCTGCCAGTCCACTCGTGTGTCCGCACCCCGGAGGTAGCCCTCGATGCTGCGCCTTGCCGAGCGCCGATTGGCCGCGCCCGCCGACCGCGCCGCCGGGGAACTGGTCGACCGCACCGGCATTATCGCCGCGAGCCTGCCGCGCGGGCCCCGGCTGCCGGACGAGGCCGCGCCGGAGACGAGCTGCGAATCGACCCAGCAGATCCCGGTGATCGCCGGGTGCGCGCCCGCCGAGGAACGCCCGCGCGCAGTCGCGTCGCGGCGCCGGGCCCGGGTGTGGGTCGGCGCCGGGCTGGCTGTGGTCCTGGTCGGACTCGGCTGGCTCGCCGGAGGATTCTTCACCGGTGCGCTGCCCGGGCAGCCCGCGGATGACGCCGTCGTGCAGGCTGAACAGCGCGTTCCGATCGCGGAGCAGCAGATTCCCGTGCCGTCGACGATCACGCCGCCGGTGACGCAGACCGCGCCGCCGGTCACGGTGTACGTCCCGGTGCCCTCACACGACACCCCGGTGCGGCGGCACAACCCGGTCCACTCGACCACGCCGCGCGCGACGTCGGCTCCGGATTCTTCGGAGCAGGCCGATCCGCGCGCGGACCTCGCGACGCCCGCGCCGAGCAAGACCCCGGCGCGGACGGGCATCGACCAGTTCCTCGACTGGAAACCGTGGCTCGACGCGGCGCAGCGGATGGCTGGCGGTCGCTGAGAATCAGCGAGCGGACGCTGGCTCGGGTTGACGGCTGCTGCAAGAGCATGGGGCTGTTGACTGCGGTTGCTGGGCGGGTTGAGATCGGCAGGCGGGTTGGCTGTGGCTGCTGGGCGGGCTGAGGTTGGCGAGCAGGTTGGCTGCGGTTGTCGGGTGAGCTGAGGTCGGCAGGCGGGCTGGTTGTGGTTGCTGGGCGGGTTGAGGTTGGCGAGCGGGTTGGCTGCGGTTGCCGGGTGGGCCGAGATCAGCAAGCGGGCTGGCTGCGGTTGTCCGGTCAGCTGATTCGCTGCTGGCTTGCGGACCCGCCGGGGTCAGCCGCGACCCCTCGGCGGTCGGCAGGCGTGCGTTGGTTGCGAGGGCAGCCGCGGGGCGTCGGGGTCAGCCGATCCAGTCGTATTCGTGTTCTGGGCGTCCGGTCGCGCCGTAGCGAAGCCGCATTTCCACTGCTCCCGACTCTGCCAGCGCGGTCAGATAGCGCTGCGCGGTGGCACGGGCCATGCCGAGTTCGCGGGCTACTTCGGCGGCCGAGAGCGGGGTCGGCGAACCGCGCAGGCGCTCTGACACCAGGCGGGCCGTCGCGCTTGACTGGCCCTTTGGCGTCGCCGCGCGGTCCTGGTCGTGGAGGGCTCGGAAGGCGCGGTCCACGTCGTCTTGGGACATCGGGCGTTCGGTCGTGACCAGGCCGCGGTATCGGGCGTACGAAGTGAGGCGTTCCGACAACTGGCGCGTCGTGAACGGTTTGATCAGGTAGTTCAGGGCCCCTGCGCGGATCGCGGCGGAGATGGACGCGGCGTCGGTGGCGGCGGACAGCACGATGGTGTCCGTTTTCAGGTCGGGCAGGACGGAAAGGCCGGGCTCGTCCGGCAGGTAGACGTCCAGCAGCACCAGGTCCGGGGCCAGTTCGCGTACGCGGGCGCGGGCTTCGGCGGCGGTGTGCGCGACCCCGGCGACGGCGAAGCCCGGTACCTCCGACACGAATCCCGCGTGCACGCCGGCGACGCGGAAATCGTCGTCCACGATCAGGGTGCGGATCATGCGTCGGTCTCCTCGGGTCGGTCCAGCAGGCCGGGAAGTTTGGCGACGAACAACGCGCCGGTCGTCGCGCCGCCGGGGTCGGCGAGCCATACGTCGCCGTCGCGGGCCCGGGCGGCTTGGCGGGCCAAGGCCAGTCCGAGGCCGTGTCCAGGACTGAGCTTTGTGGACACTCCCTCGTCGAAAAGCTTGCCCCTTAACGCATCGTCGATTCCTGGCCCGCTGTCCACAACGGACACGTGCAAAGTGGAGCCATCGGCGAGCAGGCCGACCTCGACCCACGCGGGGCGGCGCGGGCCCATGCGGGCGGCGTGCAGGGCGTTGTCGACCAGGTTGCCGATCACGGTTCCCGCGGCGATCGGGTCGGTCACCGAGGCAGGGACCCAGGCGTCGTCGGCCAGCCGCAGTTCCATGCCTTTTTCCTGCGCCTGCTCGGTTTTCGCGACCAGCAGAGCTTGCAGGTACGGATCGGTCACCCGGTCGTCGAGTGGTTCCGCGCGCGAGGCGGTGGTTTCGGTGAGGGTTTGCAGGTATTCCTCGGCTTCGGCGTGGTGGCCTAGCTGCAGCAGGCCGGACAGGGTGTGCAGGCGGTTCGCGAACTCGTGCCGTTGCGCGCGGAGGCCGTCGGACAGCGAGCGGATGCCGTCGAGTTCTCGGGTGAGGGTGTCGAGGTCGGTGCGGTCGCGGAAGGTCAGGACGGTGCCCAGCGCGCGTTCATCCCGTTGCACGGCACGGGAATTGATCACCAGGACCCGGTTTCCGGCTACCGCCAGGAGGTTGTCCACTGGCCGTCCTTCGGCGACGGCTTTGTGCACTCGCGGGGACAGGTCCAGGTCCTCCAGCGGTGCGCCGACCGGGAGCGGGGTGCCGAGGAGGCGTTCGGCTTCGTCGTTGCGGACGGTCACCCGGTGTTCCGCGTCGACGGCCAGCACGCCTTCGCCGATGCCGTGCAGGACGGCTTCGTGTTCGTAGAGCAGTTCGGTCAGTTCGTGGGGTTCGAGGCCGTGGGTGACGCGGCGCAGACGGCGATTGAGCAGCGCCGATGCACCCGCGCCGATCAGGAGCGCGCCGCCGCCGAAGACCATGGTCAGGATGAAGAGCCGGTTGAAGTCGCCGGTCAGCTCGCCGACGCGGTAGCCGACGCTCACCTCGCCGACGACCCGCGAGCCTTGTTTGATCGGGGTCTTGCTGCGCACGGACGGTCCCAAGGTGCCCGCGTTGAACTCGCTCACCACGTCATTGCCCGCGATCACTTCCTCCCACGGCGTGCTCACCTGCTTGCCGACCTCGGACAACGTGGGGTGGGCAAGCCGGATGCCGTGATCGTCCGTGATGACCACGAACAGCAGCGCATCGTCGGTCTGGGTCTCCGCCTCGACTCGCTGCTGCAGGTCCGGATTGGGTTTCCGGGAGGCCGCACCGGCGATCACCACGGGTTCCGTGGCCACTGATTTCGCGATCGCCAAGGCGCGTTGGCCGTACTGTTCGGTCAGCGTCGTGCGCAGGAGCCAGCTGATCAAGGCGACGCCGAGGCCCACGACGAGGACCACCACGCCGATCTGCAACAGCAGCACCTGACGGGTGAACCGCATCCGCGGAAAGAGCGCCCACTTCGGCATGCCAGGGAACATACCCCCAGCTCAGCGCTGTGCGCTAAACGAGCAAAACGTGGAGAACGCGCAGAGCGCACGCAGAACGTCGACAAGCTTCTCCGCCGCGAAACCCGAACTTAACCTGCCTCGAGCGAGTCCCCACCGTGACGAAGGAGTCACCTCGATGGCCCCACTCATCGAACTGATCGGCGCCACCAAAAGGTTCCCGAGCGGATCAGGTTCTGTCCACACCGCTGTCCGCGAGCTGACCATGACCGTCGAACCGGGGGAGTTCGTCGCCGTGGTCGGGCCGACCGGGTGCGGTAAATCCACCACGTTGTCCCTGGTCTCCGGGTTGCAGCCGCCGTCGGCGGGCCGGGTCGTCGTGCACGGCTCCGACGTGAAGTCCATTCCGGACGGCGTCGGCTACATGTTCCAGACCGACGCGGTGATGCCGTGGCGTTCGGTGCTGGACAACGTCGCGTCCGGGCCGCGGTTCCGCGGTGCGTCCAAAGAGGACGCTCGGAAGAAAGCCGCCGACTGGATCGGCCGCGTCGGGCTGGCCGGGTTCGAGAAGTACTACCCGCACCAGCTTTCCGGCGGGATGCGCAAGCGCGTCGCGTTGGCGCAGACGCTGGTCACCGAGCCGAAAATCCTGCTGATGGACGAGCCGTTCTCCGCGCTCGACGTCCAGACTCGCGCGCTGATGCAGGACGAGTTGCTCCGGCTGTGGTCCGGTACCGGAGCCGCGGTGATCTTCGTGACGCACGACCTCGACGAGGCGATCGCGTTGGCGGACAAGGTGGTCGTGCTGACCACCAGCCCGGCGACGGTCAAGGACGTCTTCGAGATTCCGCTCGAGCGGCCGCGCAAGGTGGAAGACCTGCGGCTGACCGAGGAATTCCGCAAGCTCTACTCCGACATCTGGGAATCGCTGCGCGGCGAGGTCGACAAGGCCCGCCAGAAGGGAGCGACCGGTGTCGCTTGATCTGACTGTCGGCCCGTCCAACCCGAACCCGCGGATCGAGGACGAGGCGAGCATTATTGCGCGGCAGAAGACGCGCACCGCCGCGCGCCGACGCAACGTCTGGCTGCTGCGGCTGGCGATTCTCGTTGCGTGGCTTGGACTGTGGGAGATCGCGGGCCGGTTCTGGATCGACCCGTTCTTCTATTCGATGCCGTCGAAGATCTGGGAACGGCTCACCGAATGGTTCACGACCGGGACCGATTTCGGGACCATTTGGTACCAGATCCTGGTGACCGTCGAGGAAGCCGTGATCGGGTTCGTGCTCGGCGCGGTCGCGGGCGTGATCTGCGGCGTCATTCTCGGCCGCAGCGCGTATCTCGCCGAGGTGCTGGCCCCGTTCATCAAGGCAGCCAACGCGATGCCGCGTATCGTGCTCGCCGCGCTGTTCGTGATCTGGTTCGGACTCGGGCTGTCCTCGAAGGTCGCGACGGTGTTCGTGCTCGTGTTCTTCGCGGTGTTCTTCAACGCCTTCACCGGTGCCCGCGAGGTGGACCGGAACTTGATCGACAACGCCCGCATTCTCGGTGCGACGCGCTGGCAGGTGCTGCAATCGATCGTGCTGCCCAGTGCGACGTCGTGGATTCTTTCGTCGCTGCACGTCGCGTTCGGTTTCGCGCTGATCGGTGCGGTCGTCGGTGAGTACACCGGCGCCAAGGCGGGCATGGGCTTCCTGATCGCCAACGCGCAGGGCACGTTCGACACCGCCGGGGTTTACGCCGGGATGATCGTGATCATGGTCGTCGCGCTGTTCGCGGAATGGCTGATCAGTTCGGCCGAGCGCAAACTGCTGCGTTGGCGTCCGCAGGTTTCGGCCCAGGCGAGCCAGGGGATCTGACATGCGGCTGAAAAGGACACTCGCGGTCGCGGCGGCCGCGCTGGTGACCGTGGCCGGGGTGAGCGCCTGCCGGGATTCCCGGGAGATCGACCTCGGCAACGGCGGACGGCCGCACATCAAGATCATGGTCGGCGGGCTGTCCAAAGTGATCTATCTGCCGGGGCAGCTCGCGAAGCAGCTTGGCGAGTACCAGAAGCAGGGCCTTGACGTCGAACTGTTCGACCAGCCGTCCGGGGCCAACGCGGAAACCTCGCTGCTGGCCGGGGAAGTGCAGGGCGTAGTCGGGTTCTACGACCACACGATCGACCTGCAGGCCAAGGACCAATGCATCACCAGCGTGGTGCAGTTCGCGAATGTGCCGGGGGAAGCGGAAATGGTCGCGACCCCGAAGGCCGGGCACATCAAGTCCGGCGCGGACTTCCGCGGAAAGAATCTCGGCGTGACGTCGCTGGGGTCGTCGACCGACTTCCTCACCAAGGCGCTCGCCAGCCGCGGCGGCGTCGGCAGCAAGGACTACACGCCGGTGAAGGTCGGGGCCGGGCAGACGTTTATCTCTGCCATGCAACAAGGTTCGATCGACGCGGGCATGACGACCGACCCGACCATCGCGCAGTTGACCAACACCGGACAGGCCAAGGTGCTCTACGACATGCGCACGCCGGAAGGCACGCGCGCGGCGCTGGGCGGGCTTTACCCGGCGAGTTCGCTGTACATGAGCTGCGAAATCGTGAAACGCTATCCGGACGTCGTGCAGAAACTCGCCAACGCGTATGTGAATTCGCTGAAGTGGCTTTCCACGCACACCGCGGAACAGGTGGCGGATCTGATGCCGCCGTCGTTCGCGGGCGGGGACAAGGCGTTGTACATCAAGTCGCTCAAGGACAGTCTGCCGATGTTCACCAAGGACGGCCGGATGGACCCGTCCGGCGCGCAGAACGTGCTGAAGGTGCTGGGTGCGTCTTCCAGCAACGTGAAGCCCAAAAAGGACAAGATCGATTTGTCCAAGACGTACACCACCCAGTTCGTGGACGCCGCGCACGCCCGTACGGCGCGGTAGTCCACTTCGGAAGGAGTCCGTGCCGGCCCGCTGCCTCCCCAGGCGGGCGGGCACGGACTTCCGTGTACACAAAGGAGAATCGGGACATTTGGTGAAGATTTCCCGAGATGTGAATACCCTTCGAAAGTAGCTACCAACCCGGGCGAGCGAAATTCAACACTGGTACGCGCAGGCACTCCCGTGACCAGATTGGATGCCCATGAGTTCACGATCTTTCCGTCGTCCCCTCGGATTGCTGGCGGTCGGCGCGTTCGCGGCCGCGACCCTCGTGGCAGGCGCGGGAGCCGGGCCCGTGACGTTCGGCAAGCACTTCCACGGAAACCACTACTCCGGCGGAAACTGGGGCGGCTACGTCAGTTTCGGCAGTTTCACCACCGCGACCGCGGGCTGGACCGAACCGGCGGCGACCTGCAATTCCAGCAACGACCTGTTCGCGCCGTGGGTCGGCATCGACGGCGACGGATCGTCCTCTGTGGAGCAGACCGGCGTCGCGACCGACTGCTCCAGCGGCAGCCCGCAGTACCAGGCGTGGTACGAAATGTACCCGGCCGCACCGGTTTACTACTCGGCTAGCGAGGCACCGGTAAAGGCGGGCGACCACATCACCGCGACGGTCACGCGCAGCAACAACAGCTACAAACTCGACCTGAAGAACGACACCCAAGGCTGGACGAAGACGACCACGCAGTCGTTGAACGCGAAGCACTCGTCGGCGGAGGCGATCATCGAATCGCCGTCCGATTCGTACCCGGCGATCAACGGCGGCGTGAAGTTCGACGGCGTCAAGTTCGACGGCAAGAACCTCGCCGACACCAGCCCGCAGGGCCTCAACGCGGACGACGGCGGCAGCGCGACCTGGACCCCCGGTGCGATCGGCTCGGACGGCCAGAGCTTCACCATGACCCGTCAGTAAAAAGCAAAGCCCCTGAGGGAATCCAATTCCCTCAGGGGCCCTTTCACGGACGTTCGAAGCGGTAGGCGCGTTCGACCCGGGAGACCTGGACGTCGAACTCGCGATACCACTCGGCGCGGCCCTGGTTGCGGGTTTCGGTGTGCTCCAGGTTGGTGCGCCATCCGGCGATGGATTCCTCGTCCTGCCAGTACGACACGGTGATGCCGAGCCCGGACTCGTCGCGGACGGAGTTGATGCCGAGGTAGCCGGGCTGTTTCGCGGCGAGTTCGGCCAGGTAGGCGGCACGCTCGGCGTAACCGCGGTCGCCGTCGGTGCGCCGGGACGTGAAGATCACCGCGTAGTACGGCGGTTCGGGAAGCTCCATGGCCGGAGATATACCTGTCGGACGCGGGCGAGGCCAGCGGGTTTCAGCCTTGGAGGCCGTTGACCGCCCAGGCGAACACCATCAGCGCGAGCAGCAGCGAGATCCCGGCCTGGACCATCATGGTCATTTTCGCCCAGATCCGCAGCGGCATGACGTCGGTCGGGCTGAACGCGGTGGCGTTGGTGAACGACGTGTAGAGGTAGTCCAGGTACCGCGGTTCCCATTCGGCCTTGGCCATCGACGGGTCGCTCATCTGCGGAAACTGCAGGTCGGGGAAGTCGGCCCGGCCCGCCGCGCGCCGGGCCGGGCCGCCGCGGTCGAACTCCCAGTACCAGAGCGAGAAGACGACGATGTTGGTCCAGTAGATGACCACGCCGCTGATCAGCACCTGCACCGCGTGCCCGCGTTGCGCGCCCTGTGCGATCCCGATCACCAGTTGCACCGCGGACGCGCCGTTGAGCACGCTGACGACGGCGAGCGCGGTCAGCGCGACCATGCGCTCGACGATGTTGAACTCGGTGAGCCGGCCCGGGTTCAGCAACAGCAGCGCGATGATCAGCACCGCGGTCAGCGAGGGCAGCAGCCACCACGGGTGCAGCACCATTTCGTCGGGCAAGGCGAGCTGCAGGGCGAGGGTTCCGATGACGACGGCCGCCGCGGGCCACCGGGTTTCGCCTTTGGTCGCCCGCCGCCAGGCAGGCACTGGTTTATCAGCCACGTGCACACGGTAGGACGGTGTGCACGTTACCGCGCGGTTTCCGGTGACGGCAGTTTCCTCGCGACGTCCGTGCGGCTTCGCGCGCCTAGCTTGCGAAGCACCTTCGCCACGTGCTGCTCCACCGTTCGCGGAGACAGGAACAGGCCGTCGGCAATCTGACGGTTTGTCCGGCCTTCCGCGAGCATCTCGGCGACTTCGCGCTCTCGCGGCGACAGCTCACGACCGTAACCGCGACGGCCGCGCTGTGACGGTGCCCAAGCACCGTGTTCGCGAAGCACGTGATGACAGCGGCCAGCGTCGCGCGTGGCACCCAGCTGTACGTACGCAGCTGCGGCCTGACTGAGCGCAGCTGTCGCACCGCCTTGTCCTGCTTCGAGACGACAGCGTGCCGCGCGTTCACGCATGCCGGTGGCGAGGTACGGCATCGGCAGCTCTGCGTACGCGTCGGCTGCGGTGTCGAAGAGCGTCGCGGCCGCTAGGTGTTTCGCGCGGGCGTTTGTCAGGACGGCGCGGCCAGCGTGCAGGGCGGCAGTGGCGAGAGGTGCGTCGCGGTCTTCGATGCCGCGCGCGAACTCTTCGACGAAAGCGTCGGCGTCGTGCCAACGGTCTGCGCGCGTGTACGCCTCCGCGGCGGCTGGGACGAGCGACGCTGCCCAGACCCACACGCCTTTGCGACGTGCGGCGTCGACAGCTACATCGGCGGCTTCGCAGGCCGCGGCGACGTCGTCGGTCGACAGGTGCACGCCGATCAACACCGAAGCCGCGCACAACACAACGGGGATAGGGCCTTCGCCCGGACGGTGTGCCGAGGCGTCGGCCAAGTGTCTTCGGGCTGCCGCGAACTCGCCGCGCACCGCGGCCAGCCCGCCCAGCACCAGCGACGTCTCCATGACGATCGCGCCCAGCGTCGGGTGCCGGGTACGGACGTCTTCGGTCGCCTCGGCCAGGCCGTCCCAATTGCCGCGGAACCAGGCGAGGCGCACTTCGGTGCCTTCGATCAGGCCTTTCGGGTACAGCGCGCCGGCTTCGGAAGCCCGGCGCAGGCCTTCGGCGACCAGCTTTTCGGTCCGGTCGAGGTGGCCGGACCACGACTGCGCGTCGGCGAGATTGCACCACAACCGGGCCAGCTGGACGCGCTCGGCAACGCTCGGCGCGGTGTCCGGCATCGCCTGGAACTCCGCCCACGCCGAACCGTCGCCGATGTGCGCGGCGGTCGCGATCCGGTCGCCGGTGAGCGCGAGCCGCAGCTCGGGATCGGTCAGTCCGGAGTGGACTTCCCGGGCGCGGCGCATCCACTGCTCGTGCCAGGACAGCGGGGTGAGCCCGTCGAACGGCAGCGCGAGCAGGTTGATCCCGCGCGCGGCCAGTTCCGGCCGGTCCGCCAGCTCGGCGACGGCGCGTTCCACTGCCGCACGCCCCTGCTCCAGCCGTCCGGCGACGCGGACCAGCAGCATGCCCAGCGCGAGCCGGATCGTCCCGTGCACGGCTGGCGGCAGCGGCCGGTCTTCGAGCACCTTTTCCAGCGTCAGATGGACATCGGGGCGGAAGACACGCAGCGACACATCGCTGAGTTTCTTCGCCAACCGGCCGACCGCGTCCTCGTCGGCCTTCGCGACGATCGCCTGCAGCAGATCGATGGCGCGTGCGGTATCGCCGTGCGCGATCGCTTCGTCAGCCGCTTCTTCCGCGTAGTACTGCCATTCCTCGACGCGTCCGGCGGCCTGCGCATGGGCGGCGAGCAGCGACAACGGTTGACCAGGAAGGTGCATTGCCTTGGTGTGCAACAATTTCCGCTCGGACGCGCTGAGACCATCGTACACGGCTTTGCGCGCGAACGGATGTCTGAAGCCGTAGCGATTGTCGTCGACCTCGTCCAAGAGCCCGTCCGACAACGCGCTCTCGTCCTCGGCCAACCCGGCCAGTTCGTTCAGCACCGACAACTCCGCGGGCATGTTGAGCACGGCGGCGGCTTTGGTGCGCTGGACCGCGGCCTCAGTCAGCGCGGACAGCTTCCTGGACACCGATTCCTGAAGCGCGGCAGGAACTTCCAGCCGATCCAACGCCGACTCAGTCAGTTCAACGCCCCGCAACGCGCGGAGAGTTTCTTCAGCGACAAAAGGAATCCCGGCCGTGTACTCGTGCAGCTTCGCGGCGAACTCGGCGTTGATCCGGGGCAACCCCAGGAGGTCGCAAGCCATCGCGGTGACCGCCGCGGCGTCCAACGGACCGAGCGTCACCTGCGCGCTGTGTACTTCTGGCGCGGTGCGAACGCGAGAGTTCCCAGCGCGGCAAGTGGCGACCACGCCCAGTTCCGGCGGCCAGTCGACGGCGAGGAAGCGCAGCAGGTCGCCGGTCCCCGGGTCGGCGCGATGCAGATCGTCGATGAGCAGGATGGTCGGACCGCAGGCGATCAGCAGTTCCCGGAACGCGCGGAACACGCGATGCCGCCCGGCGCTGGCGTCCGGCAGCGGTTCAGGCGCGGGTGGCAGGACGTCGGCGAGTTCCGGCAGAAGTGGTTGCAGCGCACCGGCAACCGGGCTCAGCGGTCCGAGCCGATCTCCGGCGCAGCGCAACGCTTCCAGCACCGGACCGTAGGGAAACGGCTCGGCCAATCGCGGGCACGCGCCGCGCAGCACGCGGACGCGGGAAAACTCCGGGCGCGCGGCGAGTTCGGCGAGCAGCCGGGTTTTGCCCATTCCCGGCGCGCCCTCCACCAGCACCGCGGCGGGCCGGTGTCCGAGAACTTCGGCGACGGCGGCGAGTTCGCGGTCCCGCCCGGCGAAAGCCGCCGGACGCGGACGCACGGACACCACCGTCGGAACGGCCGGCCACATCACGACCTCCCCAGCGAGCATCTTGTCCGTTTCGCCCGGAGCTTAAGCAGTGCGCGGGGCGGGGTAAACCGACTCTTGACGGGAGTATGCGCACGCTCCTCACACGTCTGCCTCCGCACGGTAACCAAATGGCAGAAGAAAACCCGGCGCGCGGTCACAAAGAGTGCGAAACCTCGTGGAGTTCGCCGGTTCAGCGGAACAACCCACGGACGCCCGCCGTCGCGGCGAACGCTCGGTAGTCGCACAAGTCCCTACTTAAGGATTGCTCCGCTACCTATTCTCGCGCCCCCTTATTGCAGTGGATTGGACCACCGCCGCACCCTTCGAGGCCGGGGGGAACCGAACGCGAGGGAGAAGCATGAAAGCCATCAGATTCCTCGGCGCCGCAACCGCTGCCGCGGCGGTGACGGCGATCTTCGCCGGCGTCCCGGCCGCCAGCGCCGCCCCGCTCAACCCCGACATGGTCCCGGCGATGCAGCGCGACCTCGGCCTCACCCACGGCCAGGCACTCGCCCGGCTCGCGAACGAGGAGGCCGCGAACAAGGTCGGCGCGGCACTGGAGAAGTCTCTCGGCGAACGCTTCAGCGGCACGAGCTTCAACGCGTCGACCGGCAAAGCCGTGGTCTCGGTGACCGACGCGGCGCTGGTCGACCAGGTGCGCGCGGCCGGCGCCGAGGCACAGGTGGTCCGGTTCAGCGCCCGGCAGCTCGACTCGACCGTGCAGACGCTCAACGCCCACGAGAAGGCGGCGCCGAAGTCGGTCACCGGCTGGGGCATCGACACCGCGAGCAACCGGATCAGCCTGACTGTCCTCAAGGGACAGCGCGCCGCGGCGGAGCAGTTCGTCCGCCAGTCCGGTGTGGACAGTTCGGCGGTGACCGTGACGGAGACCTCGGCAGTGCCCAAGGCGCACTACAACGTCCTCGGCGGGGACGCGTACTACATCGGCAGCTCGTCCCGCTGCTCCGTCGGATTCTCGGTGAACGGCGGCTTCCTGACCGCTGGCCACTGCGCCGCACTCACCGGCGGCGGCGCGCTGTCCGGCTACAACCGGGTCGCGATGGGCCAGTTCACCACGTACCGCTTCCCCGGCGCGGACTACGCGGCCGCGCGGGTCAACAGCAACTGGACCCCGGTCGGCCAGATCAACAACGGCACCCGCGTCGCCGGTTCCACCGAGGCCGCCGTCGGCGCTTCGGTGTGCAAGTCCGGTTCCACCACCGGCTGGACCTGCGGCACGATCCGCGCCAAGAACCAGACCGTGCGCTACCAGGAAGGCACCGTGACCGGCATGGTGCTCACCAACGCCCGGTCCGACCACGGCGACTCCGGCGGTTCGTTCATCAGCGGAAACCAGGCACAGGGCATGGTTTCCGGCGGTGACACCGTCAACAGCTACTACTACCCGGTGAACGTCGCGCTGTCGGCGACCGGCACGACGCTCGTCCGCGGCTGAGTCCAAACGCGACAAGGGCGGCTCGAGTGCCTCCAGCGCACTCGAACCGCCCTTGTCCGCATTGCCGCGGGATCGGCAGGTCTTCGGTCAGACGTTGCTGATCTCCTCGATCAGCCCGTCGATGTCGAAGTGCTCGCTCTCGGCTCCGAGCGGCACCAGTTCGTAGGAGGATTCGAGGAACGCCTCGAGGTCGGCGCGTTCCAGTTCGAACGACGCGTAGCCGTCGGGCGACTCGATTTCCAGCGTCAGCAAGGCCTCGTCCTCGGACAGGTCCGGCCGGATCCGCACGTCGCCGATCCCGGTCGGCTCGTCCAGCCCGGTCACGAGCAGGTCGCGGGCGAACGTCCACTCGATCCACCGGCCGCGTTCGGTCCGGAACGCCACGGTGACCGCGTAGGGCTCCGCCACGTGGAAGGAGAGGCGGGACAGCACCGGCGTAGTGCTCTCGTTCAGCAGTACGAACTGGGTCTGGTGTACGGCGTCGGTGGTGTGCACGGCTGCTCCTGGAGTCCTCCGGTCGTTCGCGCCTCGCGAACTGGTCGGCAGGGAGATGATCGACTCGGGAGCACATGACGTCGTTCCGCCGACGTTCACGCGATCGGTTGCATCAGGCCGCGAACACGTAACGCCGGACACAGAACCCTTGCGTTTCCGCGCAGGTCAGGAAAGCGGCAGCGTGAGGCCCACTTTGACCCGGTCCATGGCCACGCTCGTGGTGAAATGCCGGACGTTGGGGTTGTCGAAGAACATCCGCCGCGCGAAATTCTCGAACGCCGCCATGTCCGGGCAGGTGACCACGAGGACGAAGTCCGCGGTGCCGGTGACGTAGTAGCACTGCTGCACGCAGTCGTCGGCGAGGACCTGGGCGCGGAAGCCGTCGAGCACCGCCAGGCTCTCGCGCTCCATCTCGACCATGACGACGAACGTCATGTCCAGTCCGAGCGCGGCCGGGGACAGCACCGCGACCTCCCTCTCGATCACTCCGGCTTCGCGCAGCCGCTTGATCCGCCGCTGCACGGCCGCGGCGGACAGGCCGACTTTGGACCCGATGACCTCGGCGATCGTGCGGGCGTCGGTCTGCAGGCAGGAGAGGATGGCGAGGTCAAGCTGGTCCAGGTCGGGAGTGCGCACACTTCAGGCTAACCGGGCGGACCGACAAAAAGCCTCGGGTTTATCACGCCGCCGAGACGCTGGTCGCAATACCTCCTATCGAGCGAATGTGGAAGAGGTCTCTTAGTGATGTGGAACACAACTGACCGGTCTACCCAGGGGTAGGCCATACAAGGGAGGCAACCGGCGACGTCCGCCAACAAGCCGGTCTGGGAGGTTCCGCCATGAGCGCTGTCCGGTCGCGCCACCGTGCCGCAGTCGTCGCCGGGATCGGCGGCGCGCTGCCCGAGCACGTGGTGACGAACGACGAGATCGCGGCCCGCCTGGACACCAGCGACGAGTGGATCCGCACCCGCACAGGGATCCGCGAGCGCCGCCGCGTCGCCCCCGGCCAGTCCACAGTGGATCTCGCCGAGGAGGCGGGACGGGCGGCGCTCGGCCCGGACGGGCACGCGGACGCCGTCGTGCTCGCCACCTCCACCGCCGACCAGCTGTGCCCGGCCACCGCGCCGCAGGTGGCGGCCCGGCTCGGCCTCGGCACGGTGCTGGCCCTCGACGTCAACGCGGTGTGCAGCGGCTTCATCTACGCGCTCGCCACCGCCGCCGGCTTCATCGCGGGCGGGATGGCCGAGCGGGTGCTGGTGATCGGCGCGGACGTCTTCACCTCGCTGGTCGACCCGGACGACCGCACCACGGTGCCGATCTTCGGCGACGGCGGCGGCGCGGTGCTGCTGCGCGCGGGCGAGCCCGGCGAACGCGGCGCGCTCGGCCCGTTCGACCTGCACAGCGAGGGCGAACTGGCCAAACTGCTGTGGGTCGAGGCGGGCGGTGCCGCGCAGCGGGTGCCGGAGAACCCGAAGGACCGGTTCATGGTCATGCAGGGCACGGCCGTGTTCCGGCAGGCGTGCGCGCGGATGGCGGAATCCTCGCGCGCGGTGCTGGAAGAGGCCGGCTGGATGGTCGGGGACGTCGACCGGTTCGTGGGGCACCAGGCGAACATCCGCATCCTCCAGGCGACCGCGAAACAGCTCGGCATGCCCGCGGACGCGGTGGTGTCGAACATCGAGCGGGTCGGCAACACCAGCGCGGCGTCGATCCCGTTGGCGCTCGCGGACGCGGTCGCCGACGGGACGCTGACGCCGGGCCACCGGGTGCTGCTTACCGCGTTCGGAGCCGGGCTGACCTGGGGTTCCACGGTGCTGACCTGGCCCGAGCTGCCCTGAGCTACGCGTACTCCGGCAGCGCGATCGCTTCCGAACGTGGCTTCTCGAACCGTCCCGCGACCTTGCCCAGCCGCTGCGCCAACGGCGTGCTCGCCATCCGCAGCGCGGCGTGGAGCGCGGTCCGATGCGCCCGCGACCTCGGCATCGTCACCTGCGGCGCACCGGGGAAAAGCCGTTGCGCCTCGGCGACCAGCGGCCGCATCCGGTGTTCGTACTGACCGAACGCCGCCTGCGGGTCTTCGTGCGCCATGAGTTCTCCGGCCAGGATGTACGCGCCGGTCAGGGCGAGCGTCGTGCCCATGCCGCTGATCGGTGAACGCAGTACGCGGCGTCGCCGAGCAAGACGACCCGGCCTTGGTGCCACGTCGGCAGTTTCGTCTGGCCGACGCCCTCCAGGTAAAGCGAGCCGTTGTCCATTTCAGCCAGTACGCGCGGCCCTTCCCAGCCGACGTCGGCGTACGTCTTGCGCAGCACGGACACGGTGTCTTCGGGGGTCAGCCGGTCCAGTCCGCGCACGTCGGACAGGAAGAACAGTCCGGCGCGCATCGTGCCGACGTTGTCCGGGCGCAGGAACAACATCCGGCCGCGGCCGCAGAACATCGTGCGCCACCAAGCGTTGTCGGTGGCGATGCGCGGAATCGCGAGGTGTGCGGTGTAGAGGCCGAGTTCGTGCGGACGCGCGTCCGGCATCAGCATCGCGCGGGTGCGGGAGCGCAGGCCTTCGGCGATGACGACGGCGTCGAAGCGCTGGGTTTGACCGCTTTGGAAGTCGACGTCCACGCCGGTGCCGTCGTCGCGCAACGCCTGGATCTGGTCGCCGAATCGATAGGTCGTCTCGCCGGCTGACTGCTCGTACAGCAGTCTCGACAGCTGGCCGCGCAGGATTTCGATCTCGGCCGTCCCGCCTCCGGAATCGCCCTCGCCGGCGCGGAATTCGGCGACCACGCGGCCGTGTCCGTCCACGAACTGCGTGCCGACCTCGCCGGTGTGCGCGGCGCGGACCGCCTCTTCGAGCCCCATTTTGCGCAGCACCTGGCGGCCGACGCCGCGGATGTCGACGTTCTGGCCCTCCTCGCGCAGATGATCGAACCGTTCGACGATGGTGACGTCCCAGCCGGAGCGTGCGAGCCGGGAAGCGAGCGCGGGACCGGCGATGCTGGCTCCGGAGACGAGAAGACTGCGACGGGTCATGGTGCTCCTCCTTGCCGTTGCTCATTTACATAGATAATCTATCTATTAGTTTCTCTACTGACAAGGAGGGTCGCGTGGACGAGAACCAGGCAGCGCTCGCGAACATGAACGAGACGACCTTCGCCGTGCGCGACGTCATCGAGGCCAGCCGTGACCTGATGGCGCGGATGGCGAAGAGCGTCGAGATGAACGCGAACGACCTCACCGCGATCGCGATCCTCAACCACCACGGGCCGATGGGGCCGGTGGAACTGGGCCGCCGCCTCGGGATCAGCGGACCGTCGGCGACCACGCTCGTGGACCGGATGGAAGAGGCCGGTTACCTGGCGCGCGTCCGCAGCGACACCGACCGGCGGCGGGTGGCGGTCACGGTCACCGATGCCGCCCGGGAGATCGCGGCGGCGGTGTGGCGGCCGCCGATCGAGAAGCTGGACGCGGTGTCGCGCACGCTCAACGCGGCGGAAAGCGCTGTGGTGCGGGACTTTCTGGCCCGGATCACGGAGGCGATGAACGAAGGACGGGAACTCTAGGTCGTCCAGGTCCGGGTCTCGCGGTGGCGGCCGCGGAGGTGGAGTTCGCCGTGCAGCCGCCAGTGTTCCCGTTCGCCGCCCAGCGCGGCTTTCACCGTCGTTTCGCTGGCGAGCACCCGCGACGGAACTGCTTTCGCGTGTTCGGTGAGCCGCGCGGCCTCGTTCACCGCGTCGCCGATCACGGTGTACTCCAGGCGGCTCGACGCACCGAGCTGCCCGGCGAACACCTGTCCGGTCGCGACGCCGATCCCCAGGTCGAGCTCGCCTTCCGCCAGCACCGCGTCGCGGATCGCGCGGGCCGCGGCGAGCGCCATCGTCGGGCCGTCGGACAGCCGGGTCGGCGCGCCGAAAACGCACAGCGCGGCGTCGCCCTGGAACTTGTTGACCAGCCCGCCCCGAGCGTCCACCGCGGACACCACGCTCGCGAAAAACCGGTTCAGCTTCTCGACCAGTTCCTGCGGCGGAGTGCGCGACGCGAGCGCTGTCGAGTCCACGACGTCCACGAACAACGCGGTGACCTCGCGGACGTCGCCGGAGAGCGAAGCGCCGTATTCGAGCGCGTGCCGGGCGACGTCGGTGCCGACGTGGCGGCCGAAGAGATCGCGCATCCGGTCCTGTTCGCGCAGGCCGGCGGCGAGGTCGTTGACCGACGTCTGCAGCATCCCGATCTCGCTGGAGTCGTCCACGTCGACGTGCACGTCCTTGCGTCCGCGCGCGATGCCGTCCAGCGCGATCCGCAGCCGGTGCAGCGGCGCGGCGACGGCGCGGGACAGGAGCGCGGTGCCGATCGCGCCGGTCGTCAGGCCGGTCACCGACAGCACGATCAGGCTCGCCGTCGGGTTCCCGTTGCGGCCGAGATCGGGCGGCGTGGTCACGAGCAGCACGCCGATCAGCGGCACGCCGCTCGCCAGCACCCAGGTGACGACCAGCCGGGTCAGCACCGTGACCGGCAGCGAACCGCGCGGCGGCAGCACGTCGAGCGCCATCGTCATCACCGGACGCGCGACCCATTCCGCGGCCAGGTAGGTGAGCCCGACTGTGGTCAGCCCGCCGAGGCCGATGGTGAGTGCGATGCCCGCCGCGTCGCCGAGCGAACCGAGAACGCCGGCCAGAATGCCCAGCGCGAGCGCCCCGATCAGCCAGAGCGTGCCGCTCACCACAGCCATGTCGAACGGCAGCCGCAGCGCGCGTTTCGCCTCGTCCGCGGTCGGCGGGCGGCCGATCGTGAACCACACCACGGTGCGGCGCTGCAGGTAGGCGGTCCAGAGCGTGCCGACGATCAGGGCGAGCGCGACCACCCCGGCCGCGGTGACGCCGAGCACCCAGCCGCGGTCGTCGACGTCCTCCGGCAACCCCTGCAGGAGCAGCAGCAACGCGACGACTCCGGCACCGGCGACACTCGATCCGACGCCGAGCGCGGCGAAGCCCAGACTGGTGCGCAGAACCAGCCGGAACCTCCCCGCGATCATCGTGCGCACCCGCAGATCGTATGGGGTGGCGGGGCCGGGAGCGAAAAAAGCTGTCGCCGCCGCGGTGGCGCGATGGTTAGCGTGGCCGTATGCAACCGCTCGACCCCGCGGAGATCCGCGCCTCGTTCGTCAACTGTTCTCGCGGGGAAGCCAAGTCCGTCACGCTGCCCGCGGACGTCCCGTGGGAGAAGCGCGACTTCCTCGGCTGGCGCGACGTGAAGGCTCCCGGCCGGGCGTACCTCGTCGTACCGCACGGCGACGAGCTGATCGGCCTGTCGCTGCGCGCCGCGCCGCCGGCGAAATCACGGGTGCGCAGCAACATCTGCGCGTTCTGCACCACGACGCATCCGCTCGCCGACATCACGCTGTTCAGCGCGCGGCTCGCCGGGAAAGCCGGCCGCGACGGCAATACGGTCGGCACGTATTTGTGCGCCGACCTGGAGTGCAGCGCGTACCTGCGCGGCGAACTCAAGCCCGCGGTGCCGCAGCCGAAGGAGACGCTCACGCAGGAAGAAGCCGTCGAGCGGATGAACGAGAAGATCAGCCGGTTCGTGGCACGGGTGCTGGAAACCCGGTAACCGCCGTTGCCGCGGTTCCGGTCAGGGATTCAGAAATCCCATTCGGCGATCCGGCCCATTTTCCGGATCACCGGGAACAGCGCCGACGCGCGCAAGGCCAGCCGGGACCCGGCCGGGATCTTCGCGAGGACTTCGTCGCTCGCCCACTCGGTCGCGTCCAAACAGGACACCAGGCGCAGGCCGTAGCGCTCGAGTTCGTGCGGATCGTCGATGCCCCAATGCAAAGTCGCGCCCGAGCGGCGGACCACCGGGTTGATCATCTGCGCCTTGACGCCGAGCGAGCTGAAGAAATCGGCCACGATCCGGCCGGACGGGAACCTGCCGACGAGCCTGCGGACCAGTTCGGTCCCGGACTCCGCGGTGAGGTACATGGTGAGCCCCTCGGCCACGATCAACGCCTCGCGGTCGCCGGGAACCTGGTCGAGCCAGCCGAAATCGGTGACCGACGAACCGATCATGGCGTACCCCGGCCGTTCCGGGTAGATCCGGCCGCGGACGTCCACGACCTCGGGATAGTCCACATCGAACCAGGCGACCGAGGGCGGCGGGTCGAGCCGGTACACGCGGGTGTCCATCCCGCAGCCGAGGTGCACGACGATCGCGTCCGGGTGCTCGACGAGCCACTCGGCGGCCATCGCGTCGATCGCGCGCGCCCGGATCGCGACGGAGACCGAGGAGTTTTCGTTGACACCGAGCTTGCTGAAGTCGTAGTCGATCTTCTTGACCGCTTCGTCCGCCGCGGTGTCACCGAGAATCGGGTCTTTGCGGCGAGCGTCGAGGGCGCGGCCGTACAGCGTGCCCAGGTTGGTCGCCTTCTCCTCGGTGAAGTGCACTTTCTCCACGGCCGGGCCCCCTTGATATCAATCTTTTTATAAACTTGTGAATACTGTAGCGCTGATCGCGCCGTGCTGCGCGGGTGCTGATTCAGGAAGACGCGTAGTCGTGGGCGTAGGTTTTCGCGTCCAGCAGGTGTTTGAGCGTGATCTCGCGCGCCGCGGCCGCGTCCGACCGGCTGATGGCGTCGAGGATCGCGCGGTGCTCGGCCACGGCCTTGCGGATCTGCCCAGGAAGCCGCAGAGCGGCCCGGCGTTCCTCGCCGACCAGCGCGAGCACCGAACGGAGCAGGTCCGCGACGTCGTCATTGCCCGCATTGCCCGCGATCACCCGATGGAACTCGGCGTCCGTCGCGATGACACGCAGCATGTCCCCAGCCGCCGCGGCCTCCTCCATCTCCGCGACGTTGTCCGCGAGCCGCTGCACGACGCGCGGCGTGTGCTGCGTCGCGAGCCGCTCGGCGAGGGTGGGTTCGACGGTCGCGCGGAGGTCGAACAACTTCTCCACCAGCTGCTCGTGCTCGGAAAACCAGCTGCTCAGCGGGCTTTCCGCAGTGCCCTGCTCGCGGACGTAAGTGCCTGACCCGGCGCGGATCTGGACATACCCGATCGAATCCAGGACCCGCAACGCCTGCCGCAACGACCCGCGGCTGATGCCGAGCTGCTCGCACAGCGCGCGTTCCGCGGGCAGGCGCGAGCCCGGCGGGAGCTCGCCCGAGTCGATCATCGTGCGCAGATGGTCGACCGTGGCGCTCCAGACCTGCTCGGATTCGTGGGCCACGCCGCCCATCCTGGCAGCTGACGACCCGAGCCGCGCGAAATTGTCGGTGGCGGGTGTCACGATCTTTGGCGGGAAAGGGAGGGACCATGACCGCGAAGTTCAAGGATCTGGCACTGGACGCACTCGACCACCAGGCACAAGCCGACTGGTGGTGTTCGACGCTCGGCTACGTCCGCCGAAGCCCGCCCGGAGAGAGCCCGCCGGACTGGCCGGTCGCGATCGTTGCCCCGGCCGGGGAGGGGCCGTTGCTCTGGCTGAACCCGGTGCCGGAGCGCAAGACGGTGAAGAACCGGATGCACCTGGACGTGTGGGGAGATCCGGCCGAGCTGAGTGCCGCCGGAGCACGGATGGTGGCGGAGCGAGGCGAGGACCGGGAGTGGTGGGTGATGGCGGATCCGGAGGGGAATGAGTTTTGCGTTTTTGAGCGGCCTGACGATCGCCGGGCTTAGAAGGGGTCACCGGCTCGGTCATAGCTCTTCTGGCGTCAACCTGGTAGCCGATCCTCAGCAGACGGGAGCAGCAACGGACATACTTGCGTCTGGAGCATACCGCTCTCCAGAGCCGTTTTATGGCAGTATCTGCCTGGTGGCAAAGAGGGTGAAGAGCGAAGGCTTCCGTCGACTCTTGCCCGCGATTATCGCGGCACTGGGGGCAGTCGCTGCTGCGTCGGCTGGGTTCCATGAGAGACCCAATCTCTTCCAACTTCTCAGCACCTTGCTCGCAGCGTGTATAGCGGCGCAGCTCTCGCGCGACACCGCTATTAAAAAGTCTCGTGCCTTGACGTTTTCAGTGGGACAGGCGTGTCGAGTTGACATGTCGTGCGCTCGGGCTCACGCCTTGGCTTCGCGAGGAAGCCACGTCTCCTAGCTCGCGGTCGGGTGGATGCGAGTTTGATCGTCTGCGCGGCAGGTGGGCGAATCGCTGCTCGTGAGGGCCGGCACGCCCCATCAATGCGCTGGTGCAGCGTGTTTGGTCCGCTTTGTCGTCGCTCATCGGTGAGGCAGCCAAGGTGGCTTTCGGCGGTCCCGTCAAGTGTCTGACCGGACACATCGCGTCGCCGGGTGTCGGGGGTGCTGCTTAGGGTCAGCGGGTGAGTGCTTTATGACCTGGTGGCATGCCGTCGTCATCTTCATTGCCGGGATGTGGGCCGGGACGATCAACACCGTCGTCGGTTCCGGGACGCTCGTGACCTTTCCGGTGCTCGTCGCGCTGGGGTATCCGCCGGTGACGGCTACGACGTCCAACGCGGTCGGGCTCGCGCCGGGGACGATCAGCGGGGCCTATGGCTACCGGCATGAGCTGGTCGGCTACTGGCCGCAGGTGGTGCGGTTCGCGGTCGCCTCGTTCTTCGGGGCTATCGGCGGCACCATTCTCCTGCTGACGCTGCCCAAGGACGCCTTCGAGAAGATCGTTCCGGTGCTCGTCGGGCTCGCCGTCGTGCTCGTGATCGTTCAGCCGAAGGTGTCGAAGTGGGTGCAGAAGCGCCGCGAGGCCAACGGGCGCGAGCATCACGCCGGGCCGTTGTTGTTCGGGCTGCTGTTCGTCATCGGCATCTACGGCGGTTACTTCACCGCCGCGCAGGGCGTGATGATGATGGCCGTCATGGGCATGCTGCTGTCCGAACCGCTGCAGCGGCTCAACGGCGTCAAGAACGTGCTGTCCGCGGTCGTGAACATCGTCGCCGGCACGATTTACGCGTTCGTCGCCCCGGTGAGCTGGCCGGTGATCGGGCTGCTCGCGCTCGGGTCCACGATCGGCGGGCAGCTCGGGGCCAGGATCGGCCGCAAGCTGCCGCCCACCGTGTTGCGCGGCGTGATCGTCGTGATCGGGCTCGCCGCGGTCGTGCAGCTGGTGCTCAAATAGCGCGGAATTCCTTGGCCGCGGCCAGGAACAGGTCGTTCTCCTCCGGCGTCCCGATCGTCACGCGCGCGCCCTCGCCGGGGAACGGGCGCACGACCAGTTTCCGGTCCAGCATGTGCTCCGCGAAGGCCGCGGTGGCGTCGCCGAGCGGGAACCACACGAAGTTCGCCTGGGTCGGCGGGATCTCGTAGCCCATCTCCAGCAACGCGTCCCGCACGCGGGTGCGTTCGGAGATGATTTCCTGGCACCGGGCGAGCAGTTCGTCCTCCGCGTCGAGCGACGCGATCGCGGCCACCTGCGCGATGCTGTTCACCGAGAACGCCACGTACACCTGCTGCAGCGCCTGCGCGATCGGCTCCGGAGCCACCGCGTAACCGACCCGCAGCCCGGCGAGCCCGTACGCCTTCGAGAACGTGCGCAGCACCGCCACATTGCTGTGCGTCCGCGTGAACTCGACGCCGTCCGGCACCTCGGGGTCGGTGACGAATTCCTTGTATGCCTCGTCCAGCACCACGAGCACGTGCGGCGGCACCGCTTCGAGGAACCGCTCGATCTCGTTCCGGTGCAGCACGGTGCCGGTCGGGTTGTTGGGGTTGCAGACGAACACCAGCTTCGTGCGGTCGGTGATCCGCGCCAGCATCGCGTCGAGGTCCAGCCCGTGCTCCGGCGTCAGCGGAACCTTCACGCCCGTCGCGAGCGCCACCTGGACCACGATCGGGTAGGCCTCGAACGACCGCCAGCCGAACAGCACCTCGTCGCCGGGACCGCACAGCGCCTGGATCATCTGCTGGCACAGCGAAACCGAACCGCAGCCGATCGCGAGGCGTTCGGCAGGCACGTCCAGCCGCCGCGAAAGCCGCTCGCGCAAAGCCTGGGAACCGTTGTCCGGGTAGCGGTTCACTCCGGTGACCGCAGCCGTGATCGCCGCCTGGACGCTCGGCAGCGGACCGCCGGGCACCTCATTGCTCGCGAGCTTGACGGCCCCTTCGATCGTCCGGCCAGGGACGTACTTCGGCAACGAATCGAGGTCAGGGCGGGGGGCGAGGGACGGCATCGTCGGAACTCCTCGGTTTTCACGGGACGACGGGGTCACCGTATCTCGCCCCGGCGGATCCGGAAAGGTTCCCAATGTTCACCCAGAGGTGATTGCATGAGGCGATGACGTCGACGACCACCGTGGATCACCAGCGTACCGACGGCAGCACCCTCCGCCTCACCTTCGCCGAACCCGACGGCGCTCTTCGCGGCGGCCTGGTGGTCCTGCACGAGGGCGACGGGGTCACCGACGGCGTCCTGCTGCTGGTCAAAAGCCTTGCCGGCGAAGGCTGGCTCACCGTCACCCCGCACATCGAATCCGGCGAAAAGCTCACCCAGCGCGACCTGCTCGACGCCACCGACCGCACGCTCGAGTGGCTCACCGACCGCGGCGTCGAGGCTGACCTGCGCGGCGTCGTCGGCTTCGACCTCGGCGGCACGGCGGCGCTGGTAGTCGCCTCGCACCGCAAGTTCGGCGCGGCGGTGAGCGTCGGCGGCCAGGCGGTGGCGGAACTGCCGAAGCTGCTGGAAATTGCCGGACGCGTGACCAGTCCGTGGCTCGGCATGTACGGCGATGCCGGGGACGAGGCGGGCGAGGCCGAGGTGGAGCAGCTGCGCGAGGCCGCGGCGTCGGCCAAAGTCGCGACGAACGTCGTGCACTATCCGGGTGCCAACCACCGCTTCGACGCCGATCCCAGCGCGGCGGAAGAGGCTTGGCAGCGCACCCTCGACTGGTTCAACGCGCACCTCCGCTGATCTTCGGCAGCACCCTTGACGGGTCGCTGCGCACTCGCATAACGTTCCGATCCGGATCGAAACGTTAACGCGAGAGGAACCACCTGTGAAAGCGGTGCTTGTCGAACCCCAGCAGCGACTCGTCCTGGCCGATACCCCTGACCCGGCTCCTGGCCCAGGGCAAGCCGCCGTCGAGGTCGAGGCCATCGGCGTCGGCTACTTCGACATCATGAATCTGCGGAATGGCGCCACCTCAGTGCCGGGTGTCGAGGTCGTCGGCCGGGTGCGGGACGGGCGGAGAGTGCTGGCGCTGGTCCTTTCCGGCGGCTACGCCGAGCAGGTCGTCGCCGACGCGGACCAGCTGTACCCCGTGCCCGAAAACCTCGATCCGGCCGACGCGGTCGCTCTCGGCGTGAACGCGATGGTCGCCGAGAGCGCGGTGCATCGGGCTGGGGTGGCACCTGGCGAACGGGTGCTCGTCCGCGGCGCGAGCGGCGGGATCGGCGTGCTCGCGACCCAGATCGCCCACGCTCGCGGTGCCGAGGTCACCGCAGTGACGTCCTCGGCGGAGTACGGCGAACGGCTCCGTACTCTCGGTGCCGCGAAAATCGTCGACCGCACCCGCGAGCGTCCTGAGGAGACTTACGACCTCATCATCGACACCGCGGCTGGCCCGCAGGTCCGGGAGCATCTGGAACTGTTGCGCCCCAACGGTCGCTATGTCCTTTGTGGAGGAACCGCGGGTGTCCCGGAACCGGAAGCGTTCGAGCCGCTGATGCGCGATTTCCACAAGTCGCCGACGTTGTTCGCGTTCAGCCTGACCTCGGTGTCGTCGGCAGACCGTCGGAAGTCGTGGGACCGCGTCCTCGAGCTCGTGGAAGACGGTCAGCTCGCCGCCGTGCGCGACCAAACGTTCCCGCTCGCCGATGCCGCGGCTGCCCTCCAGCACGTGGAGCAGGGGAAATCGTTCGGTAAGGTCGTGCTGCTCAACGGATAGCGGGAGAATTCATGGCGCGCCAACGCGACGAGCGGATCGACCACGCCGTGCTGGTCGCGGTGTGCGAACTGGTCCGGGAATCCGGCTATTCGGCGCTGACCATGGAGGCCATCGCCCAGCGCGCGGGCACCACCAAACCCGCCATCCGGCGTCGGTGGAAGAGCCAGAAGCACGTGGTGGTCGCCGCGCTGGCGGAGGCGCGCACCGGAGTCGCGGAGATCGACACCGGGTGCACCTGCTGCGATCTCGTCGGCCACCTCGACGCACTCCGGATCGGCCTGGAGGACCCGGTCTTCGGCCGCGTCCTCCCGGCGCTGGCCGTCGACCTGGCGGACGACCCGGAGCTGCGGGAGGACTTCCTGACCTCGTTCTGGGCCCCGCGCCGGGAGGCCTGCGTCGTTTCCCTGCGCAAGGCCGAGGAGCGCGGGGACCTCCGGCCCGGCCAGGACGTCGACCTGCTGCTGGACCTGTTCGCCGCCCCTGTCGTGTTCCGCGCGCTGTTCGGGCACCAGGACCTGACCCGCGAGTTCGTCCTTGACGTCGTCCGCGCGCTGCTGTCCGGGGTGGGCACGGTCGAAAAAGGACTTTGCGCGCATGCCGGGGTTAGCATCGGCGAGTGACCGAGAACGCCGCTGTTCCCGAGGTGCTTTGGCGACCCGACCCGAACCGGGTCGCTGACTCGAAGATCGAGGCCTTCCGCCGATGGCTGCGCGAGCAGCGCGGCGCCGACCTGGCCGATTACGCCGACCTGTGGCATTACTCGGTCGAGCACGTTCCGGAGTTCTGGACCGCGGTGGCGGAGTTCTTCGGCGTGCGCTGGCACGAACAGCCGCGGGAAATCCTGTCCGGCGCGATGCCGGACGCGAAATGGTTCGACGGCGGCACGCTCAACTACGCCGAGCACTCGCTGAGCCCGGGCACCGGCGGGGCCACGAAGGGCGACGACGAACTCGCGGTGATTTTCCATCGCGAGGACGGGCTCGCCGAGCAATTCACCTACGGCGACCTCCGCGCGCACGTCGCCGCCGCGCGCGCCGCGTTGCGTGCTTTCGGTGTCGGCAAAGGAGATCGCGTCGTCGCGCTCGCGCCGAACTGCCCGCAGACGCTCATCGCTTTCCTCGCCACCGCCAGCCTCGGCGCGATCTGGTCGTCGTGTTCCCCGGACTTCGGGATCCGCGCGATCGCCGACCGGTTCACCCAGATCGAGCCGAAGGTGCTCATCGCGGTGAACGGATATGCTTACAACGGACGGAAATTCGACATCCGGGACACCGTTCAGCAGCTGCGCGACCAGATTCCGTCGATCGAAGCCACCGTTTTGGTGAAATACCTGGGCGACGGGACGCTGGACGGCGTCATCGACTGGAACGCGATGCTCGCCGAGCACGCGGGCGGCGAGCTGGCGTACGAGCCGGTGGACTTCGCGCATCCCTTGTGGATCCTGTATTCCTCGGGCACGACCGGGCTCCCGAAGGGGATCGTGCAAGGCCACGGCGGCATCGTTGTCGAACACTTCAAGGCGCTGGGCCTGCAGAGCGGGCTCGAGCCGGGGGACCGGTTCTTCTGGTTCACCACCACCGGCTGGATGATGTGGAACTTCATCGCCTCCGGGCTTCTCGTCGGGGCCACGATCGTGCTGTACGACGGCAGTCCCGGCCATCCGGACCTGAACGCGCTGTGGCATCTGGCCGAACAGCACCGCGTCACGTATTTCGGCACGTCCGCGCCGTTCATCCAGAGCTGCCTCAAGGCGGGTCTCGCCCCGGCCGAACGCTACGACCTCAGCGCGCTGCGCGTGGTCGGCTCGACCGGTTCGCCGTTGTCCTCCGAGGGTTTCCGCTGGATCGCCGACGCGATCGGCCGGGATGTGCAGATCTGCTCGGTCTCCGGCGGCACCGACCTGTGCGCGGCGATCGTCGCGGCCGCGCCGGACGTGCCGGTGTGGCTCGGCGAACTGTCCTGCCGCGCGCTCGGCGTGGCCGCGGCGGCGTTCGACGACCACGGCGAGCCGGTGGTCGAGGAGGTCGGCGAGCTGGTGATCACCGAACCGATGCCGTCGATGCCGGTCTCGTTCTGGAACGACCCGGACGGTTCCCGGCTGCGCGAGGCGTACTTCGACACATACCCGGGTATCTGGAGGCATGGCGACTGGGTCAAGATCACGCGCCGCGGTTCGGCGGTGGTCTACGGCCGCAGCGATTCGACGCTCAACCGCGGCGGCGTCCGGATGGGCACCGCCGAGTTCTACCGGGTCGCGGAAGGGTTCGCCACGGTCGCCGACTCGCTCGTCATCGACACGTCGGCGGCGGGCAACGACGACGGGCAGCTGCTGTGTTTTCTGGTACTCGCGCCGGGCGCGAAGCTCGAAGAGGTAGAGCCTGACCTGCGGAAAGAGATTCGCGGTGCGCTGTCGCCACGACACGTACCCGATCGGTTCCTGGTCGTTTCCGAGATTCCCCGTACGTTGAACGGTAAGAAGTGCGAAGTACCAGTGAAGCGGATTCTCTCCGGAGTCGCGCCGGAGAGGGCGGTGAGCACGGACGCGCTGGCCAACCCGGCCGCGCTGGCCCCCTTTGTGGAGCTCGCCGCGGAGTGAACGCGCCAACGGGGGGAAGCATGGCAGGGCCGTGCGTGTTGCACGCGTGGTGACGGGGACACGCGCGCAGCACACTTGGCAGGCGGCAGGCGTCACGTCGGTCGTCGCGATCACGTGGGTGACCAGGCTGGCCGGGCTGCTGGCGATCGTGTCCACGGTCGTCCCCGTGGGCCGCGACGTGCGCGGGCACGTCGCCAAATGGCTGGAACTGCCGAGCGAAGCGACCACCGCGGCGGCCGCTGTGGCACTGGTCACCGGTGTGTTGCTGATCATGCTCGCGGCCGGGCTCCGGCGCCGCAAACGCCGCGCTTGGCAGCTGGCGGTCGGCTTCGCCGCGCTGCTGGCGCTGTCCCACCTCGGGCTGCGGCACGTTTTCGGCGCCGGCGTGGTGTCGATGGTGCTGCTCGCCGGGCTTCTCGGCACGCGGCGGTACTTCATCGCCCGCCCGGACCCGACCGTCGGCCGCTGGCGCGCGCTGCGGGTCCTGCTGCAACTGGTGCTGGCCGGGTTCGTGCTCAACTTCGCGCTGCTGTCGGTCGCGCCCGCCCGGATGCTCGACCCGCTGAGCTTCGCCGACCGGCTGTCCCAGTCCGCGCTCGCGCTCACCGGCGTCAGCGGGCCCGCGGTGTTCCACGAGATGTGGTTCGAGGACCTGTCCGCGTCGATCGGGCTGATCTTCAGCATCACCGGCGTGCTGGTGTCGGCGTACTTCCTGCTGCGCTCGGCCGAACCCGCGCCGGAGCTGTCCGACGACGAACTCGCGCGGCTGCACGAGTTGCTGAAGCAGCACGGGGAACGGGATTCGCTCGGCTACTTCGCGCTGCGCCGCGACAAGTTCGCGGTCTTCTCCAAGACCGGCAAGGCGGCCGTCACGTTCCGCGTGATCGCCGGCGTCGCGCTGACCTCGGCCGATCCGCTCGGCGACCACGAGGCCTGGCCCGGCGCGATCGAGGAGTACCTGGACATCTGCCAGCGCAACGCCTGGGTGCCCGCCGCGATGGGCGCGTCCGAACTGGGCGCGACGGTGTGGGCCCGGTTCGGCCTGGAGGTACTGGAAATCGGCGACGAGGCGGTCGTCGACACCCAGACGTTCACACTGGAAGGCCGCGTGATGCGCGGCGTACGGCAGGCGGCGTCGCGGACGAAGCGGGCCGGTTACAAGGTCCTGGTGCGCCGGGCCGAAGACCTGCGTCCGGGCGAGCTGCCCGAACTGGTGCACCTGGCCGCCACCTGGCGCGGCACCGAAACCGAACGCGGGTTCTCGATGGCGCTGGGCCGCATGGGCGACCCGGGTTCGGTGATCGTCACCGCGGAACAGGGCGGACGCGTCCGAGGCGTGCTGCAGTTCGTGCCGTGGGGCGAGCGAGGCCTGTCGCTGGACGTGATGCGCCGCGACCGCACCGTCGACAACGGCGTGAACGAGCTGATGATCTCGGAGCTGCTGCTGTACTCCCGCGAGCACGACATCGACCACGTGTCGCTGAACTTCGCCGCCTTCCGCGCCCTGATGGAACAGGGCCAGCGCATCGGCGCGGGCCCGGTCGCGCGCCTTTCGGCGAAAGTCCTGCACTTCTTCTCGCGCTGGATCCAGATCGAAAGCCTCTACCGGTTCAACGCCAAGTTCCAGCCCCGGTGGGTCCCGCGGTATCTCGTCTACCCCGGCGTCGGATCCCTCCCGCGCGTCGGCATCGCCACCTTCGAAGCCGAGGGCCTCGGCGGCCGTTCTCCCTGGTTGCGGCGGGTGCTGCAGCGTTGAGGGGGGTGCCTTCCGGAGGGGCTGGAGGGGTGTGTAACCTATCTGAGCAGTGGTCGTTAGGACCCAGGAGGCTTCGCCTAGTCTGGTCTATGGCGCCGCACTGCTAATGCGGTTGGGGGTAACCCCCCCTCCCGGGTTCAAATCCCGGAGCCTCCGCTGGTGCCTGTTTCGGCAGGTGCTAGGTTAACAACTGAACACGCGCCCGTAGCTCAGCTGGATAGAGCATCTGACTACGGATCAGAAGGTCAGGGGTTCGAATCCCTTCGGGCGCACTGTCTGGTCGAGACAGTAAAACCAGGTCAGGGGCCTTGTTCCACTCGTGGAGCGAGGCCCCTGACCTGTTTCTCGCGACAGGGCGTTTCACAATTTCTCACTCCCGGACTCCCGGATTCCGCCGCGGCAGTCCAGCTCGCCCGGTTCGATACGCTTGCCGCCGCAACGCATTCGCGGAGGGACGGCCGTGGGCTTTCTGACACCGATGTACGAGCTGGGCGAGTACCTCACCTGGACGCGGACCGGCGAGATCCAGTTGCCGGACTTCCAGCGCGGCTACAAATGGGAAGACGAACGGATCCGGCAACTGCTGGTGACCGTGCTGCGCGGGCATCCGCTCGGCGCGGTGATGCTGCTCAAGACCGGGAACGCCTTGGTCCGGTTCAAGCCGCGGGCGATCGAGGGGGTCGACCTGCCGCCGGGCACCGAGGCGAAATTCCTGTTGCTGGACGGCCAGCAGCGGTTGACCTCGCTGACCCAGGCGCTGAGCGGTGACGGTGCCGTGGCCACCAAGGACAGCCGCGGGAAACTGTTGAACCGGCGCTACCTGGTCCACATGGCGACCGCGTTGAGCGACAGCAATCGGGTCGACGAGGCCATTGTCAGCATTCCGGTCGACGGCGTGATCCGCTCGAACTTCGGCAAGGACGTCGTCCTCGACCTGAGCGATCACGACAAACAGCGCGACCAGGGCTTCTTCCCGCTGCACCTGCTGTACGGCGACTACATGAGCTGGCTGCTCGAACTGGGCGACCGGGACCTGGGCAAACAGTTCCACGAGCGGTACATCAAGCCTGCGGCCACCTACGACATCCCGGCGATCGTCCTTGACGAGAGCACCGACAAGGCTGCGGTCGCGACTGTTTTCGAGAAGGTCAACATCGGCGGTCTGCCGCTCAACGTGTTCGAACTGCTCACGGCCGTCTTCGCGGGCGACGCCGACTACTACGAGCGGACCGGCGAGGACTTCCGGTTGAACGACGACTGGAAGGAAACGCAGCTGAAATGGTCGCCGCATCCGGTCCTCGCCGCGGTGGAGAACACCGATTTCCTGCAGGCCGTGACCATGCTGGCCACTCGCAAACGGAATCTGGCCGACGCCTCGGATCGGCCGCCGGCGATCTCGGCGAAGCGCGAGGATGTGCTCAAGCTGACCCTCAAGGACTACATGGAGTGGCGCGAACCCCTCCGCGAAGCCTTCGTGTGGGCCGCGACCTTCCTCGCTGACCGGCACATCTTCGCGCCACGCGATGTGCCCTACCCCAAGCAGTTGGTGCCGCTGGCGGCGATCAAGGTGGTGCTGGGCAAAGACGCGGACCTGGTCGGCGTCAGCGACCGGCTGATCCGCTGGTACTGGTGCGGGGTGTTGGGCGAGCTGTACGGCTCCGCCATCGAAAGCCGGTTCGCACGGGACATCGAGATGGTGCCGACGTGGGCGGTGGACGACGCGAATCCGACACCGCGCACCGTGCTGGACGCGAACTTCACGGAATCCCGGCTGCACTCGCTTCGCACCCGGAACGCAGCCGCCTACAAGGGCATCGCCGCGCTGATCCTGGCAGGCGGTGCCCGGGACTGGATGGAAGACAAGGCGCTCGACAAGATCCAGCACGCGGACCTCGCCGTCGACATCCACCACATCTTCCCCCAGAAATGGTGCAACGAGAACGGCATCGACGACGAGCATCGGGAAAGCATCGTCAACAAGACCACGATCAGCGCCCGGACGAACCGGGTCATCGGTGGGGTGGCGCCTTCCCGGTACCTGGCGACCATCGAGTCCAGGGCGCAGATAGACGCTGCCCGTCTTGACGAACGGCTGGCCACGCACGTGGTGCCGGCCGGGTATCTCCGTGCGGATGACTTCGACGCCTACTTCGCGGCTCGCCGGGAATCGCTGTGCAAGATGGTCGAGGCGGCGATCGGGAAAGCAGTCCAGCGAGACATCGACCAAGGATTCGCGGAAGAGGATTCGGCGCAGTTCGAAGCGGAGGAGCTGGTGGACAGCGGGGTGCCGGAGGGCGAGTGAGCCCGAAACGGCTTACGGCTTCTTCAGCCGAGCCAGCACCGCACGCGTCTGGGTCTGCGCGATCGACGACAGATCATCCATCTTCAGCGGGGCCTCGCCAGGAGCCCGGTGGACGGCGACCTGGATTTCCACCGTCACGTTGCTGTCCTCCACTCCCACGATGTAACTCGCGCCCGGGCCGGTTTCCGTGGTGCTGCCCGCGCGCCAATAGCTGCGCGTGCCGAGTCCGGCGATCGTGCCGGAGGTCCAGCCCTGCGACGGTTTGGTGTTCCACTGCTCGTACGCCGGCGGCCGGTCCAGCGAAGCGAACTCGGCGCGGACGGCGATCCCTGCCTCGTTCGTGGCGACGCCGTCGGTCTTGGACGTGCTGGTGTAGCGGAGGCTGCAGCTCAGGTCGCCGCCGTAGCCGTCGCTTGGCTGGCCTTCCCGGTGGACCGGCGGGATCGGGGTGGCGGACCATTTCGCCAGCGGCTTGGGGTCCAGCAGATCGCAGGCGTTGGAGATCCCGCTCATCGAGTACTTGCCCGGCGGCGCGGTGGGCGAGGCGGTGGTGGACGGGGTCGGGGCGGCGGACGGGGTCGGCTTGGCTTCCGGAGCGGGCGAGCCGCCGCTGAGGGACAGGCCGATCGCGATTCCGACGCCCAGGATCACGACCAGTCCGATCGCGCCCGCCACGATCACTCCCGGCTTGGCGCCCGGCGGTTTCGTCGGCGGGGGATAACCGAATCCCTGGCCGGGCGGCGGATATGGTTGTCCGGCAACGGGATGATTGCCAGGCGAGTGGGTCATCGAATCCCTTTCAGCCCGTTCAACGCCTTCCGGGCCTGTGCTTCGGCGATCGGCTGGACCTCGGCGCGGTGCATCTGCGCGACCTCCCGGGTACGGCTGAAGTTGAGCCGGACGCGGACCGAGACGTTCTGGTCCACTGCGCAGAGGACGTAGCGCGTGTTCGCGACCAGTTCGCCGTAGACCTCGGAGTGCCAGAAGCCCTCGGTGCCGACTCCGGTGATCGGCCCGGATGCCTTGCCTTCGCCAGTCTTGGCCAGGGTGCCGCGTTTCCAGCTCTCATATGACGACGGCGCGGTGCCCTCGGTGAAATCGACGTCGAGGAGGATTTCGGCGGAGTTCAGGAGATCGTCACTGGTGTAGCGGAGCTGGCAGCTCAGACTGCCGGCGTCGTGCTCGCTCGGGCGGACTTCCTTATGCTCGGGCTGGCCCTTGGGCGTGGGCGACCACTTCTTCAACGCGGCGGGATCGACGAGATCGCAAGCATTGGCGACGTTGTTCATCGAATAACCCGGCGCGGCGACCGGCTTCGGCGGCGGATCGGAAGACTGCCCGGCCACGACTCCGACGGCGATCCCGGCACCCAGCACGACCACCAGCGCGGCGATCCCGCCGATGATCCAGCCGGTCCGCCGGGGTTTCGGAGGAGGCGGCGGGTATCCGTAACCGACGGCGGCGAAAGGATTCGTCGGCGGCTCTTCGCGCCCGTTGTCGGTCATCCCCCGCAGCCCTCCGCCCAGCGAACCGGGCGACCCAGCCTGGCTCGGCCCGACTATATCCATCCGCTTCCGCCGAGGCGAGACACTGATCACTCTCGTCCCGGGTCCGATGCAACGCTGTCGTGGCGAGCGGGGACATGGGGTTGTGACGACAGTTTCGGATCAGGGGCGGGGGTGGGGGATGTCGGCCGAGGACGACGTCCCGGACACCCCCGGTGGCGACCAGGAGCTGTGGGCGCGAGCCGCGGCGGGCGACGTCGCGGCGTTCTCGGAGTTGTTCGACCGGCACGTCAGCGCGGTGTGGAACTACGCGTACCGGTTGACCGGGTCCTGGGCCACCGCCGAGGACCTGGCTTCGCTGACCTTCCTCACCGCGTGGCGTCGCCTCGGCGAGGTGACGTTGGTGAACGACAGCGCCCGGCCGTGGCTGTTCACGGTGACCGCCAACCTGGCTCGCCGGGAACAGCGCCGCCTCGGCCGGTTCGCGGCTGCGCTGCCGCGGCTGACACGCACCACCGTCGTGCGCGATCACGCGGAGGACGTGGCCGGTCAGATCGACGCGGACCGACGGCTGAAGGTCGTGCTGACCGCGGTCGCGAAGCTGCCTCGGGCCGAACGACGGGCTGTCGAGCTTTGCCTGCTTGGCGGTTTGTCGACCGCGGAGGGCGCCGCGGTGCTCGGGATCGCCGAACCGAGCGTGCGGGCGCGGATTTCGCGGGCGCGCGCCCGGTTGCGGGAGCTCCTGCGAGACAACGACGTATTGGCTGGGGAGGAGTTCTGATGGCCGACGATCTCAACCTGCCGCCCGAACGGCCGATGCCGGATCTCCTGAAGGAATCCATGTGGAACCGGCTCGTTCCGGAACTGCGCGCACGGCGGCGGCGGAAACTGGGCCTGCCACTGGCGGTCGCCGCGGGAGTCGGCGGGCTGGCTTTGGGCGCGACGCTGGTGTTCTCGCCGGTGCACGATGCCAGTCCGGGCGTGACGCGGGTTCCGGTCGGCGCCAAGCCGGCCGCCAGCGACGCGCGAGTTCTCAAGGCCTGTCTCGACAGCTCACCCTCTTTCGGAGTCGCGTTGTCTGACCCGGGAAGTTGGCGCTCGACGCTCAGGGTCGATCAGGACGCGAATCGGGGTTACCTCGTCATCCGCAATGCTTCGCTCGCGGCGGTCTGCGTTCTCGACCACGGCCAGCGTTCCGACAGCAACGCGGGCCTGATGGTCACCGACAACAGGGACTGGGTGCACGGGCGCGAGAGCTACGCCTTCCTCAGCGCCGCCCGCCCGATCTGCGGATTCAGCAGCGTCGTCAATCCCCGCCAGCCGAGCGTCGTGTTCGGGGTCGCCAGCCCCGACGTGGCCAAAGTGGAGCTGTACGGGCCGGACGACGCGATGACGCCCGCCTTGCTGAAGGACGGCACTTTCGTCGTGAAATTCGTCGAGGGCGATTCTCCGCATGACGATTACAGCCGAAAATTCCGGGTGACTATGCGCGACGGGCAAGTCCGCGACGTTCCGGGGAGATAGCACCGGACCTGTCTTCGCGCGAAGACTGCTGGGGGAAACGTAATAATGGCACTGGGTTTGACGACGCCTCGATCAGGTCAGGCGCGGCCGGTTTCTGTCCGAAGACGGGTGGATTGGCTGCTTCTCGGCGTGGCGGCCGCGTCGACGTTGGTCTTTATTGTGGTGCACGGTCATCTGATCGACGACACCTATATCACCTTGAGCTACGCTCGCAATCTCGCTTTCCATGGAAATTGGGGATTGCTCGCCGACAGCACCTCGAATACGGCAACCTCGCCGCTGAATGTGCTTTCCCTGGCGGCGTTGACGTTCGTGCTGCGGGACGCGGTTCTCGCTGCGGGCGTGTTGTATGTGGCGTGTCAGGTGCTGCTGGTGCTGGCGCTGCGGAGGCTGGGCACGATAACCGGGTTGCCTCGCTGGTTCCCGGTTCTCGCGACCGCCGCGTTGACGGTGAATCCGCTGCTGGTGTCGTCGATCGGCATGGAAGTGCAACTCGGCGCGGCCGGACTTGGCTGGCTGCTGGTCTTTTCAGCGGAGCGGCGGCCGTTCGCGTTCGGGCTGGTGGCTGGTGCGCTGAGCCTCGTCAGGGTCGATCTGCTGCTCTTCGCCGGAGTTATTTTCCTGTTCCGGCGGCGATTCTGGGTCGACGGCCTGCGCAGCGTGCAAGGCGCGGCGCTCGTCGCGGTGCCCTGGTTCGCGTTCAGTTGGGTCGTCTTGGGAGCCGCCGTTCCGGACACGCTGGTCATCAAGACCCTGCAGGGCGCGCGAAAAGCTTGGGGGAAATGGGAATTCGGCAACGGTGTCGGACTGTACTGGCAGAACCTGCCGGGACAAACGGTGCTCGCGTTCTTGTGCGTCGGGTTGGCGGCGCTGGCCGGGTTGCGCTGGCTGGTCCTGGCGTTGCGCGGTGACGCGGCCTGCCGTCGACTGCTCCCGTTCGCCGCGCTCGCGGTGGCCGGAGCGGGGCACAGCCTGGCGTACGTTCAGCTGAAAGTGCCGCCGTACCATTGGTATTACGGCCCCGGAATCGTCGCGGCGACGCTGTTCGTCTGTGCGGTCGTGGCTCGCTCCGCCCACCGAATCGAGCGCGTAGCCGGGACAGCTATCGTCGTGGCTTTGGTCGGTGCCAGTGTGGTCGGCTATGCCGGGGCCGGTCTGCCGCGGGATTTCGCTCCGTTCACGTCCAACTACACCACGAGCGCGCAGTATGCCGAGATCGGCCGTGAAGTGGGCAGGCTGGCAGCTGGGAGAACGGTCGGCACCGCCGACGAGATCGGCGTGTTGGCCTACACCTGCGACTGCGCGATCATCGACGTCTTCTCTGACCGCGGCCGCATGCCGGGGGCGATCGCCGAACTGGAGGCGCGGGCCGGGCATCTGTCGCGTGGGCTGCTCCGGGTGAACTTCGCCTTCTTCGACTACACCGCGCGGCCGCGAAAGCTGGACCTCGCGTTGGAGCGGGTTTGGGGTCCGCCGCCGCCGGATTACCTTGCGCACTGGACGATTTCCGCGCCGCTCTACGGGCGCGCGGAGTTGTACCTGGTCAAGGCGCGCTAACCACGGCCATGGCTCCCGCACCGGAAGCGCGAAGCCGGAGACACCTCCCGTTCACCTGCCCTGCTTAAGGTCGGCCGCATGTTGCGGGACGTGCGGGAGTACATCGATCGGCTCGGGATCGACGGGCATTCGGTCGCCGAGGATCACGACGACGATCCGGTGTTGATCGACGCGTTCGGCAAGGCTGTCGACACCTGGCGGGAGAACTATCCGTACGACGAGCGCATGCCGCGCGAAGAGTACGACGAGACCAAGTATCTCCTCCAGGTCGAACTGCTCAAGCTGCAGAACTCGATCAGCGAGACCGGCAGCCGGCACGTCATTCTCTTCGAGGGGCGCGACGCCGCGGGCAAGGGCGGCACCATCAAGCGGTTCATGGAGCACCTCAACCCGCGCCACGCTCGTACGGTCGCGCTCGCCAAGCCCAGCGACCGGGAAGCGCACCAGTGGTACTTCCAGCGCTACGTCCAGCATTTGCCGACCGCCGGCGAAATGGTGTTGTTCGACCGGTCCTGGTACAACCGGGCCGGGGTCGAGCAGGTGATGGGGTTTTGCTCGCCCGACCAGTACGAGCAGTTCATGCACCAGGTGCCGCTGTTCGAGGAAATGCTCGTGGAGAGCGGGATCACGGTCACGAAGTTCTGGTTTTCGGTGACCCAGGCCGAACAGCGCACCCGGTTCATCATCCGGCAGGTCGATCCGGTGCGGCAGTGGAAACTGTCCCCGATGGACCTGCAGTCGCTCGACAAATGGGACGACTACACCGCGGCCAAGGAGGCGATGTTCCTCCGCACGGACAACGATCACGCGCCGTGGATCACGATCAAGAGCAACGACAAGAAGCGCGCCCGGATCAACGCGATGCGCTACTTCCTGTCCCGGTTCGACTACGAGGGCAAGGACGAAAAGATCGTCGGGGAACCGGATCCGCTGATCGTGAAGCGCGGGCGGGACGCGGTCGGCGACTGAATCTCGTCAGTCCAGCACGTCGGGTTCCTCCTCGACAATCAGGTCCTCCAGCAGGCGGAAGTTGTTGCGCGCCATGTTCGCGCTGCCGAATTGCCGGGCGGCGAGCGTGGCTTCCTCGGCGGTCATCACGCGAGGCGTACCGGCGGCTTCGGCGAGGAGTTGCATCTGGCAGGCGCGTTCCATCGTGATGAACCACCACGCCGCCTCGCCGACGCTTCGGCCGACGGTCAGCAATCCGTGATGGCGAAGGATTGCCGCGCGTTTCGAGCCGAGCCGGGCGGCGATGCGCACGCCCTCGTCACGTTCCAGGACCAAGCCTTTGTACTCGTCGAAAAGCACGTGGTTTTCGTAGAAGGCACAGGATTCCTGGATAATCGGGTCCAGCAAACGATTCAATGCCGACCACGCGCGGCCGTGGATCGTGTGCGCGTGTGCGACGGCGACGACGTCCTCGCGGGCTTCGTGGATGGTCGAGTGGATGGCGAAGGCGGCCTTGTTCGTGCGCCGCGTTCCCTCGACCACTTTGCCGTTCTCGTCAAGGAGAATCAGGTCGCTGACCTTGATCCGGGAGAAGTGCACCGCGTACGGGTTGACCCAGAACCGGTTCGGGAACTCGGGGTCGCGCGCGGTGAGGTGCCCGGCGATGCCCTCGTCGAAGCCGTACCGGGCGAACAGCCGGAAGGCGACGGCGAGCTGGCGTTTGCGGTGCGCGCGTTCGGCGGCAACGGAATCCAGGCGTTCGGGCAGGGTGTCGAGGTCGAGTTCGGCTACCGGGGCGTCGGTCATCAGCATCTCCCAATGTTGCCTGTCTGGCAACAAGAGTGCCTCGGAGGCACAACGGGAGTCAAGCGATGACGACGAGGACTTCCGCGTCCGGGGCGCCGCGCAGGGTGTGGTCGGTGCTGCCGGGGAACTGCGCGGAGTCGCCCGCGGCCAGGAGATGGGTTTCGCCGGCCAGGGTCAGTTCGAGCTGACCGCTGACGACGTGCAGCCACTCTTCGCCGCGATGCCGGGTCGGACGAGGTGGGACGGACTTGCCCCGCAGCGTCACGAGCGTCGCCTCAAGCGCGGACGACGGCGGGGACAGGTGGGTCATGGAAGCGCCGCGAGTGCCGTACGTGACGGCGTCCTCGCGCTTGACGATCGGCGAGCGGCGTTCCTCGGCGGCGACGAGATCGGCGACGCTGACGTCCAGCGCCCGCGCGAGAACCACCAGCGTGCCGAGGCTGGGCACCCGCTGGCCGCTCTCGACCCGGGACAGATAGCCCGGCGTGAGGTCCGCGGCGGCGGCGACCTTGTCCAAGGTGAGGCCGCGTTCCAGGCGAAGCTCGCGCAATCGTCGCGTGATCCGCTGCTCGGCTTCTTCCGCCTCCTGGCTCATCCCCCCACTGTAAGCGGCTCAGCCCTCGAGGAACTCCAGCCGGTTGCCGACCGCATCGAAGGTGTGGAACCGCCGCCTGCCGGGGATTTCCGCGGGGTCGGCCCACGTCACGGACCGGCCGGAGGCTTCGATCGCGGCGGCGACCGCATCCACGTCGACCACGAACGCCGGGTGCGCCTTGAGCGCCGGACGGAAGTCCGCCTCGACGCCGACGTGCAGTTCGCCGTCCGGCCCGCCGACGCCGGGCACTTGGAACCAGCAGCCGCCGCGTGCCGCCAGCAGCGGCGGTTTCGGCAGTTCCGGCCAGCCGAGCACACCGGTGTAGAACGCGCGTTCGTCGTCCTCCGCGCCCGCCGGGCAGGCGACCTGCACGTGATGGATCATGCCTCGAAACCTACGCCAGCTCAGCGGGTTTCGGCTCCGGGAAAGCGTAGAACCGCACGGCCAGATCACGCGCCTCGTCGGACGGACCGGGTTTGCGCGCGGCGTAGCGGTGCACCAGTTCCAGGTACTCCGCTTCGAACTCCTTCAAGTCCTTGTGGCTCAGCCGGATGCCGGCGCGGCTCCCGGCGGTCCAGCCGTCGAAGGTGTCGCGGCGTTCGGCGGCCCAGGCCATCAGGCGCACCTCGCGGTCGTACTTCGCGTCCAGGTAGGCGGCCAGCTTCGGCCGGTCCTCCTCGGGGAAGTCCTCCGGCCTGGCTTCGTTCGTGCTCTGCGGGACGGAGTGCCAGCGGCCGTCGCGGGCGCGGCGCGTGTATCCGGCGTGGGTGAGGGTCAGCAGCGCGGCCGGGACGTCGATCGACGGGATTTGCGTGCGCAGTTCGGCCGACGTGGCGGGCAGCAACCGGAGCAACCGCTGGTAGTTCGGGTTCGTGTGCACGGCGATGTCGCGCATGGTCAACGGCCGCGGTCGCGCGTTGCCGGCGAGCAGCGCACGCGCACGCAGCATCAGGAACACCGCGATCGGCACCTCCGCGAGCAACGCGGTGCCGAGGCTGGCCCACTGGTCGGGGCCGCCCCAGTCGAGGACGACGTCGAACCACGCGTCGCAGCACAGCAGCGCGGCGGTCGCGGCCAGCATCGGCACCGAGGCGCGGCTGCGGCGCATCCCGAGCAGCACGGAGGCGGCGAAACACAACAGCAGAACGATGTCGAAGCCGACCCAGGCGACCCGCCACTGGCTCGTGTCGAAGTGCTCGGGCAGGGTCAGCCCGAGGTAGACGGTCCACGGCACCAGGAACACCGCGATACCGGCGAGGATGGCGAGAAGCACGCGTCGGAACACTCGATCGACGCTAGCCGCGCCGGCGCCTGGGAACATCGGGGAAGTTCCCGGAGATCGACCCCGAGAAAGCGTCTACTGTGGACGGTCGGCGGCGAGGGCCTGCCAGTGGTCGGCCTCGGCGGTCGCGCCGCGGGCGCGCAGCATCCGGGTCAGGCTCAGCATGCCCTGGACGTCGCCGGTTTCCGCGGCGACCCGGAAGCAGCGTTCGGCCTGTGCCAGGTCGCTGCGGGCCTCGGCGAGATGCCCCAGGTTGGTGAGCGCGGGGATGCTGCCGTGCTCGGCGGCCTTGCGGTACCAGGCCGCGGCCTCGCCGTCGTCTCGGCGATTGCGGGCGAGGACGCCGAGGTTGGTCATCGCCGCCGCGTCGCCCGCCTCGGCGGCTTCGAGGTACCAGGTCTCCGCTTCTTCGAGGTCGCCCCGGCGGTGCAGCAACAGCCCCAGCCGCACCTTCGCCTCGACGTGCCCGCCCTTCGCGCCGCGACGGAACCATCGCTCGGCGTCGCCCTCCCGGTTGGCCCGTTCCGCTTCCCGGCCCAGCAAGCAGGTCGCGGAGAGTTCGCCCGCGTCCGCCGCGGCTCGCCACCAGTGCGCCATCTCCTCGGGCGCGCCGAGTTCTCGCAGGACAGCGCCGAGGTCCAGCATCGCGGTCGCGTCACCGTCCTCGGCGGCCGCGCGGCACCAGCCCTCGGCGTCGGAGTACCGGCCGTCTTGGACCAGCAGGTGGCCCAGCAGTCCGGCCGCCTCGGTCGCGCCGGCCTGGAACGCGGCGGCGTACCAGTGCTCGGCGTCGCCGAGACGACCCTGGTTTTCGCAGGTACGGGCGTATCCGACCATCCCGTGCGGTTCGCCGGCCTGCGCGGCTTCGTGGTACCAGCGGGCGGCTTCTTCGTCTGCGCCGCGTTCGGCGAGCAGGTGGGCCAGCGCGGTCATGGCGATCCGGTCGCCGCCGTTCGCGGCCCGCCGGTACCACTCCTCGGCTTCCGCCGCATCGCCGCGTTCGCGCAGGTCAGCAGCGACCCGCGTCATCGCTACGACGTTGCCGCCCTCCGCCGCCTTCCGGCGCAGGTAGTCATCGACTCGTGTGTTCCACTTCCGCAGCCGCCCGGGCATCTCGCACCCGCTCCTTTCCGGCTCCCCACTCAAGTCAATCGTTTCGCGACGCGCCCGCGTGACACCTTCGCGAGCGTTATCCACCCCCGCTGATCTGGGCTTTTTCGTTGACCGGCAACAACTGGCCCGACGTGGTCCTTGCCACGGCTCGAGCGCTGCCGAGAGTGTCTGCGCGATTACCGGCCCGGCGACAGGCATACTCCGGCTCCCCGAAGTCCCCGCCCGAGAGGATCCCGCGCACCATGGCCCGGCCGTTCCCCACCAAGCGCACCGTGCTGCTCGCGGTCGTGCTGCTCATCGCTGTCGTCGGGTTTTGGTACGGCCAGCGCGAAGTCGGCAACACCCAGTCCGAGGCGGCGCCCGCGTCCGCCGCGGACGCGACGAAGCAGCTGTCCGAGCTGAAGATCGGCGCGCGCGGCACCATGACCGGCTATTCGCGCGACAAGTTCAAGCACTGGGACAGCCAGGGCGACAACTGCGACACCCGCGAGGCTGTCCTCAAGCGCGCGGGCAAGGACGTCAAGGCGGGCAGCGACTGCAAGCCGACGTCGGGCACCTGGCTCAGCGTGTACGACGGCCAGACCTGGACCAAGGCGACCCAGCTCGACATCGACCACATGGTCCCGCTCGGCCAGGCCTGGGTGAGCGGCGCGCGCGACTGGACGCAGGAGAAGCGCGAGCAGTTCGCGAACGACCTCACCCGGCCGCAGCTGTTCGCGGTGACGGCGAGCGTGAACCGGCAGAAGAGCGACAAGGCTCCCGACGAGTGGAAGCCGCCGCTGGTGTCGTTCTGGTGCACCTACGCGACCGACTGGGTCACGGTGAAGCACTACTACGGGCTGACGATCACCGACATGGAGAAGAACGCGCTGCAGGACATGCTGAAGCGCTGTCCAGCGTGACAAGCTGGGCCCCATGGCGACCTTCGCACTGATCCACGGGGGCGGCGGCAGCGGCTGGGACTGGCACCTGGTCGCCGCGCGGCTCGAGGCGTCCGGCCACGAGGTCGTGGCACCGGACTTGCCCATCGAGAACCCGCAAGCGACGTTGACCGAGTTCACCGACACCGTCGTCTCGGCGATCGGCGACGCGCAGGACGTCGTCGTGGTCGGCCATTCCTACGGCGGGTTCACCGCGCCGCTCGTGGCGGAACGAGTCGGCGCGCGGCTTCTCGTGTTCGTCGCCGGGATGGTGCCCGCGCCGGGCGAAGCTCCGGGGGAGTGGTGGGGCAACGTCGGCTTCGAATCGACCGAGGGGTTGAGCGTCACCGAGCAGTTCATGGCAGACGTCCCGGCCGAGCTGGCGGAGGAAAACGAGCGGCGCGGCCGGGATCAGAACAGCGCCGAGTACAGCGTTCCGTGGCCGGGCGAGCGGCTGCCGGACGTGCCGACGAAGGTCTTGCTGTTCAGCGACGACCAGTTCTTCGCCGCGGATCTGCTGCGTCGGGTCGCGCGCGAGCGGTTGGGAGTGGACGCGGACGAGATGGCCGGCTCCCATCTCGCGCTGCTGAGCCGTCCGGACGAACTGGCGGACCGCCTAATGGCGTATTACGCGACGGTGGCTGGCTAACCAGGCGCTGTCCCAGTTGCGACATGTCGCAACGGCGACACCGCGAGGTAGTGACGTGAACCCCGGCTCGCCCCGAATCTTGTGCGATGACGTGGAGATCACGAGCCATCACTCTCGGCTGCACGGGCGCACTGGTCGCGGCACTCGGCCACGCGGCGCCCGCGGCGGCCGAGCCCACGAGCGGTTCACCGGCGCCTGGTCCCGGTGAACGGCACACGGTCACCTTGCTCACCGGTGACGTCGTGCAAGTCGAAAGCGTCCAAGGCGGCAGGCAGATCGCGACGGTCCGGCCGGGCAAGGGGCGGGAGAACATCCGCTTCACGCAGTCCGAAGTGGACGGAAAACTGCAGGTCATCCCGGCCGACGCGGTATCGCTCGTCGCGGACAAGCGCCTCGACAAAGCCCTGTTCAACGTCACCGACCTGATCGCGCAGGGGTACGCCGACGAGTCGAGCCCGACGGTGCCGATGATCGCGCACTACGCCAAGGGCGTCTCGATCGCTGCCGCGCCGGCGCTCGCCGCCACCACGCAGGGCGCCGAACTGCCCAGCGTGAACGGCCGTGCGGTGCGGGAAGACAAGAAGCGCGCCGGCGAGTTCTGGAAGTCCTTCACCGGTCCTCACGCGGCTTCCGGTGCGGTGGAACGGATTACGCTGGACCGCAAGGTGCACGCGTCGCTCGACCGCAGTGTCCCGCAGATCGGGGCACCGGAGGCGTGGGCGGCCGGATTCGACGGATCCGGCGTCGCGGTCGCCGTGCTCGACACCGGCTACGACCCCAACCACCCGGACCTCGCGGGCAAGGTCGCCAAGTCGGCCAACTTCTCGACCAGCCCGGACGTCGTCGACCGGTTCGGCCACGGCACGCACGTCGCGGCGACCATCGCGGGCACCGGCGCGGCCGCGGGCGGCACGCGCAAGGGCGCGGCGCCCGGCGCGAAGCTGTATGTCGGCAAGGTGCTCGGAGACGACGGCACGGCCTCGTCTTCCGAAGTCCTGCAAGGGATGGAGTGGGCCGCGAACTCCGGTGCCAAGGTGATCAACATGAGCCTCGGCGGCGGCGCGACCGACGGCACCGACGACCTCAGCGTCGGCCTCAACGAACTCACCGCCCGCACTGGCGCGCTGTTCGTGGTCGCCGCGGGCAACGACGGCCAGGAAGGCGCGTCGACCATCGGCACGCCGGGCACCGCGGATTCCGCGCTGACCGTCGGCGCGGTGGACCGCAAGGACGAGCTGGCTCCGTTCTCCAGCATGGGCCCGCGGCAGGGCGACCAGGCCGTGAAGCCGGACATCACCGCGCCCGGCGTGGGAATTGTCGCGGCGCGCGCGGCCGGCACTTCGCTCGGCGAGGTGGTGGATCAGTACTACACCGCGGCGTCCGGCACGTCGATGGCGACTCCGCATGTCGCTGGTGCGGCGGCGATTCTGGCGCAGCGGTATCCACAGTGGACCGCTCAGCAGCTCAAGGACGGCTTGGCCAGCACGTCGAAGCCTTCTGCGGGGCTGAACGCGTTCCAGCAGGGCGGCGGACGAGTGGACGTCGCGGCCGCGGCGGTGCGTCCCGGAGTCTTCGCGACCGGCACGCTGAACCTCGGCCCGGTCACCAACGACAGCGGTCCGGTGCGCAAGGAAATCACTTACACCAACACGACTTCCGCGCCGGTCACTCTCACGCCGAAGCTCGACCTGCGCCGCGGTGACGGGGCCACTCCTGGCGACGCGGTGAAGCTCGACAAGTCCACTGTGGAGGTTCCGGCCAACGGGACCGCGACAGTCGCGATCACCGTCGACTCGGCCGCGCTGGTGCCCGGCAACTACACCGGCAGCGTTCTCGTCGGTGCCGTGCACACGACGGTCGGCCTGGTGAAGGAACCGCCGAAGCACAAGGTGAGCATCACCGGCATCGGGCGCGACGGCAAGGCGTACCCGATGGATCTGCAGCTCTTCGGCGACGACATGCGGTACGACATCGTCCGGACCATCCAAAGCGACCACCCGTTCGTCACCGAACTCCCGGAGGGCACCTACTACGCCCGCGGGATGTTCCACACCGGGCTGGCTCCGGACGAGGAACTCGCGATCGTGCTCAAGCCCGAGTTCACCATCACCAAGGACCTGAACCTGGTGCTGGACGCGCGGAACGCGGTGCCGGTCGAGATCAAGACGCCGCGGCCGTCGACGCTGGAAAACATCATCAGCAGCTACGCGCACCGCGAATTCGGCTCGCGCAAGATCTCGAACTACGTCATGGAATTCCCCGGCGTCCGGCACATCTACGTGACGCCGACGCAGAAGGTGAAGAACGGAACGTTCGAATTCGGCTCCCGGTGGCAGCTCACCGCGCCGATGCTGACCGCGACCACGTTGCCGTGGCTCGGCGTCAAGACCGAACTGTTCTACTACGCCTCGTCCCCGACGATTTCCGGGATGAAATGGCTCGACGTCGTCCCGGTCGACGCGAACAAGCCGGAGCAATACGCCAAGGCACGCGGGAAAATCGCGGTGGTGACCCCCGCGAAGGACGGCACCAACCCGGAAGAGGCGGCGAAGCTGGCCGCCGCCGCGGGAGCCGCGATGGTGATGGTCGTCAGCCTGCCCGACGAGCACACGTACGCGCACTGGCAGCCGCGCGGCAAGCGGTTGCCGATTCCCGCCGTGCGAGTCACGAACGAACAAGGCATGAAACTGGCCGACCGGGCGAAATTCGGTTTCACGAGCATGCTCCTGCACGGCACGCCGGTGAGCCCGTACCTGTACGACATCATGCAGGTGACGCACGACCAGATTCCGGACAAGATCGTCTACCAGGTCAGCGAGCGCAACACCGCGACGGTCACCGCGAATTACCACGCGACCGGCAAGGACGAGTGGCTTTCCGAGCAGCGGTTCGGCTGGCGGCCGTGGGAAAAGACCGCGATCAACCAGTATCAGCGGTACGCGCACACCGGAACCGCCCGCGAGGAAATCGTTTCGACCGACGAGACGATCTGGCAGCACCGGGTGAACAACAAGCTCAGCTGGGACACTTTCCAGCCGCTGGGGGTCGGCATGCTCGAACAGCCGCATACGCTGAGCCCTGGGCAACGGACGACGGAAAACTGGTACGCGCCGGTGGTCCGCCCGGCGATCCCGCGCGGAGCCGGGCTGGAAACTTCGCGCACCGGCGACACTTTCGCCTTCCGCGTCCCGGAGTTCGCCGACCCGGAAACCTCGCACTACGCGTTCTCCGAAGCGGAATTGGGCGATGAGCAGCCGGACCAGGTGAGCGCGAAGCTTTACCAGGACGGAAAACTCGTCAAGGAAGGCCCGGCGGCGTGGGGCAAGTTCCCCGCTTCGGCGGACCCGGCGAAGTACCGGCTCGACCTGGCGCTGACCAAGTCCACTCCGGACTGGGCCTACGGAACGCACACCGAAACGTCGTGGACCTTCGGGTCGAAGCGGCCCGCCGAAGGCAAAACGGACCTGCTTCCGTTGCTGCAGGTGGATTACGGCGTGCAGACCGATCTGGCGCAGCAGGCACGCGCCGGGCGTTCGCTGCCGGTCGAGTTCACCGTCCGCAACCAGGACGGCATGGCCGCGCCGAAGAATCCGCGGCTGACCGTCGAAGTGTCCTATGACGACGGTCGCACGTGGACGAACGTCAAGCGGATGGACAGCCTCGGCGGCGGCCGCTTCCGCGCCGTGGTCGACCATCCGCGGCTGGACCGCACCAACGGGTTCGTCGCGCTGCGCGTGCACGGATCCGACGGAGACGGGAACGCAGTGCAGCAGACGGTGATCCGGGCCTACGGGCTCTCCTGAGAAAGAGGCAGCCGGATAACCCCCGCGGTTATCCGGCTGCCGCAGGCTCGTCGAGCCAGCCCTGCCTGCTGACCTCCCACGCCAGCTGCATCCGGGTCTGCACGTTCATCCGGGTCATCAGGTCGTGGATCCGCCGCTGCACGGTCCGCTGGCTCACCGCGAGCCGCGTCGCGATCGCCTTGTCGGTCACCCCGGCGACCAGCAGCGACAGCAGGTGCAGTTCGTCGCGGTCCGGACCGGCGCCGCCGGGAGCGTCCTGCGGAGTCCCGTCCGCGCGCAGCGGCCACGCGCGTTCCCAATAGCTTTCGAACAACGCGATCAGCGCGGCCAGCAGACTGCTCTCGCGGATCAACGCGGCGGTCGGTTCGCCGGAGCCGTCGAGATTCTGCACCAGCGGGCACAACGCGATGGTGCCGTCGGCGATCGCCAGCCGCACCGGAACCACGGTGGACGACCGCGCCTCCTCGCCGTGCCGGATCCCGTGCGCGACGTTCTCGATCATGCCGGGCTCTTCCAGCATCGCCCGCTCGTAAACGACCCGGTACCGCACGCCGCGAGCCAGCGCGTCGTATTCGTCGGCGTTCTCGCCCGACGCCATCGCGATGTGCCCGGCCCGGCAGAACCACAGCAATTCGTGCCGGGCGCCGACCTGGATGTTCGTCAGCTGCTGCCGGATCGCCGCGCTCCCGGTGATCACCTCGACCAGCTGCGTCGCGTCCCGCCGCCGCGCACCGCCGCGGTACTCCTCGGCCATCCGGCTCACCGCGGTGCGCGCCCATTCCAGGGATTCCTGCCCGCGCATCAGCAACGGCCCGAACGCGACGTCCGGCGGCGACGGCGCGTACCGCGGCTCGTCTCCGGCGACCAGGCTGACCAGCCCCTTGGCGTGCAGCGAACGCAGGATCGCCGACACCTGCGCCGCGCTCAGCCCCAACTGCTCGGCGACCTGCCGCGGTCCGGCGTCGAACATCCCCACGAGGAGCCGGTAGACCCGCTCTTCCTCCCCAGTCACCCCGATTGCGTCCAGCATCCGGCGAGCGTAAGGCACCGGCAACGGGAGCGAACGAGACAAAACCGGACAGCGCCCGCCGGGGACCAGTCCCGGCGAACCGGACTACAACCGAGCCTGCCGTCCCCGATCAGGAGGCTCGACGATGACCGACGATCCCCGCCCCGCGACTTCTCCCGGCCCGGATGACCAGGCCTTCCCGGGAAGATCGCGCAAACCGCTCGCCCGGCGTCCGGCGCTGTGGATCGGACTCGCGTCCGCGGCCTGCTTCATCACCGGGATCGTGTTCTTCCTGCTGCCGGTGACTGCCCTTTATTACCTCGACGACGCCGGTAACCCGACCGACGTCCGGGCGATCTACGGCACGCGAAGCGACCAGATGCTGGGGCTTCCGGCGAATATGTTCGGCCAGGGCGATCCGCCGACGGACACCACGAGCGTCCGGATCGGCTGCGGCACGGCGCTCAGCACCCCGGAGAGCTGGCTGATCGCCGAGGCGCACGGCGCGGAAGGCTGTGCGGCCGCCGAACGGCCGCGCATGATCGTGGGCTGGCTGGGAGTCGGGCTAGGGGTGCTCGGCGCGGCCGGACTCGTGGTGGGCGGCCGCCGTCAGCTGAGGCCGAACGCCGCCCAGACGCACTTGCCGCCCTCAGCCGGGTCGTAACCCCAGCGCCGGGACAACGCGCGTACCAGCTGCAGCCCCCGGCTGCGCGCCGCGGACGGGGCGACCGGTTCCTTCAGCTGCGGAATGGAGGCAGAGGTGTCGAAGACCCGCACCATCAGTTCGCCGTGTTCGAGCCGCAGTTCCAGCCGGTCCGGCCGGTCGCCGTGCTCGAAGGCATTGGTGACCAGCTCGGAGGTCGCCAGCAGCACGTCGTCGCGCAGCTGGGCGGGAACGTCGAGCTGGGCGAGCGCGGCGCGAACCTGGGCCCGCGCGATGGCGGGCGCGGTGACGTCGTCCGGAAGCTCCAGAAGCACGGTGGCGGCAGTCGCCCCGGTGCTCCTGGTCGGCATCCTCGACGTCGTCATGGCTTCTGCACCTCCCGGCCGCTGTGCTCGCATGTGGTGTTTACCCAACCCGGCCGAAAGCGAATCAGGTGCCCTCGGTGATGTCAGTCTCGGCCAGTCCGGTACGGAGCTTTTTCAGCGTCGCCGCGAGCAGCCGCGACACCTGCATCTGGGAAACCCCGACACGGCGCGCGATGTCCGACTGGCTCATCCCGGACCCGAACCGCAATGCCACGATCTTGCGCTCGCGCTCGGGCAGACTGTCCAGCATCGGCCGCAGCGCCTCGCGCAGTTCGGCTTGGCCGAGGTTCGCGTCCGGCGCGCCGAAGCGCGTGTGCGCGGAGTTCTCCAGCAGGTTGTCCAGCGAGGCCCCGTAACGGCCTTGACCGGCCCGCAGGCCTTCGTAGACGTCCTCGATCGGCACGCCGAGATGCCGCGCGATCTCACTGGGCTTCGGCGCGCGCGAAAGCCGCACGGTCAATTCCTCGCGGGCGGCCGAGATCGTCGCGTTGAGTTCCTTGAGCCGTCTCGGCACCCGGACCGACCAGCTGTTGTCGCGGAAGTGGTGGCGCAGTTCGCCGGAGATCGTCGGCACCGCGAAGGCGAGGAAATCGGTGCCCTGCGCCGGGTCGTAGCGGTCCACGGCGTGGATCAGCCCGACGGTCGCGATCTGCACGAGGTCGTCCATCGCCTCGTCGCGGTTGCGGAATTTCCGGGCGAGATTGCGCGCCAGTTCGAGATGCTCGCGCACCAGCTGGTCCCGGATCTCCTCGCGGCGCGGCGCGTGCTCGGGCAGCTGCGTCAGCTCGTGGAACAGTGCTGCCACGTCGGTGGGCTTGTCGCCGCCGGCGGGGTTCGTCACGAGCTGGCCGCCTCACTCTCCCGGACCAGTTGCACCCGGGAGAGGTACCGGCCGTCGGCCGGGGTCACGGTGCGCCGCGCGGAGGTCGCGAGCGCGGTCAGCAGCTGCCAGGACAGACCGGTCTCGTCGCCGTGCTCGGCCCGGTCGGAGACCACCGACACAGTGACCTCGATCCGGCCCTCGAGCCAGGAGAACACGCAGGTCAGCTTGCCGTCGGCGGCCGAGGGCAACAGCATCGAACAGGCCTCGTCCACGGCCATCCGCAGGTCCTCGACCGCGTCCAGGTCGAAGTCCTGGCGCATCGCGATGTCGGCGACGATGGTGCGCAGGGTGGGCACCACGTGCGGGATAGCCGCCGTCCGCACCTCGATGAGCTGTGCGTCCTCGCGCTCGAGCGGGGCGTTCTCCTCCACGTGCTGTCCTCTCTCCGGCGTGCCACGCCAGTCTTTCGTGCCCGATCTGCCACATGCCCGGGGGGTGAGCAAACCAAACCCGCGTTTGACCGCCGCGACCGGCGGGCATGTAGCCGTCGAGTGTGCTGATCCCGGGAAAGGTGGGGACGACATGGCTGACGTGAGCCGACTGCCCAACGTGGTGGCCGAGGAGTGGGAGTGGCAGCTTCAAGGCTCGTGCCGCGGAGCGGACAGCAGCCTGTTCTTCCATACCGACAATGAGCGCGGTTCCGCGCGCGAGCGCCGCGAGTCCCGTGCCAAGGCGATCTGCCACACCTGCCCGGTGCTGGCCCAGTGCCGCAAGCACGCGATGACCGTCGAAGAGCCGTACGGGATCTGGGGCGGGCTCGGCGAGATCGAGCGCCGCGAGCTCTTCATGCGCGAACGGCGAGCGAAGCGCAAGACGGTGTCCGCCTGAGCTGACCGACCCCCGCGACCCGCGCGCCCACCTGCGGCGCGCGGGGTGCTGTGCGTCCGCCGTCGCCCGCGCGCCAAGGGTGTTGCCATGTGCCGACGCGGACTCAGTCACCCACTGGGTTAGGGTTGGGTCTCCAGATGCTTGGGACCGTGACACGGTTGCCTCTTGAGACAACAGGCGCGTACCGGCGCAGGAGCAGCGCCTGACGAGGAGAAACTGCATGCCCGCAGCCGACCAGAACGCCACTCCGCCCGGATTCGGCATCACGCTGGACACCGCGGCCGCCGAGCCGAGGGTCGTGGTCACGGGTGAGCTCGATCTGCTCACCAGCCCGCAGCTGCAGGAAGCTCTTGCCGGATTGATCGCGGACAAGAATTCCCGTCGCGTGGTGGCCGACCTCACCGGGGTGACCTTCTTCGACTCATCGGCGCTGAACGTCGTCCTGCACGCCCAGCGGCAGGCCGGGGAGCAGGACGTCGAACTCGAGGTCGTGCCGAGCCCGGCGGTCAGCCGGGTGATCGAGCTCACCGGCGTGGCCGAACACCTGAGCGTGTCGGAGGAACCTCCGGCCTGATCTCCCGATACGGTCGCGCGGACTCTGAAATGGTCCGCGACCTGGGGGATAACCATCATGATGGGGCGCACACACGCCCTGACCGGCTGGTGCGCGGGGCTCGCCCTCGCGCCCGCGGTCGGCGTCGGCTCGGTGCACCAGGCGGTGGTCTTCGCGGCCACCACGGCCGGCTTCGCGTTGCTGCCGGACCTGGACCATCCCAGCGCCAGCGCGACCCGGCTGTTCGGCTGGCTGACCGGCGCGCTGTCGTGGCTGCTGCGCCGGGTGTCTGCAGCTGTATACGCCCTGACGAAGGGCCCTCGCGACGAAAAGGTGACCGGCACGCACCGGCACCTGTCGCACACCCTCTTGTTCGCTGTCGCCCTCGGCGCGGCTACCTCCGCCGGCTGTACCGCCGGCGGGGCTTGGGCCGTGCTGGGCGTCTTGCTCTTCGGCTTGCTGCTCGCGGTCGCGGCTCTGGGCGATTGGCTGCTGCTGCCCTATGGCGGAGCGGTGGCCTGGTGGTACTTCACCGCGCCGGATGACCGGGTAGCTCAGCTGGCTGACATCTCCGGCTGGCTCGGCGTGGCCGTCGCGGCCGGCTGTTTCGTGCACTGTCTCGGCGATTCGCTCACCGAGTCGGGCTGCCCGTTCCTGTTCCCGCTGCCGATCGCGGGGGAGACCTGGTACGAACTCCGCCCGCCGAAACCGCTGCGGCTGCACACCGGGAAGAAGGTGGAGACGCGGCTGGTGTTCCCGGTGTTCGCGCTGGTGGGGATCTTGCTGGTGCCGGGGGTGTGGGACTGGACGGTCGCCACGGTGGAGCACCTGTTCACGCCATCGGCTTCGCAGACCGCGACTCAGTAAGACTCACCGGACGGCGCGCTGATACCGATCCCCGAGCGCACGCACGGCCTCGACGAGTTCGGGCGGTTCCGTCACCGTGAAGTCGACCCCGAGCGAACCGAGATGAACCGCAAGAGTCTCGACGCTGTCCGCACCCGTATCCAGCACGCAACGGTTGTCGTCAAGCGGCGTGACAGCGCCGATCGCGGGATTGATCCGCTCGGCCAGCGTGTCCGCGGACACCTGCGCCACGACTCGCGCCCGGTACCGCCACGCGGCTGAGGACACGCCCCGGCGGACTTGGTCGACGGCCTCTTCGGGGAGGTCGCGGGGCGGGAACCGGGGCCCGGCCGGGGTGCGCGGGCTGATCCGGTCCACCCGGAAGGTCCGCCAGTCGTCCCGTGCGGTGTCGAACGCGACGAGGTACCACCGGCGGCCCCAGTTGACCAGCCGGTACGGCTCCACGTCTCGCCTGCTCTCGGTGCCGTCGTGGCCGAGGTAGTCGAAGCGCACGCGTTCGTGGTCGCGGCAGGCGGCGGTGAGGGTGCTGAGGACGCCCGCGTCCACCCGCGGGCCGAGGTCGTCCCGGGGCACCGCGACGGCGTAGCGCTGGATGGCGTCGACGCGCCGCCGAAGCCGGGCGGGCAGGACTTTCTCCAGCTTGGCCAGCGCGCGCAGCGAAGTCTCCTCGACGCCGGTGATCGTGCCTCCGGCAGCGGTGCGCAGCCCGATCGCCACCGCGACCGCTTCCTCGTCGTCGAGCAGCAGCGGCGGCAGCGCGGCCCCGGCCCCGAGCCGGTAGCCGCCGACCGAACCGCGGCTGCCGTGCACCGGATAGCCGAGGGTGCGCAGGCGTTCCACGTCGTTGCGGATGGTGCGGGGACTGACCGACAGCCGTTCGGCCAGTTCGCCTCCGGTCCATTCGCGGGGCGTCTGGAGCAGCGAGAGCAAGCGCAGCAACCGCGCCGAGGTTTCCAGCATTTTTTCAGTATCCCTCGCGAATAGGAACGTAGCTTGCCTAATCGGCTCCTACGGTGGGGACAAGTCGGAAAACGGAACCGCACGGAGGAACCACGCATGTATCTCGTCATCGGAGCCACCGCCCACTTCGGACGTCAGGCAGTGGAAGAACTGGTCGCCGCGGGTGCGCCGGTGCGGGCGCTGACCCGCGCCCCGGAGCGGGCCGGACTCCCGGAAGGGGTCGACGTGGTCCGCGCAGATCTGACCAAGCCCGAGACTCTGCCGCCGGCGCTGGCCGGGGTGGAAGCCGCGTTCCTGGTCCTCCAGTACGGGATGGACGTCGCTCCGCTGCTCGCGGCCGCGGTCAAGGCCGGGGTGCGGCGGCTGGTGCTGCTGTCCTCCGGAGCGGTCGTTCCCGGCGCCGAACACCAGCCTGACGTGATCGCCCAGTACCACCGTGACGTGGAGCGGGCCGTCGAGGAGACCGGCATCGAGTGGACGTTCCTGCGGCTGTTGTTCCCCGCCATCAACTCGCTGACGTTCGCGATGCAGCTTCCGCACGGCGACGTCATCCGCGTGCCGTATGCCGAAGCGGCGTTCAGCGCCGTGCACGAACGGGACGTCGCGGAGGTCGCCGCGCGGATCCTGACCGGCGGCGGGCACGCCGGGCAGGCCTACGATCTGACCGGCCCGGACTCGCTGACCCAGGCGGACCAGGTTCGCGTCCTCGGCGAGGCGCTGGGGCGTCCGCTCGTTGTCGAAGACCTCGACCCGGAACCAGTCCGGGAGCAGATGAGCCAGTTCATGGACCCGGAATTCCTGGCCGCCCTGTTCGACCTCATGGCACAGACGGTCGGCAAACCCGCACCGGTCAACGACATCGTCGAGCAGATCACCGGGCACCCGGCCCGCACCTACGCCCAGTGGGCCGCGGATCACCGAGCCGACTTCAGCAACTGATCGACAACCGGAAGGACCGCACCATGACGCTCGGGCGGCGAACGCTGGGACGCGCTCTGCTGGCTCGTCAGTGGCTGCTGGAACGGGCCGACGCGACCGTCGAGGAGGCGGTCGCGCGGCTGGTCGGCATGCAAGCGCAGGCGCCGTACGCGCCTTACTTCGGGCTCTGGAGCCGGATCCGGGCGTTCCGCACCGCCGACCTGGCGGACGCGCTGACCGAACGCCGGCTGGTGCGGGTGGCCCTGATGCGCAGCACCGTTCACCTGGTCACTGTGGCGGACTATCGCGCCTTGCGTCCGTGGTCGCAAGACGCGCTCGACCGCGAACTCGACACCGCGTTCAAGGCGCCGCTGGCAGGGGTGGACCGCGCGGCCGTGGCGGAGTCGGGCCGGGCGTTGCTTCGCGCCCGGCCGCTTACCCCCAAGGAACTCCGGGCGGCATTGCACGAACAGTGGCCTGACCGCGAGCCGCACGCGCTCGCCACCGTCGTGCGCAACCTCGTGCCGCTGGTGCAAGTGCCGCCGCGGGCGGTCTGGGGCATCGGCGGCGCCACCCGGTACGCGGCGGCGGCCGACTGGACCGGAACCGAACCGGCCTCCGCCGCCGATGCCGAACAGATCGTGCTGCGCTACCTCGCCGCCTTCGGCCCGGCCTCGGCCGCCGACGTGCAGACCTGGGCAGGCCGAACCCGGCTGCGTCCGGTCCTGGAAAGCTTGCGGCCGCGGCTGGCGGTCTTCCGGGACGAAGGCGGGACGGAGCTGTTCGACCTGCCGGACGCACCCCGCCCCGCCGCCGACGCTCCGGCGCCGGTCCGCTTCCTGCCGGAGTACGACAACCTGCTGGCCTCGCACGCCGACCGCACCCGGGTGATCTCCGCCGAAGACCGCAAACGCGTCATGACCGGCAACGGGATGCGCGCCACTTTCCTGGTGGACGGTCAGGTCGCCGGAGCGTGGAAGCTCCGGCAGGACAAGACGTCCGCGACGCTGGAGATCGAGCCGTTCCGGCCGCTGACCGCCGCCGAACGCACCGAGGTCGAGACCGAAGGTTCGCTCCTGCTGAAGTTCGCGGCTCCTGACGCGGACCACGACGTCCGCGGGATTACTCCTCGAACCTAGGTGCGCCCGAGTAGTCGCGGGAGTGCACGATCCGGCCGTCGCGCACCGTCAGCACCATCGCGTACGTCGACACATACGGCTTGCCCTCGTACTCGCCGTGCAGGTCGTACTCCGCCAGCAGCACCTCCGGATCGCTGGTCTCGTGCACCACGACCCGGTCCGCCTTAGTGATCCGGCGGCGCTCTCCTGCCTCGTGAAAGCGTTTGCGCAACTCCTCCCGGTCGCGCGTCACCTTCGGCACCCCGGCCGGCGCGAACGGGATTTCGATCACGACGTCGTCGGAGTACAGGTCGGCGAGATCGTCCCAGCGGTTGTCGACAGCCGCGTCGAGGAAACGCTGGAAGACCTCCTTCGTCCCGTGCAACGCGGTCGCCGCGCCGTGGTTCGGATAGTCGCGGTACCGGGTGACCTCGCCGTCCCGCACGGTCAGCAGCCCGGCGGACGACGGGAGCCGGTAGCTGTGCCCGGTGTGCGGGTTGCGGCCCTCGGCGACGAGCTCGACGGCGAACCCGTCCGCCGTCTCCGTGGTCGTGACCTCGACTTTCTCCAGGCCGATCCGGGCCGCGACGGCGCTGCCCGCGCCGAGCGTGGCCAGCACTGCGTCCCGTCCGGCCGAGCGGTGGCCGGTGAACGGGATTTCGTAGACGGCGTCCTCGGCGAGAACGTCGGCGAGCGGCGCGGCGTCGAAGGCGCTCAGCGCGTTCGCGACGATCTCGGCCACTTCGGACACGGTGCGGGGCATCGGAAACCTCACTCGGGAAGACGGGGGATAATCGGAACGGGGCACCCGCTTACGACGATACGGAGCCGATACTCCGGTTGTCAACGAGGGGCTGGAGATCTGAGACACGGTCGGCAGCGGCGCAGATCGTTCCAAGGAAGAATCGGACGACCGCACCACTTTGAGAGCAGAGGAGACAGCCGGTGGAGAAGCCTGCGCTCCGCGCGGACGCGCGCCGGAACCGCGCCCGTGTGCTGGCTGCCGCCGAAGCAGCGTTCGCCGTCGACGGGCTTTCGGTGCCCCTCGACGACATCGCGCGGCTGGCTGGCGTCGGCGCGGGCACTGTCTACCGGCATTTCCCCAGCAAGGAAGCGCTGTTCCAGGCCGTCGTCGTGGAACGGCTGGAGCAGTACGGCGTCGAGGCGCAGGAGTTGATCGACTCCGACGCGCCCGGCGAAGCGTTCTACGACTACTTCACGCGCGTCATCGAGCAGGCGTCGCGTAACCGCGCGATCTGCGAAGCGCTCGGTGAGACCAGCGGTTCCGCGTACAAGGCCGAAGCAGCGGAGCGGTTTCGCGTGAACCTCACTGCGCTTCTGGAACGCGCGCAAGCCGCGGGCGCTGTACGCACGGACATCGACGGCGAAGACCTGCGCGCGCTCATCGTCGGCGCGCTCGCGGTGGAGCGGTTTACGCCAGACAGCCGACACCTGGTGCGCGTACTGCTGGACGGTCTGCGCAAGGTCTAGCGGCGACCGGTGCGCAGGTGGATGCGCTCGCCGGACTTGCTGAAGAGGCTGAGGATTTCGACGTCGCCCTTGCCGGCGGCGCCGAACCAATGCGGGATGTGGCAGTCGAATTCGGCTGCTTCGCCGGGACCCATGATGAAGTCGTGATCGCTCAAGCGCACGCGTAGGCGTCCGCGCAGAACGTAGAGCCATTCGTGCCCGTCGTGGGTGCGCAGGTGGGGTTCTTCGTCGTGCGCCGGGATGAGCTGTTTGTAGGCGCGGATTTCTCCCTGGTGCCGGGACAACGCGATCAGCACGCGCCCGTCCTTCTTCGCGGGTTGCTGCGGCACGCGCGGGTCGACGATCCGCGGCGCGGTGACGATCTCGTCGAACGGAACGCCCAGCGCAGCGGTGATCGGCAACAGCAGTTCGAGACTCGGTTTGCGCTGCCCGGATTCCAGTCGGGACAACGTGCTGGTCGAGATGCCGGTGGCTCGCGCGAGGTCGGCGAGGCTGACGCCCTGTTTGTCCCGAGCCTGTCGCAGCCGTGGCGCGATCTGCTCGAGCACGCTGTCGACGGTGGGCTGGTCGCTCATGCGGCGCAGTCAACCAATGCGTCCCGGAAACAGCAACGTTTCTTGCCGCTTCCGATCCTGGTCGCGGAAGTTGTCCCCATGGATCCGACAACCTCTGCCACCGCCGACAGTGTGCGCGCCGACTCGAGCGGCAGCCGACTTCCTGTCGGCGTGTACCTGCTCGCCTTCAGTCTGTTCGCGATGGGCAGCGCGGAGTTTCTCCTGGCGGGCGTGCTGCCCGCGGTGGCTGACGATCTCCAGGTTTCGCTGTCCTCCGCCGGATTTCTCATCACCGCGTTCGCGCTGGGGGTCGTCCTCGGCGGGCCGCCGTTCGCCGTGCTCAGCCTGCGCTGGCCCCGTCGCGCCGCGCTGATCGCGACCCAAGGGGTGTTCGCGGTGAGCGTCGCCGCCGGATTGCTGGGCGACTACCAGGTTTTGCTGGTGAGCCGGGTCGTCTCGGGCGTCGCGTACGCGGGCTTCTTCGCCGTCGCGTCGGTGACCGCGATCAGCCTCGTCACCCCGGACCGCAACGCCCGCGCCTCCGGCGTCGTGGTCAGCGGCCTGAGCGTGGCCATGGTCGCGGGCGGACCGGCAGGCACCTTGCTCAGCCACTTCACCCAGTGGCGCGGCGGATTCTGGGCTGTCGTGGCACAGACGCTCGCCGGAGTCGTCGCGTGCTCGCTCGGGATCCCCGCGGCGACCCGGTCGACGGCACGACCAAGCGTGTCGCGAGAGCTCGCCACGATCCGTAAACCGCGGCTCTGGGGCATTTTCGGGATCACGATCCTGACGACGGCGGCGTACATGATCACGTTCAACTACCTCTCCGCCATGCTCGCCGAGATCACCGGCGTCCCCACGGTCTGGATTCCCGCGGTGCTCGCGCTTTTCGGCATCGGTGCCTTCGTCGGCCTCTCCATCGGCGGACGCATCTCCGACCGGCGACCCCACGCCGCGCTTCTCGCCGGAGCCGTCGCGATCGTGCTGCTTTCGGTCGTCCTGATCTTCGCGATCCATCACACGTGGGCGGTGCTGCCCACTGTTTTCCTGCTCGGGATAGCGGCTTTCGTGCTGAATCCCGCGATCTACGGCCGGGTCTTCGCGATCGCCGCCGACGCCCCGACACTCGCTGGGGCGACCACGGTTTCGGCTTTCCAACTGGGGATCAGTGCTACTCCGATCCTGGCGGCCGCCGCGCTGACCCAAGGCACGGCCCTCACGTGGGTCAGCCTCATCGGAGCCGTGCTAGCCGCGCTTGCTGTCCCGCTAATCGTTCTTGACCGCACTCTCGGCGATCGGCAGATCGCGCATCTTGCGAAGCGGCGAAGCAATGAGAATCGCTGACGCGGCAAGGATTCCGATGCCGCACACGTACAGCGTGACCCGGGTTGTGGTGAGTTCCGCGATCAAGCCGCCGAGCAGACTGCCGAGCGGGGCGATGCCGAAAACGACCGTCTGCGACACCGACGAGACCCGGCCCAGCAGTTCGTGCGGGGTGATCGCCTGCCGGAAGCTCGTCTCGAACACGCCGAGCACGATGATCCCGAAACTTGACCCGAAACCGCCCGCCACCCACCAGGCGAGGCCCCAGCCTTGGGTCGCGAAAGCGTTGCACAGGAACGAAACGCTGTACACCGCGGCACCGAAATACAACGCCCGCGCGGCACCGAAGCGAGCGCCGAGCCGTCGCGCGACTCCGCTCGCGAACAGGGCACCGAACAGAGAGATCGTGCCGAGCAAGCCGATCATGAACGGTGCGACGCGCAGGTCGCGGACCATGAACACCATCGACACCGCCATGAACATCGACTGGAACAGGCTCGACGCGGCACCGTGCAGGGCGATCGCCCGCAGGAGCGGATTGCGCAGAACTGTCCGCAGCCCTTCGCCGATTTCGCGGCGAAGGTTCCGCTCAGCGGGCTCGGGCCGCACATCCGGTGTGCGAATTCGGCGCAGCCACGCGGCGGACCACAGGTAAGTCACGGCGTCGACCGCCATCGCGCCCGCGCCGCCGATGAACTGCACGATCATCCCGCCGAGCCCCGGCCCGGCGATCGCGGCGACGGACAGGTTCGTCTGCAGCCGGGCGTTCGCGGCGGGCAGTTCGCGGCGTTCGACGAGGTTCGGCAGGTAGGTCTGGTGCGCGACGTTGAAGAAAACCGTGAACCCGCCGGCCAGCAGCACGACGACGTACAGATGGCCCAGCGTCAGCGACCCGAACACCGCGGCAAGCGGCACCGAGCCGATGAGCACCGCGCGGGCGAGGTCGGCGGTGATCAGCACCGGCCGGTTGCGCATCCGGTCGCACCACGCGCCCGCCTGCAGTCCGAGCAGCAGGTACGGGAGCGTGCTCAGCGTCCGCAGCAGCGAAACCTGGGCCACGGACGCGGCGAGCGTGGTGGTCGCCAATAGAGGGATCACGAGGAAGTCGATGCGGTTGCCGACCTGGCTGAGGCCGTCGGCGAGCCAGAGCCGCCGGAAGTCCGGCGAGCGGAGAATCCCCCTCATAAGGCCAGTGTGACATAAGTTGAGTCGAGATATATCAAGTTGCACACTGCGTAACGGCACCTATGATCAACGCGACGAACCCTCGTAGCCGAGTGACCGTGCGGCGAGGAGGTGCCGGATGTCGGACACCGCTCCCACCTGGGGTTATGTCGTCGTGACCGGTCTCGCCGGACTGGCAGGCGGACTGCTGGTCGCCGCGCTGCTGGTCGCCGGTCGCACTCCGCGTCCGGCCGGAGAGTCGTCGCCGCCCACCCCGCCGCCCGTGCAGCAGGTGACGGTCACGGTGACCGGCCTCCCTCTGCCGCCGATCACCGTGACCCACCGCCCGCCGGCACCCCCGGCCCCGCCACCGCGCACGACCACGGCGACGGTGTCGGTTACCCCGACCCCGTCGAGCCCGTCGGCACCCCCGCCGACCACGCTGGGCCCGACCAGCGGGTTCGTCCGCGACGAACGCTGACCTCAGCCGACGTCGCGCCGTCGCCAGCCGGTCAGCCCCACCGCGAGCACCACCGCCGAGACCGCCAGCAACACCACCAGCGGTACCGCGGTGAACACCGCGCCGGGCACCTTCGGCGGATGCTGGAACGGCGAGACGTCCAGCAGCACCTGCGGCGCGTTGACGACCGGCCCGAACATGCTGATCAGCAACGCCAGCGCCGCCACGCCCCACGCGGCGGTCGCCAGTTTCGGCAGCAGCCCGAAGATCAGCGCGGCCACCGCGACGATCACCCACGCCGCGGGCACCTGCACCGCGACGGCCGCGACCATGTTCCCGACCGAGCGGCCGACGTCACCGCCGCGCAGCCCGTTCGACAGCCCGAGCAGCACGCCGCCGACGAGCACGAGCAACGCGCTGCCGAGGAACGCGAACACGAGGTGGCTCGCGGCCCAGCGCAGCCGTCCGACCCGCGTGGCCAGCAGCGGTTCGAGCCGGATCGAGGTTTCCTCGGTGCGCATCCGCAGCGTCGCCTGCACGCCGTAGAGCGAGGCGAGCATCGCGAACAGGCTCACCATCGTCGCGAGGAAAGCGTCGACCAGTCCGTGCGATCCGCCGAGCCGTTCGAAGATCTGCCTGCTCTGCTCGGTGCCGCCGACAAGTCCGGAAATGCCCTGCGCGATCGTCCCGAACAACGCACCGCCGACCGCGAGCCCGACCAGCCAGCCGAACAACGGACCCCGTTGCAGCCGCCAGGCCAGCGAAAACGGCGACCGCAGCGACGGCGCGGCCTCGCTCGGCCCAAGCCGAGGCGGAAGCAGACCGACGCCGACGTCACGACGCGGCAGCAGCGCGTAGGCCACGACAAACAGCACGAGCGTGGTCGCGACCGGCAAAATCAAGACCCACCAACGTTCTTCGGCGAACGGCCGGATCTGCTGCGCCCAGCCGAGCGGCGACAGCCATGACAGCCAATGCGCGTCGGTGGTCGAATCACCCGCGCCACGCAACAGAAACGCGACGCCGAGCACGGCCGTACCGATGCCATTCGCGGTGCGCGAGTACTCGCCGAGCTGCGCGGCGACCGCGGCGACGCCGGTGAAAACCAGCCCAGCAAGCGCAGTGCTCGCGCCGAGCGCGACGGAACCCGCCGCGGGAACCTTCGCCGCCAGCGTGACCGCTTGCAGCACCCCGATCAGCACGCTCGCCCCGCCGGTCACCGCGAGCGCGGCGGTGAGCGGCGCGTACCGACCGACCACAGTGGACGCGAGCAGTTCGGCGCGGCCGGTGTCCTCCTCCGCGCGGGTGTGCCGGGTCAGCGTGAAGACCGCCATCAGGGCGGTCAGCAGCGCCAGGAACCCGCCCATCCGCCAGGCGATGAACCCGCCCGCCGTGCCGAGGTTGAACGCTGGGCCGTAGAGCAGCGCGAACGACGGGTTCGCGGCGGCCGACGCGACGAGTCCGGCCCGGCTCGCGGCGGTCGGATAGAACTGGTCGTAGCTGCTGATCGTGGCCACCGGGATGAGGCTGAGCAGGACGATCCAGATCGGCAGGATGATCCGGTCGCGGCGCAGGGCGAGCCGGATCAGCGGCCCGGTGCCGTTGAGCGCGCCGCTCATTTCCCGGCCTCGAGTTCGTCCGCGTAGTGGCGCAGGAAGAGTTCCTCGAGGGTCGGCGGCCTGCTCTCCAGGCTGCGCACGCCGACCTCGGTCATCTGGCGCAGTGCGTCCTCGAGCGAGCGCGTCTCGACGTCGAAGCGGACGCGGTTGCCTTCGACCTTCAAGTCATGCACGTCGGAAAGCCTGGCCAGGCCGTTCGGCGGTCCGCACAGCTCCGCGGTGATCGACGTGCGGGTGAGATGGCGCAGTTCGGCGAGCGTGCCGGACTCGACCGTGCGCCCGTTGCGGATGATGCTCACCTTGTCGCACAAGGCTTCCACCTCGGCGAGGATGTGGCTGGACAGCAAAACGGTGCGGCCTTGCGCGCGTTCCTCCTGGATGACCTCCTGGAAGGTAGCCTCCATCAACGGGTCGAGGCCCGAGGTCGGCTCGTCGAGCAGCAGCAAGTCCACAGTGGACGCGAGCGCGGCGACGATGGCGACCTTCTGCCGGTTGCCCTTCGAGTACGTGCGGCCCTTCTTGCGCGGGTCGAGGTCGAAGCGCTCGACGAGTTCCTCGCGGCGCTTCTGGTCGAGCCCGCCGCGCAGCCTGCCGAGGAGGTCGATGACCTCGCCGCCGGACAGGTTGGGCCAGAGGTTGACGTCGCCGGGCACGTAGGCGAGCCGGTGGTGCAGGCTCGCCGCGTCGCGCCACGGGTCGCCGCCGAGCAGCCGGACCTCGCCGGCGTCGGCGCGCAGCAGTCCGAGCAGGACCCGGATCGTGGTGGACTTCCCGGCGCCGTTCGGGCCGAGGAATCCGTGTACTTCCCCCGCGGGAACCTGAAGATCAAGGCCGTCAAGGGCCTTCACCCGGCCGAATGCCTTGTGCAGGCCGGAGATCGCAATGGCGTTTCCCATGGTCGGGAAGCTACACTCTTTTCATGAAGTTGTGAAGTTAAGAAAACGTCTGGACCGAGTGATCGTCCAGGCACTCGTGGGAGAGGATGGACGGATGACGACGCCTGAGACGAAGAGAGACGAAGACGCCGTCCGCCGATACGTCGAAAGCCTCGGGCTGGTGATGTCCCAGATCGGCATGCAGCGCATGCCAGCGCGAGTGTTCGCGGCGCTGATGACGACCGACTCGGGGCAGCTGACGGCTGCCGAACTGGCGGAGCAGCTGTCGGTGAGCCCGGCCGCGATCTCCGGTGCGGTGCGGTATCTGGACCAGATCGGCCTGGTGCGGAAAGTGCGCGAGCCCGGCGAGCGCCGCGACCACTACCAGCTTTACGACGACCTCTGGTACGCGACTTTCCTCAAACGCGACCGCTTCCTGATCATGTGGCGCGACGCGGCCACCGAAGGCATCGACGCGCTAGGCCCGGACACTCCCGCTGGCAAACGGCTGGCCGAGATGCGGGACTTCCTGGCGTTCATGCTGGTCGAGGTCAACAACCTGTACGACCGGTGGCACGAACTGCGGAAGAACCGCGACTAGCCGAGCTTCTCCAGGGTCGCGGCGAGCCGCTGGGCGAGGTCTGGCCGCGGCGGGCGTTCCTCGAAGGACGCGAGGAACGCCTCCTGGAAACAAGCCCCGAGCAGCAGCCGGGCCGCGGCCTCGACGTCGAGATCGGCGCGCAGCCTGCCCAGCTTGACCTCGGCGGCGAGATAGCCGGCGACGTGCTGGGTCGGCAGGTCGGGGCCGTTTTCGAGGCTGTCCCGGTGGGCGCGGAGCAGGTCGCGCGAGGAGAAGATCGAGATGGAGATCGGGAAGCTCGCGCAGTAGAAGGCCAGTGCCGTGGTGGTCAACTCGGCGAGATTGTCGCTGAGATCGGCCTTCTCCGGATGTTCGGTGAGCCTCGCCGCCGTGGTGACCAGGTCGGGCAACTCCTCTTTCAGCACCGCGAGGAAGAGCGCCGTCTTGTCGCGGAAGTGCTTGTACAGCAAGGCTTCCGAGTAGCCAGAGGCCTGCGCGATCGCCTTGGTCGTGGCGTGCGCGTACCCCTGCTCCCGCATGACCGTCGCTGCCGCGGCGACGATCTCCTCGCGGCTTCCCATGCGTGCTCCCTGAGGGTCTTCTCAGTGTGGTGGGTGTTCACTTACCCTAGCCGGTAAGTGTTTACTCACCCCCCTCCTTGGAGGCCTCTTATGAAGATCACCGTCCTGGGCGCGAGCGGCCGAATCGGCGGCCTGACGGTGCGGGAAGCGCTGGCCCGCGGATGGCACGTCACCGCCGTCGTCCGCGACCCCGCGCGGTTGACCGTCCCCGCACACCCCCGATTGGACGTCGCGGTTCACTCCCTGACCGACCCCAGCCTGGCCGACGCGGTAACCGGCCGTGACGCCGTCGTCCTGGCCCTAGGCCCCGCAGACCTCAAGCCGACAACCGTCAACTCCGACGGCACCCGCTCCGTGGTCACCGCCCTGCGCGGCTCCCAGACGAGGTTCGTGGTGGTGAGCGCATCCGGCCTGCCCGGGGACGGCGACAGCCTGTTCTCGAAGCTGCTGGTGAAGCCGCTGCTGGGTGCGGTGCTGCGCAACGGATACGCCGACCTGCAACGAATGGAGTCGATCCTGCACGGTGCCCCAGACGTGCGATGGACGATCGTGCGCCCGACGAGGCTGACGAACAAGCCCGCCCGGGAGCAGGTGCGCAGCGAGGTGGGCCGGGACGTGCGGAGGCGGTTCCAGATCCCGCGAGCGAACGTGGCGCGCTTCTTGCTGGACGCGGCTGAGGATGACGCTCTGGTGGGGAAGACGGTGTCTATCGCGCAGTGACGGGCCTGTCTGCAGTTGCCGACACCTGCGGCGGGCTCGCTCGCAGATGCTGCCGTGCATGGCGGGCTTGTCCTCGGCCCTGCCGCCCGCGAAAGGGTTGTCCGCCACCCCTGCGGCCCCGCGGCGGAATTTCCCGAAGCCCTTGCCGCCCCGTGTCTGATGGTTCTGTCTGCAGGTGCAGACATGCTGCTGGCGGAGGGTTTCCCCAAACTATCCCCAGGGTTGTCCACAACTCACATCCCCTGTGGACAACTCCCCTCGCGCACCCGGATCTGTCGTAGCCCCTCGTTACTGTCGGAGGCATGGCAGTTCTTCGGCTGTTCCTCCTTTTCCTGATGGCACCCGTGCTTGTCGCGCAGGCGGTGCGGGTGCGTCGGGCGACTCCGCGGCTTCCCGGGGCCACGGGTCCGATCGAGGGCGCTCTCGGCACCGGGCGTCCGTTGCGGCTCACCGTCATCGGCGAATCGACGGTGGACGGCGTCGGCGCGCTCACCCACGCCGACGCGCTCACCGGCCAGCTCGCGGTGGGGCTCGCCCGCGCGTACCCGGACCGGGAGGTGCTGTGGCACGCGCTGGGCATCACCGGCGCGTCGGCGCGGGTAGTGCTCGACGAGCTGGTTCCGCGCGTGCAGGAGGCGGACGTCGTGGTGGTCGTCCTCGGCGTGAACGACACCCTGGAGCTGCACTCGGCCGCGCGGTACCGGCGGGATCTGCTGTCGATCATCGTCGAGGTGCGGCGAAGGGTCGGCGACATCCCGGTCGTTCTCGCGGGCGTGCCCCCGCTGGCGAGTTTCCCGTCCTTGCCCCGGCCGCTCCGGGACTTGCTGGGCGCGCGGTCGGTCGCGCTCGACCAGGCGGCGCGAGGGCTGACCCGGCTTCCCGGGGTCACGCACATCCCGTTGGCGCCGGGATTGCTCCGTCCGGGAATGTTCGCTGCTGACCGTTTCCACCCTGGCCCGATCGGTTACCGCGCCTGGGCCGCCGCGCTCTCGGAGGGGTTACCGATCGTCACTGACGGTTGGCATCCGGGGGAGGTGGGACGGCCATCCTGACCGGCAGGTTCACAAAAATCCCAAAAACTTTGGCGCTCCGTGTATCTAGGCGCACCCTGGATGCGTCCTATGGGGCGAACCAAGGAAAGGGAGGGCCACATGCCTGCGGATCAGAAGGACGAGCGGCAGCCGGGAACCACCGTTCCGCCCGTCAAGACGAGCCCCGCGCCGGGGGCGAACCGGGGAGTGCAGCCGGACGGCAACCACGAACCGCTCGACGACACCGGCACTGCCAAGTAGCCAAACGGGCGGCGCCCGGGAGCCGAGGGGGCTGCCGGACGTCGTCGGCCGGAGGGGTTCGGGGAGGAATCCCCTCTGGCGGAGCCCGAAAGGGGGAGCGGGCTCCCCTGGGGGCGGGAAGCACCGGTCGGCGCAGGCGAACAGCTCACGCCGGCCGGTGCGCACCCGCACGAACGCACGCGCCCGGCGACCTGCTCGGCACAAGGGGGCGAGCAGGCCGCCGACGAGTGCGAAGCGACTGACGCACGTGACGACAGGGACTGGTCACACCGCCGGTCCGGTTCAGCTCGGCCCGGGTCTGGGGGACCCGGCCCCGGCCGGACGGGTTCGGAGGGGACCCGACCAGCCGCCGAGCCCACCGGACCAGCGGCAACGACCAGCTCTGAGCGAACCGGCTCGCGAGCTGGCGCGGTTAGACGGGTTCGGGGAGGGCCTGTCCGGCTAGCGGGTTGCGCGAGTTGGTTCGGGCGGGACCGGCGGATTGGCGAGGCCGGACAGGTCCGGATGGATTGCCCGGTTGGCGGGTTCGCGGTCCGGCGGGACCGGCGGATTGGCGCGGCGGGACGGTCCGGGAGGACTTCTCCGGCTGGCTGGCTCCACGGGCTGGAGTGGGACTGACGGATTGGCTTGCCTGTCCGGCTGAGCGGACTTCGGGGAGGGGTTCGCGAGGTCGGCGGGTGTGCGAGCTGGTCCGGCTGGGGGTCGGCTCGCGGTTCGGTCCGGTCAGACGGGTTCGGGGAGGAACCCGCCTGACCGGACCGAACCGGTGAGCTGGCCTGAATCGGCTGGGCGGGGAGGGATCCGCTCGATCGACAGGCAAGACGGACCGGACGGATCCAGGGGAGGGATCGCGTCCGGACTGACAAAACAGCTTCCGGGCTGGGTGCGGACGGGCGGATTCAGGGGAGGGATCCGTCTGGCCGCACCGGTCCGGCGGGGCGCGATGGGTCGTTGGGGGACTCATCGGGTCCGGTGGAGCTGTCGGGACACGGCCGTGCTGGAGGGGGAGCCCGGCCGGTCGTGTCCCGGCACCCCGCCGAACTGGGTACCGCTTGACCTGCGCAAACCCACAACCGAACAGCACCAAAACCGCACCACCAGCCGCCCGATCGGCTTCGTGAAAAAAACTCACCCGGAAAAAGTCAGAGATTGATGTATCCCAGAGCCAGCTGTTTGCTCCTCAACCAAGAGCCCACCCACGGGGCACACACCGTGCCCCTGGACACCATCCGCACCACCGAAAGAGCGCGCACCATTCACGATCGATCCGGTACCCGACCGGAGAGGCGACCCGCGACGGGCCCGGACGTGCCGACACGACCGGAGGCTTGCTCGCCCAGGTCGGCCCACCTCCGGAGTGAGGCAGCTACGGTGACCGACGTGCACACCACCGAGGTAGACCCGCCCTGGGAAGGCTTGACCGGCGCCGACTTGCACGCCGCGTGCATGGAAGCGGCGCGGGGCGGCGATCGGCGCGCCATGGCGAAACTCGTCGACGAGCTGACGCCGCTCGTGTGGCACGTCGCGCGCGCCAACGGGCTCGACCGGCAAGTGGCCGAGGACGTGGTCCAGACCGTGTGGCTCGCTCTGTTCAGCCAGCTCGCGAAGCTGCGCGACCCCCGTGCGCTCGCTGCCTGGCTGATCACCACGACTCGCCGGGAGGCAACCCGTCCTTACGGCAGGCGCGCCCAGCCGGTGCCGCTGTCGGACGAGGTCGCCGCGACGCTGGAAAGCGATCATCCCGCGCCTGAGGAGGAAGCCGTCCGCGCCGACCGGGACCGCCGGGTCTGGCGCGCCTTCCTCCGGCTGCCCGCACGCTGCCAGGAGCTGCTGCGGCTGACCGTTCTCGCCGGCCGCGCCGAGTACCGGGCGGTGGCCGAGGCTATGCAGATGCCGCGCGGCAGCGTCGGGCCCACCAGGGGCCGCTGCCTCGACTCGATGCGCGATCTGCTCGCAGGAGAAGGGGGTGCCCGGTGAGCGACAACATCGGCAGGCCGGGACACGGCCACGCGGTTCCGGACGACGAGGCCATCCTGGCAGACATCGGCCGGTTCCTCGACGAACTCGACCCGCCGCCGGACGATCTGGTGCAGCGGGTCCAGTTCGCGCTCGAGCTCGAGAACCTCGACGTCGAGGTCGCGCGCTGGGAACGGCTCGACGAACTGGCCGGCGTGCGCAGCACGGCGACCGGCACCATCACGTTCACCGTCAGCGACCTGACCGTGATGATCAACCTGACCAAAATCGGGAAGGTGCACCGGATCGACGGCTGGCTCGCGCCCGCGGGCGAGTACGACGTGGAGGTCCGCGTCGCCGATCACGGCACGTTCGCGACGGCGACCGACGAGGGCGGCCGGTTCGTGCTCGAACGCGTCCCCTGCGGAACCACGCAAATCCTCGTGCACCTCGGCGCGGGCCCGCACCGCCGCACCGTCGTCACGCCGACCGTCGTGCTCTGAGAAACCCGGACGGGCGTTATGGAGAGTGGCGGAGGTGTGCTCCCATAGAGTCCGTGTCCGCGCCCGTCCATGATCGAACGATCGCGGCGGCGTCCGATCTGTACGCGCGCGGCCGGGCCGCCGCGTCCGACCAGCGGCCCGGCATCGCGGTGCGGTTGTTCCGCAGCGCGCTCACGCGGCTGGCGCGCGTCGCCGATCCGCTGCCCGAACACCGGGAACTGCAGGTCCGCGTCCTGGTGAGCCTCGGCGCGGCCGAAGCCGAGGTCGCCTCCACCGACGCCGGTCTCGTGCACCTCGAAACCGCGCGGCAGCTTCGCGACCAGCTCCCGGAGAGCAAGGTCGCCCGCCAGCTCGGCTTGTTGGTCACCGGCCAACGCGCGGTGGTGCTGATGCGCGGCGGCCGGTTCAGCGAATCGCTGTCGGTGTACGACGCCGTCATCCCCGGAATCGAGGCCGAGTTCGACGACAGCCGCCGCACGCTGGTCGTCATGCTCTTGAACCGCGCGCTCGTGCAGATGGCGCTCAACCATCCGAACGCCGCGCAAGCCGACCTGGAGCGCGCGCTCGGCTTCGCCCGCGAAAACGGGCACACCCTGCTCGAAGGCAAGATCCGGCAAAACCTCGGCGACCACGCACAGCTCATCGGCGACGTCCCGCAAGCCCTGTCCAGCTATGAACAAGCCGCGCGGATCCTCGTCACCGAATCGCCCGGTTCGATCCCGCTGATCCGGCTCGACCAGGCCCGCGCGCTGCTCACCGCGGGTCTCGCCGACGAGGCGGGCAGGCACCTCGACGAGGCGCTGCCGGAGTTGCGCGCCAACGGATCCGGCCAGCACATCGCGGAAGCCGAGGTCGCGCGGGCCGCGGCCGCGTTGCTGGAGGGCGATTTCGCGTTGGCGCGAAAGTCCGCGTCGGACGCGCGGCGCCGATTTCTCCGTCGCGGCAATCGAACGTGGGCCGAGATCGCCGGTCTGGCGCGGTTCCGGGCGGAAGCGCAGCAGGTCCTGTCAGACCGCGAAGGGCGCTCTACCTCGCGGTTGCCCGCTGAACTCGTCTCGATCGCCGAACGCCTGGCCGCGCTTGGACTGCGGGACGAGGCGGCGGTCGCGCGACTCTTCGCGGTGCGATTGCTGATCCGCCGCAAGGAAATCGCCGAAGCTTCGCTTGTCCTCACCCACGTGCCCGCCCCGCGCGCGACGTCGCCGGTCGACCACCGGATGCTGTTCCGGTTGTGCAGGGCGGAACTGGCTGTGGCCGAAGACCGGCCGCGCGCCGCGCTCGCGCAGGCCCGCGCCGGACTGCGCGAACTCGGCACGATCCGCGACCGGATGGGCGGGCTCGACCTGCTGTGCGGCACGGCCGTGCACGGCGAGGAACTCGGCAGGCTGGCGATGCGGCTCGTGCTGCGGCGCGCGCGGCGGAACGCGGCCGGCGCACGCCGGATGTTCGCCTGGCTCGAACGCACCCGGGCGCAGGTTTACCGGTACGAACCGCTGCCGGTGATCGAGGATCCGGTGCTGGCCAAGCACATCAACGAGATGCGGCACGTCCAGCGCACCATCCAGCGCACCCGGCTGGAAGGCGAGTCGGTGAAGGCGCTGGAGCAGCGGTACGCCGAACTGCAGCGCGAGGCGACCAGGCTCGGCTGGTACACGAGCCAGTGGGGCCGTCCGCGGCCGGTCGCGACGCCGGACGAGGTCGTCGCCGCGCTGGGCGATCGCGTACTGGTGAGTTTGGTGCCCTACAACAACCAGCTGTACTCGGTGGTCGTCGACCGCGGGACGTTCCGGCTGCTCAAACTGGGTCCGCTGGACGACATCGTGGAGACCGCGACCCAGCTGCACGCCGACCTCGACGCGCTCGCGCCGGACCATCTGCCGCCGATGCTGGCCGAGACGGTGTCCGCGTCCGCGCGCCGCCGGGCGGAGAAGCTCGACGCGCTGATTTCCGCGTCGCTGGTCAAAACTCTCGACGACCGCGAGCTGGTGATCGTCCCGATCGGCCAGCTGTACGCGATGCCGTGGGGCGCGTTGCCGTCGCTGCGCGGGCACCCGGTGTCGATCGCACCGTCGGCGACCGCGTGGATCACCGCGAAGCGTCCGGCTGCGGACGGTCCGGTGCTGCTCGCGGGCGGTCCTGGCGTGCCGGGCGCGGTCGGCGAGGTGAGCAAGCTGCGCTCGGTGTACCCGGACGCGCGGCTGGTCGAGGGCGACGCCGCGACGAGTGCCACGGTCCTGACCGCGCTGGACGGAACCCGCTTGGCGCACCTGGTCGCGCACGGCGCGCACGAGCCGGCGAACGCGCTGTTCTCCCGCGTCGAACTGGTCGACGGCCCGTTGTTCGCGCACGAGACAACCCGGCTCGTCAATCCGCCGGAGCGCGTGGTGCTGGCCGCGTGCGAGCTGGCGATGAGCCACATCCGGCCGGGCGAGGAAGCACTGGGCTTCGCCGGAACACTGCTGGCGAGCGGGTCGAAGACGGTCATCGGTGCGGTAGCGCGCGTCGGCGACCGAGCGGCGGCGGACACGATGGCGGACCTGCACCGGCGGCTCGCCGAGGGGACGTCACCCGCGCTGGCACTGGCCGAAGCGATCGCGGTGGACCCGATGCGGCGGCCGTTCGTGTGCCTCGGAGCTGGCTGACTCGTGAGCGGCTACGCCGGTTCTAACCGGCATAGCCGCTCACGAGACGGGCTCAGCCCAGGAAGTCGGCCAGCGGAACCGGCGTCAGGCCGTCCTTCTTGGCCTGGGCGATGAAGGCTTCGTAGTCTTCCTTGAACGTCTTGCGGAAGTGCATCAGCACGATGTCGCCCGGGCGGAGCTTGTCGCCGGACTGGAACTGGACGACGCCGTCGTTGACCGAGGCGGTCCACAGGACGCTCGCGCGCATGCCGCACATCGCGGCGGCCTTCAGCGTGTTCTGGTCGAAGTTGCCGAACGGCGGGCGGAACAGCGTCGGGCGCACGCCGAGCGACTTCTGGAAGTCGTCCGCGTCGTCGCAGATTTCCTTTTTCTGGAACTCGAGCGGTTTGCCCTTGAGGTTCGGGTGGTTGACCGTGTGGTCGCCGAGCACCGCGCCGGTCGAGTCGAGGATGGCCTTGAAGTACGCCTCGTGGCCCTTCACGTACCGGTTGTTCAGGAACAGCACCGGATGCCCGCCGGACTGCTGGATCAGGCCCTGCGCCGACGGGTCCTTCACCGCGCCGTCGTCCATGGTGATGAAGACGTACGGTTTGTCGGTCTGGATGCGGCGGATCACCGGGACCTTGCCGTCCTGGACCGCCGGAGCCTTCTGCTGCACGGTGCCGAACGGGTACGGCCCCGGCGGCGGACCCGGTTTCTGGGCGCCCGGCGCGGGGTTCGCCTGTTCCGGGGGTTGACTCGAGTCCGGGCCGGAGCACGCGGACAGCACCAGCACACCGGCCAATGCCGCCGCCAGCCAGCGTTTCGCCATGCCGCTTCCTTTCCCTCGGGGTCACCCGAGGGGGATGACGTCTGTGCTCCGGCATTCGTTGATCGTTGTGGTGCAACGCACCCGGTCAGGCAGCCTGATTGCCCGCTTTGGCCAGCTGTGTGGCCAAAAATCCGATCACACCGCGCAACGTGGTGAGGGCTGCCGGCCCCGTTCCGGGGATGCGTTCGGCGAACGAACCCGACCACCGGAGGTCCGTGCCGCCGTCGGCGTTCGGCGTGAACATCACCTCCGCACGATAGTCGCGGACCGGGCTGAAACCGTCGAATGTGTAGACGTGCCGCCGATCCGGCACGTATTCGAGGGTCTTCTCGCGGAGCAGAACCGGCCACAATCCGACTTCCCGGACAGCATCGACACCGCCGTCGTCGCCGCGGGTCGCCCACCGGGACTGCCACACGAGCGGCCGCGCCCAGGTCGACCACTGAGTCCCGTCGCTTTCCAGCCGGAACAGCACCGGCGGAGCGGCGGCGCTCACGCGGTTCACCTCGAACGAATACCTGCGACCCGGCATGAAAGCTCCTTGAAGACGTTGTTGACCGTGCGACAAATCAATCCCGGACGGCCCCGGTAGGTCAAGATGGTGCGGTGAGCCGCCCCGACTTCGCCGCGCCGCACTGGCTGACGCAACTTCTGCGTTCCAAACCGGTTCCCATTCCGTGGAACATGGTCGCCCGTGCGGTGGTCGCGCTGGCCACTCCGCTGGCGGTCGCGTACGCCGCGGGCGACATCGCGGTGGGCGCGCTGATCTCCACCGGCGCGCTCCCGACCGTGCTGTCCGAGGCGGCCGGGGCCTATCGCTACCGCGCGCGCCGGCTGGGCGGGGCGACGTTCGCGGCCGGGGTCGGGTACCTCGTCGGCCTGCTGACCGGCGGCATGCCCGCCTGGTCGATCCCGGCGATCGTCGTCATAGCGGCGATTTCCGCGCTCATCAGCGCCGCGGGCAGCAACGCTTCGGTGGCCGGGCTGCAGATGTTCGTCTTCTGCGTCCTCGGCACCGCGCAGCACGCGACCGGCGTACGCACCGAAGTGCTCTTCGGCTTCTTCTGCGCGGGCGCTGGCTGGGGGCTGCTGGTCGCGCTCGGCACCTGGACGCTCCGCGCGACGAGCCCCGAACGCACCGCCGTCGCGCAGGTTTACATCGAACTCGCGGCGATGCTGTCGGCCGAGGACGAACCGACCTCGCGGGTCGCGCGCCACCAGCTGACCACCGCGATGAGCACGGCGTACGACCGGTTGCTGGTCGCGCGCTCGTGGCTGTCCGGTCGAGACGCGACGTATCGCCGGCTGCTGAACCGGCTGTCCGCGACGACACCCGCGGTCGAGGCGTCGGTGGCGATGGTCAACGCCGGACAGCGCCCGCCGGACGAGGTCATCGACTACCTGACCCGCGTCGCCGCGTCGGTGCTGGCGAGCCAGCCGCTGCCGCCCGCGCCCGAGCTGCCGGACGAGAACGCCGACGCGGTGGTCAGCGCGCTTTACGCCGGACTGGCGCGGATCGGGAAGCTCGACGACCGCAAGCGCCGCAAGAAAGTCTCGCTGCTGCGCCGCTTGCGCGAGTGGGCGAGCGGCCTCTCCGGACCGCTGACCTGGCTCGCGACGCTGCGGCTCACGCTGTGCGTCGCGGTGGCCGAAGTGGTGGCGCTGATGGTGCCGTTCGAGCGGTCGTACTGGATCACGCTCACCGTCGGCGTGGTGCTGAAACCGGACTTCGGCTCGGTGTTCGGCCGCGCGGTGCTGCGCGGGATGGGCACGGTCGCCGGGGTCGGGATTGGCGCGGTCGTGCTCGCGTTCGGCGCGCGCGGCTGGGTGCTGGTGGTGCTGATCGCGGTGTTCGCCGGCGGGGCCGCGGTCGGGAAGGTGCGCAACTACGGGATGCTCGGCACGTTCGTGACGCCGCTGATCATCCTGCAGATGGACCTCGCGAACACCGGCAGCTGGACGGTCGTGCTGGCGCGGCTGGTCGACACCGTGATCGGCTGCGTGATCGTGCTCGTCGTCGGCTACCTGCTGTGGCCGGGTTCGCGGCGGCCGACCGTCGGCGGGCGGCTGGCGGACAGTTTCGACACGGTCGCCAAGTACGTCCGCACCGCGATGGTGCTGAACTCGACCAGCGAATCGCGGCTCGCCCGGTCGCGGGCCCGGCGCGGGGCGTACCGCGCGCTCGCGGACCTGCGAACGGCGTTTCAGCAGGTGATCGTGGAGCCGTCGCCGGCGGGACGGCAGGCGGTGGCGTGGTGGCCGGTGATCGCGGGGCTGGAGCGGGTGACCGACGCGGTGACCGAGGTCGGCGTGACCATCGGCGAGGGCGCGCCCGCACCGTCGCCCGCGGACATCGAGCTGCTCACGGACGCGCTGGCGGAGCTGTCTTCCGCGGTCCGCGAGCAGCGGGATCCGGATTCGGTGCCGATGCCGGACAACCCGCGCCTAGCCGGAGTGGTGGACCAGCTCGGCTCGACGTTCGACGCGGTCCGCGGGCCGGACTTGGTGGAACGGTCCCCGCTGCGGCTGGTGCGCCGGTTCCTGCCGTACCACCGGCGCACCTGAGCCGCGCACCTGCGAGAGCGCCCCGATGCCGCATTGGGGCGCAACCGGGCCCAACCTGGAGGCGGAGGAGTTACTGCTGTCCGCCGGGCTGGCCGCCCTCGGGCTTGGGGCCGTCTTCCGGCTTCTCGCCGCCTTCTTCGTGCTTACCGGTGACCTTGCCAAGCAGGTCCTTGGCCTTGTCGATGCCGCCGTCGATCTGCGAGTCGTGGCCGCTGACCTTGGACTTCGCGAATTCAGCCGCCTTCTCGAGACCCTGCTCGAGCTTGCCGCTGTTCTCGCGCAGCGCCTCGGTCGCCTTGTTCTTGAGCTCGTCGAAGTTGATGCCCATCGAATGCCTCCCCGGGGTTGGGATTGAGAGGCTTCAATCGTCACACACCAGGCGTTCCAGGCAAGTCAAGACACTTCGCCGAGTGCGACGGCTCCGTCCAGTCCGGTGATCCGGCCGCCGCGTTCGCCGAGCGCGACGAGCCCTTCGCGGGCGTCGGCGGCGGTGAGGTCGACGCGGACGCCGGACTGCGCCGCGTCGCGGGCCGCTTCCAACGCCAGTGCGCCCTCGTGACCTGCGTTGATGGTCGCGGCGAGGCCGCCGGTGGAGGCGAGCGAGCCGCGGGCCGCGCCGAGGCGGCCGAGTGCGTCGTCGACGATCGGGAGCAGGGCGTCGCGGTTGCCTTCGGTCATCGCGCGCACCAGGTCCGGCGACGATCCGGCGACGCGGGTCCCGTCGCGGAACGAACCGGCGGCCAGCGACATCGCGAGCGGGCCGCCCTGTGCGCCGACCGAGGCGAGGATCGCGGCGAACAGGTGCGGCAGGTGCGAGATCCGGGCGACCGTCTCGTCGTGCGAATCGGCGGGCAGCGGCACGGCGTGCGCGCCGACGTCCAGGACAAGCCGGGTGACCTCGGCCCACGCCGTCAGGTCGGTTTCCTCTTCGACGCCGACGACCCAGGCCGCGTCGCGGAAGAGCATGGTGTCGCCGGCGAGCCAGCCGGAGCGCGACGTGCCCGCCATCGGGTGTCCGCCGACGTAGCGCGTGTACGGCGCGCGCCTGCGGACCGCGTCGAGCATCGGGCCCTTCACGCTGACCACGTCGGTGAGGATGCAGTGCGACGCGTGCTGCGCGACCTGCCGCAGCAGGTTCTCCACCGCGGGCAGCGGCACGGCGATGACCACGATCGCGTCCGCGGCCGCGGCCCGCTGTAGTGCGGCTTCGGCGTCGGTGGTGACGTCGTAGCCGCCGCGGCTCGCCGCGTCAGCGTCCACTTCGGACACTGTGGTTCCCCAGACGGTCCTGCCGCTCGCCGCGGCGGCTCGCAGCAGGGAACCGCCGATGAGCCCGAGCCCGATCACGCATACGTCTCGCACGGGGCCATCCTGCCAGTGCGCGCAAGCGGCTACAGGACGGCCGCCAGCCGGGTGCCCTGGTCGATCGCCCGTTTGGCGTCCAGTTCCCGTGCCTCGTCCGCCCCGCCGACCAGATGCACCGGCACGTCGCCGAGCGCGCCGGCGAGTTCCCGCACGGATTCCTGGCCAGCGCAAACCACCACGGTGTCGACCTCGAGCAGCCGCGGTTTCCCGTCGACCGTGACGTGCAGGCCGGCGTCGTCGATCCGGTCGTAGGAAACCCCGCTGATCTTTTCCACGCCCTTGGCGCGCAGGGCGGCGCGGTGCACCCAGCCGGACGTCTTGCCGAGCCCGGCCCCGATCGGCGACTTCTTGCGCTGCAGCAGGTAGACCTGCCGCGGCGACGGTTCGGGCTTCGGCTTGGCCAGTCCGCCGGGCGCGAGCGCGGGGTCGGTGACGCCCCATTCGGCCATCCAGGCGTCGCGATCCAACGCGGGCGACGAACTGTGCGTGAGGAATTCGCTGACGTCCACGCCGATGCCGCCCGCGCCGATCACCGCGACCCGCTCGCCGACCGGTTTGCCGTGCCGCACGACGTCGACGTAGGAAAGCACCTTCGGATGGTCGATCCCGGGCAGCGCCGGGACCCGCGGCGTGACGCCGGTGGCCAGCACGACCTCGTCGAACCCGGTCAGGTCCGCGGCGGTCGCCCGGGTGCCGAGGCGCACCTTCACACCGGTGACCTCGAGGCGTCGCGTGTAGTAGCGGATGGTTTCGGCGAATTCCTCCTTGCCCGGAATCCGTTGCGCGATCCCGAACTGGCCGCCGATTTCGTCGTCGGCCTCGAACAGTTCGACGTCGTGGCCGCGTTCGCCGAGCGCGGTCGCGGTGGCGAGCCCGGCCGGTCCGGCGCCGACGACGGCGATCCGCTTGGCGCGCCGGGTCGGGAGCAGGTTCAGGGTTGTTTCGTGCCCAGCCCGCGGATTCACCATGCAGGACACCGGTTTCCGGCTGAACGCGTGGTCGAGGCAGGCCTGGTTGCAGGCGATGCAGGTGTTGATCTCGTCCGTGCGGCCGGTTTCGGCCTTGCGGATCCAGTCCGGGTCGGCGAGCAGCGGACGGGCCATCGAGACCAGATCCGCGTCCCCGTCGGCGAGGGCTTGTTCCGCGACGTGCGGCAGGTTGATCCGGTTCGAGGTCACCACCGGGACCGAAACGTGCGGCTTCAGCTTGCCGGTGACCCAGGTGAACGCGCCGCGCGGTACGGACGTGACGATCGTCGGCACGCGCGCCTCGTGCCAGCCGATGCCGGTGTTGATGATCGTGGCCCCGGCCGCCTCGGCGTCGCGGGCGAGCGCGACGACGTCGTCCCAGCTCTGCCCGCCTTCGACGAGGTCGAGCATGGACAGCCGGTAAATGATGATGAAGTCCGGCCCGACTTTTTCCCTGGTGCGCCGGACGATCTCGACCGCGAACCGGCGGCGCTTCTCCGCGGTGCCGCCCCAGGCGTCGGTGCGCCGGTTGGTGCGTTCGGCGAGGAACTGGTTGATCAGATAGCCCTCGGAACCCATGATCTCGACGCCGTCGTACCCGGCGTCGCGGGCCAGCGCGGCGCAATCGGCGAACGCGCGAATGGTGCGATGCACGCCGTACGCGGTGAGCGCGCGCGGGCGGAACGGGTTGATCGGCGCTTTGCGGCTCGACGCGGAAACGCTCAGCGGGTGGTAGGCGTAGCGGCCGGCGTGCAGGATCTGCAGCGCGATCTTGCCGCCCTCCGCGTGCACCGCGCTGGTCAGCAACTGGTGCTGTTTCGCCTCGGCCGGCGTGGAAAGCTTCGAGGCCAACGGCAACAACCACCCGGTACGGTTCGGCGCGAACCCGCCGGTGACGATCAGGCCGACGCCGCCGCGCGCGCGTTCGGCGTAGTACTCGGCCAGCTGCGGGAAGCGGGACGCGCGGTCCTCCAGGCCGGTGTGCATCGAGCCCATCAGGACGCGGTTGCGCAGCGTCGTGAAGCCGAGATCGAGCGGGGACAGCAGGTTCGGGTACTCGGTCATGTCAGTCCTTCTCGTCGGCCCGCAACGCGGTCAGGATTTCTTCCAGCCACTCGACCTGGCCCTCTTCGACCCGGATTCCGCCGCGCAGCACGAGGTATTGGTGCAGCGAACGGCCGCGGAGCCGGTCCGGGGCGGGGAAGTCACGCTTCTCGATCTGCCGGTACAGGTCGAGCCGCTCAGCGTGCGCGTCCCGATGCCGGACGATTTCTTCGGCGATGGCATTCGCGTCGCCGAACGACGCCCCGCGCAGCTTCACCGCCAACTCCTGCGGCCCAGCTTGTGGTGCCGGTTCGGCAAGCCAGCGCCGCAGTTCCATCCGGCCCGCTTCGGCGACGGTGTAGACCTTCTTGTCCGGCCGCCCGTCCTGGACCACTATGTCGACGGCGACCTGACCGGCCTCTTCCATTCGCTTCAGTACGCGGTAAATCTGCTGGTGGGAGGCGCTCCAGAACAGCCCGATGGACTTCTCGAACCGGCGCGCCAGCTCGTAGCCCGAGCCGGAGCGTTCCGACAGCGAGACGAGGATCGCGTGCTCCAGTGCCATGCCGGACAGTGTCATATGCAACTAGGTGCAGTGCAACTGAGTGCAATCCAGGTCACCCTGGGGCTTGCCTAGGTTCAGGCCCGCAGGTCGGCTTCGATGGCGCGCAGCATCCGAGCGAGGTCGTCGGCACCGGCGGGGCTGATGCTGAGCCAGCCGTCGGTGACCGCCGCGGTGAACCGGCCTTGTTCGGTGTCGATCCAGTAGGGCGGGTGTTCGTTGCGGACGCGTTCGGTGCCGCGGCGGATCGCGACGTACAACCGTCCTACGTGGATTCGGGGCGCCTGCATCCACTCGACGGCGCGCCGTGCGTCGCGGGCGCTGTTGGTGCGGGTCGGCGGCGGATTTCCGGCGAGCACGGCGCTGTAGTCGGCTTCCGAGCAGGACAGCGAATGGAGGTTCGACGCGGGCGGAGTGCCCGGCAGCGCGGAGACCAGTTCCCGGGCAGCGGATTCCGCGGTGCTGGGGAACAGGGTGATCGTGTCGTGGTCGGCGACGGCGAGGATCGCGTCCCGTCCCGCGGCCGCGGCCTGAAGAGTCACGTCGCGGCCGTTGATGCGCGCCCAGCAGTAACGGTCGACGGAGGGTCGTTGCAGGAGCCCGATGACGTCGGCGAAGTCGCGGACCGGCCAGCCGGTGGCGGCGAGTTCGGCGTCCGCTTTCGCGTCCTGCTGGACCTGCTCGTCCGGCGGGTACCACTTTTCGCCGCCGATCAGCGTCGGATGCGGGTCGGAACGGTCGATCCGGCGGACCAGATTCTGGTAACTGTCACGGGAAAACCGCAGGGGGCTCCGGAGCAACGTCAGGCTCCGATGGTGGGCGGGGTCGGGCGCATGCCGTCGGGGTAGCCGCCGAACAACTCGTCGACGTCGTCGTCGAGGTAGGTGACCTTTCGCTGGTGCTCCTCGTCTTCGGTGCCTTTGCCCTTTCCGGCACCAGCGCCCATGCCGCCCACGCCCGGCGATCCCTTGGCACCGGTCCCGCCGACGGTGCCGGGACGCGCCGCGCTCTGGCCGCTCGCTGGGGTCCCGGTACCGGTTCCCGCCCCTGCGCCGAGCTGCGGTCCGCTGCGCGACCCGACGTTGCCTCCGTTACCGGTCCGTCCGCCGACGCTGCTCTCCCCGCTGCCGCCGGGAGCGCCGAATCCGCCAGTCGGGAGACCGAACCCGCCGCCTGTCGAATCCGTGCCGCTGGTGGCCGGTCCGAATGTCGGCAGCCGACCGGAGCCGAACCCAGGCGCGTCGCTGACCGGTGCCTTAGGCGTGTACCCGGCCGTAGTGGTGGAATCCGGTGCTGAGGCGTGCTCCGCAGGGGAGTTTCCGCTGTCCGGAAGGTGGGAGCCGGTTGCTGGTGGCGGCGCGGAGCTGCTGACCGGGCTGGACCCGAGGATGCTGCCGCTGGACGTGTACCCGCCGCTGGGGCTGGGCGCGTGCCCGGTGCCGGGGTCAGGCGTGTGTCCGCCGCCGTGGAAGCCCCCGCTGTACCCGCCGCTGCTTCCGGTTCCGCCAGTCGGGCTGGACGTCCCGCCGACGCTCGGCGCGGAACCAACCGCGATCCCGGCCGGAGCGGCATTCAAAACCGGATAGTCCTTGGCCGAAGAATTGCGATTCCCGTTCGTGGTGGCGACGTAAGATCCGTAGGCTTCTTTATTGTTTTTGTCGGCGTCATCCCACCGCGCTGCGGATTTTTCCGAATCACTCGCGCCGAATGGACTGTAGCTGGCCAAATCGTTGGTATCGGGACGGTTCGCGTCCATCGGAGTGAGCTTGTTGAGCGTGCTGTGAAAGCCGCCGTTCTGGGCGGTGAGGGATTGAGCGCTGCGGCCGAGGTCCTCCGACGCCTGCTGGGAAGTTTCCAGCAGCGGGGTGAGCCCAGCCTTGGCCTTGCCCGCCGCGTCGCCTTCCCAGGAGGCGTCCATCTTGCCTTGCAGCCGGGCAATCCGCGTCACGAGCTCCTCGTGGGCGGATTTAAGCGCTTCGGCCGCCTGCTGGCCAGAATCGAGGGAGGCGGTGTTACCGCCGTAGCGGTGCATCCGGGCGTAGACGTCCGCGCCGGTGTAGCCGTCCGGCATCAATGGCCTCCCTTCTGGAGGTATTGGATCACGTATCCGGCTACCTTTTTGCCGACTTCACAGCTGTCGGCGAAAGGCTTCTTGAGACTGTCGAGGTTGACGTTGATGACGTAGGTGAGGTCATTGCGCAGTCCGACGGTCATCGTGCAGAGCCCTGCCGGAGAATTGCTAGCCGGGTCGTAGATGACCCCCGGGTAGCCCGCCACAGTGAAGGGCTCGAACTTGGTTAATGCACCGGCCTTCTGCTGGCCGTAGATGCCGCTAAGGCCACTGTGGCTCGGATCCTTGGTTACCACGGTTCCGCCTACAGAGGACGGTCCATCGTCTGTAGCGAAACGCCAGCCACAAGTCGGTCCGGTCGCGCCGTCGGGTTGAGGGGCTGTGTTCTTAAACGGAGCGCCCAGGCTCGTGACCTGGTCCGCGTTCATCGCGGCGCAGGGGTCCTTTTCCAGCGCCGTCGCGTCGAGTGGTGCGGGCACTGATGGCGCACCGAACTGGGGTCCCGCAGAACTGGAAGGGGGAGGCGCCGTGGAAGTTGCGTTGCCAGGCTCGCCGGAACAACCGCTGAGCAGGACTGCGGCGAGCGCGAACGTGAACGTGGCGGCGTAGCGGCTATTCATCGCGAGGGGTTGACGCCTTTCAGGTGATCCGTTGCCTGGTGCTCTTGCTTTTGGTAAGTATCCAGGGCCTGTTGAAACGCGTCCTTCTGACGCTGGAGTTCGGCCACCACGCTGTTGAGATAGTTGTTGTACGACCGACCTGCCGCGTTGGCGTCTTGCACATAAGCGATGCTGGCGACTTCATCACCCATTGGCACGAAAGAAGTCAAGGCTCGAGCCTGCTGGCGAGGGTCGAGTTGAATCCAGTCGAGGATGTCGTCGATCTCGGTGACGATCTCCTTGAGCAGCTCCGGAGTCAGCCGATACCCGCCACCACCGCTGGACATGCCTTCATTGGCCTTCGCCTGTGCATCGGCGGCTTCCTTCGCCGCCTGCTCCGGCGTTTTGTCCCGGACATACTTGTACCCCGGCACCAACGGACCCTGCATGTTCGCAGGCAGGTGTCTGACGCGCTCGACGTCGTCATCAGTCACGAAAGCCTCCCCAGCTTCCTCACCGAACAATACGGACAGTATCACGGTTGTCTGCAGACGGTGACAGAATCACCGGTCTTGATGATCACGAATCGGTGCTGCCGGTGCGAGATTGCCGCGAGCGAGAGACCCGCAGGGCCGCAGCACAAGTCAGGCCGCCCGCGGGGACAGGGCAAATCGGGTCGATCCAAGCCAGGGAAAGGATCAAGATGGAGGAGTGCACCCGGTCCTGGAACTGCTCACCACCCGAATCGCCGAAGGCAGCGTGCCCGGGCAGCGAACAGACGGCCGCAGGCTCGCGCTTGCCGTCGAGGGCGGCAGCAGTCGGGGGACGTACTCCAGCGGGATGGTGCTCGCGCTCGACGAACTCGGTGCCACCAGTGCGTTCGACGACGTCTACGGTGCCTCCGCCGGTGCGCTCAACGCGGCGTGGCTGTTGTGCGGCCGCTCCCGGACCGGCGTGCGGACGTGGTGGAATCCGGCCGTCATGCGGCGGATCATCAACCCGCTGCACACCTTGCGCGGCCGGGCGGTGATCGATCTCGAGTATCTCGTGCACCAGGTCTACTCGGTGCTCGAACCGATGGATTTCCCCGCGATACTGGCGAATCCGGTCGGCTTCCATCCGCTCGCCACCGACGCTGACACCGGCGAGTCGACTGATCTGCGTCCGTTCATCGAGGACGTCGACGGGATCAAAACAGCGCTCGCGGCGTCGTCGTGCATGCCGGTGTTGGCTGGGCCGCCGATTGCGATGGGTGGGCGGCGGTTCGTGGACGCGGGGATCGCCGAGCCGTTGCCGTTTCGTACCGCGCTCGCGCAGGGGGCGACGGACGTGCTGGTGTTGCGGACCCGGCGCGAGGACGAGCATCCGGTGCCTCCGCCGCGGGTGCGGGATGTGGTGGTGCCCCGGTTTCTCCGGAGGCACGCGCCGGGCACCATCGATGCTTGGCGGACGCAGTATCACCGGGATCTGGAGGACGAGCGCCAGTTGCAGGAAGATCCGCGGCTGGCGAGTGTGCGGCCGCCCGCTGGTGCGCCGGATGTTGTGGTGCTGGAACGGGATCCGGCTGTGCTGCGGCGTGCGGTGGAGTTGGGGCGGGACGCGGTTTACGCGGCGTTGGAAGGCTTGCGCAGGGCGTCGTGACTACGGGAGCGGACCGTCAATCGTTGGGCGGCAAGGGAAACGGCGAGGTAGAGCAAGATTGAAGCGCTGCCGAGGCCGCGGGTGGAATTGACTGCGTCGACGGCGAAGTCCAGTCCTAAGTGGATGCCGAAGGAAATCAGCCACAGAGCGGCGGTCAGCCAATTGCCTTGCCGCCACAGGGTTCCGTCGGAGTGCCAGATTCGCATGGTGTATCCGCGGGCTATGCCGAAGCCGCCAGCTGCCACGAAACTGGTGGCTAGCAACAGGATCGCCGCTGGGGTCGGGGTGGTTGTCGCGATGGCGAACCCGAGTGAGGCGGCGCCTAGCGCGCTGATGACGAGCAGGACTACCGGCGGGCGGTCGGCGCGGCGGGCTTGCAGTTGTCGCCAGATCAGCCAGGTCAGGACGACCAGGCCGATCAGGATGTTGTCGAAGGTGTTCGGCACGGGGACCACAGTGCCGGGCCGGGGCCGTCCCGCGCCTCCACCCGGGGGTGGAGGCCGGGTGGGAAAACCCTGTCAGGCCTGCGGTTTGCGGGCCACGCCGCCGATCACGCGCGACTCCGACGGCGCCTTCGCGAACACCGTGTCGGCGTCCGGATGCCACGCCGGCGCGTACACCAGGCCCGGTTCGAGCAGCGGCCAGCCGCCGAAGAAACGCTCGAACTCCGCCTTCGTGCGCAGGATGCCCGGGTTCGTCGTCGACTCGTAGTACTTGATGATGTCGACCAGCGCCTGGCGTTCGTTGTCGTCCACCGGGTTTTCGTTGGTCATCTGGGAAAGAACGAGCAACGAGCCCGGCGCGAGCTGCTTGCGGTAGAACTCGAGGATGCCGTCCGGGTCCTGCTCGTCCTTGATGAAGTGCAGCACCGCGTTGACGATCAGCGCCACCGGCTGCCGGACGTCGATCACGTGCGAATCGGCGACCCGGTCCCACAATTCGGCGGGCTGCAGGAGGTCGGCGGCCATCGCCTGGTGCCGGTCCTCGTCCGCGGTGTCGGCGAGCAGCACCTGCGAATGCGCGAGCGCCACCGGCTCGTTGTCCAGGTACAGCACGGAAGTGTCGTGTTCCGGGCGTTCGTCGTCGGCCACCTCGTGCACGTTGCCCGCGGTGGGCAGGCCGGAGCCGATGTCGACGAACTGCCGGATGCCCTCGCGCACGCACTGGCGCACCGCGCGGCCGAGGAACTGCCTGCTGGTGCGGCAGTACTCGCCCATCAGCGGCAGCCGTTCGCGCACCTTCTCGGCGAACATCCGGTCGATCGCGTAGTTGGTGGTGCCGCCGATGAAGTAGTCGTAGACACGGGCCGCCGACGGCCGGTCCAGACTGGCTTCCACCGCGCGCAGTGCTTCGTCCTGTGTGCTCATCGCCGTCCTCACGCTCGCCCTGGCGCTCATGCTAACCATGGCGCCCGGGTCAGCTCGGCCGGTAGGACTCCCGGTAGGCGTTGACCGACGCCGTCAGCTGGTCCATCGCGGCGCGCATCCGGCCCAGTTCGGCGTTGTCCAGGTTCATCGCCGCTCCGACGTGCGGCGGGATCCGTTCCGCCTTGGCGCGCAAGGCGGATCCCTCCTCGGTCAGCCGGATGCGGACCGAGCGCTCGTCGTCGGACTGGCGTTCGCGCTTGATCAGCCCGGCCTTCTCCAGCCGCTTGAGCAGCGGCGACAGCGTGCCGGAGTCGAGGTTCAGCGCGGCTCCGAGTTCCTTGACCTGCTGCTCGTCCTGCTGCCACAGCGCGAGCATCACCAGGTACTGCGGATACGTGAGGTCGAGCGGTTCCAGCAGCGCGCGGTAGAGCGCGGTGACCGCCCGGGAGGCCGAGTACAGGCCGAAGCACAGCTGGTCGTCAAGCAGCAGCGAGCCGGTTTCCCCGGCGTCTGGGCTGGTCATCGGTCGCCTCCCGCGAGTTTCTCCTGCCAGCTCTCCATCCTCTCTCGGCTGGGCCGCGAGGGCAACTCAAGTGCTCTAGATCTCATTGAGCAACATTAAGTTGTGCACAACTAAGTGGAGAGCTATGTTTGTGCGGTCCGACCGATCCGCTACCGGAGGAAGCCATGACCGCGAACCCGCAGAACCTCGTCCTCGAACCGGCCGCCCAGGCGTTCGCCGAGGCCACCGACCAGCCTCCGTACCTGTTCCAGCTCCCGCCCGCCGAGGGCCGCAAGGCGGTCGACGGCGTCCAGGACGGCGACGTCGAACTCGCCCCGGCCGACATCGAGACGCTGACCGTCCCGGGCGGGCCGAACGGCGACGTCGAGGTCCGGATCGTCAAGCCGCGGGGCGTCACCGGGGACCTGCCGGTGCTCGTCTACATCCACGGGGCCGGCTGGGTCTTCGGCGATTTCCACACCCACGAGCGGCTCGTCCGCGAACTCGCCGCCGGAACCGGCGCGGCTGTCGTTTTCCCGGAATACAGCCGTTCGCCCGAGGTCCGCTACCCCGTCGCGATCGAAGAGAACTACGCCGCCGTGAAGTGGGTTGTCCAGCACGGTGCGGAGAAGGGGCTCGACACCACGCGAATCGCGATCGCGGGCGACTCCGTCGGCGGAAACATGACCGCGGCGCTGACGCTGATGGCGAAAGAGCGCGGTGACGTGAAATTCCTGCAGCAGGTGCTGTTCTACCCGGTCACTGACGCTTCGTTCGACACCGAGTCGTACACCAAGTTCGCCGATGGCTACTTCCTCAGCCGCGAAGGCATGAAGTGGTTCTGGGACCAGTACACGACCGACGGAGCGCAGCGTGCCGAGATCACCGCTTCGCCGCTTCGCGCAACTGTGGAGCAGTTGACCGGACTGCCGCCGGCGCTCGTGATCACTGGCGAGGCGGACGTCCTTCGCGACGAAGGCGAGGCGTACGCCGCGAAGCTGCGTCAGGCGGGCGTGCCGGTGACGGCGGTTCGGTACCAGGGCGTGATCCACGACTTCGTGATGGTGAACGCGCTTCGTGAAACGCACGCGGCGGAAGCGGCGATCACTCAAGCGATCACGGTGCTGCGCGGCGCATTCGGCAACTAATCAGGGACGAACGGGCAATCCTGAGGTTTCGCTGAGTTTGTCGGGGCCATTCTGGCGTGATCGCCGTCACGTGATCACAACGAGGGTGGCCCCTCAAACGTATCTAGAGCAGCGGGTCCCGCCTTTCGGGCGCGCGATCGGTCCTGGAGGTTTCCCGTGCACCTGAGCGCAATCAGGTTGGATTCGCCCGTCATGCTCGCGGTGATCGGCGTGCTCGCGCTCCTCGCGGTCGTCTCGGTCCCGTGGTTTTGGGACAAATGGCGCAAGCGCAAGCAACTCGGCCGCAGTGCCACGGTGGTTGTCGCGCTGTGCCTCGTCATCGTCACCCTTGGCTTGACCGGCAACATGATCGGCGGATTCTTCCCGACGCTCGGCTCGCTGCTCGGGACCGGCGCGTTCGCCGCCGAGGGCATCGACGTCGAGGGCGGCGACAACGGCGTCGACCTCGGCCGGGCGCGCGACCTCGGCGTGGCGCACGCGCGGGTCGGCAAGGGGACCATCGCGCACGTGACGGTGACCGGGCGGCGCACCGGCCTGACCCGCGACGTGACGGTTTACCTTCCGCCGCAATACTTCCAGCATCCGTACAAGGCGATGCGGTTCCCGGCGATCATCTGGATCCCGAACTACCCGTCCGGCCCCGAGGTCACCACCGCCCCGATCGGGTACCACCTGCCCGAACAGCTTGACGCGGCGATTTCGAAGCATCTCCTTCCGCCGGTGATCGTGCTGATCCCGGACCCGACCGGAACGCCGAAAATCGGCCACGACACCGAATGCGTCGACGAGGTCAACGGAAGTCCCAACGACACCTATTTGTCCGCGGACGTCCGGGAATGGGGAATCCAGCGACTCGGCCTCAATCCGGACCGCCGGGCGTGGACGATCGCGGGCTGGTCGTCCGGCGGCTATTGCGCGCTGAACCTCGTGACGCGGCATCCGCAGTGGTACGCGCAGGCGGCGAGCGTGAGCGGCTACGAAAAGGCGCAAGTGGACGGTGAAACCGAGAACCTTTTCCGCGGCCGCAAGGACATCGAGAACGCGAACAACGTCAAGATCACCCTCCGGCAGCATCCGGCCCCGCTGGAACTGCTCGCGATCTCCGGCGAGAAGGAACAGAACGAAAGCCGGGCGGTCGACCAAATGCGCGCCGCCGCCCAGCCGCCGGTGCAGTTCACGACGTGGCGGATTCCGGACGCGGGCCACAACATGAACACGTTCAAGGCGCAGCTGCCGGACGTGCTGACGTGGATCGGGCAGCGGATCCCCGGCCCGTCGGCGCCAGGGCAGCGGGCCGACGTGACCGGCGGGGTGAAGCCGTGGCCGTTGCCGAGCACAGGCGCGCGGGGCGCGCTGACCGCGGTGGAGCAGTGACGCTCAGCGGATCCCGGGAAGGTGCTTGACCACTTCGGTGACCTGGGTTTCGGCGTCGTCGTAGCTGACCGTGCGGGGGTTCTCGGTGAGGACGGTGACGATGTACCGGTTGTCCTTGACCAGGCCTGAGGTGTGCAGGATGCGCCCGGGGTTGCAGCAGGACCAGCCTTGTTTGACCGCCCAGCGCACGTCGCCGAGAGCGTCCGGGATGCCGAAGTACTGACGGAAGCCGTCGGCTCCGTTTTCGGTGGCCTCGCCGAGGGCCTGGAGAATCGTCGTGCGGTGCTCAGCCGGTGCCCGGTCCATCAGGTAGCGGTAGACGCGCGTGATGTCGGCGGCGGTGATTTCGGTGTCGCCCCAGCGTCCCGGTGCCTTGGGCGGCCTCGTTTCAGCGAGGCCCATTTCGGTCACCGCTTCGTGGACGATCCTCGTCTCGCCGCCCGCGACCCACAGCTGGCTGGCGGTGTCGTCGTCGCTGCGGGAGAGCATTTCCCGCACGGTTCCCGGACTGCTGCCGCGGTCGAGTGCGTCGAGGGCGATGAGCAGCTTCACGAGGGATGCGGAGGTGTAGTGCCGGTGCGCGTCGAGGGAGACCGGGGTCGTCCCTGTGGTGCGGTCGTAGACGACCACGCTGACGTGCCCTTGCGGGACGAGCGCGGGGAGTTCGATGTTGAGATCCGCGCCTTGCTGGGGCGCGGAGCTGCCGGTGCTCCGCTTCGGGCCGGGGGTGCTCGAGTCGGAGGCAGGCGAGATGACGCCCGGCCCGTCCGTCGGTCCGGCGGCCGTGATCACCTGCCGGTACGGCTCGGCCTCGGTGGCCAGAAACGCGATGACCGCACCGAGAACGAGACCGAGCAAAAGGAACGTGTTCGCCCTGCGCATGCCCCGACTTCCCCGATCGAGTGATCAGGGTTCGCCGAATGGGGCGACTTTGTGGGATGGCTCTCGGTACCGGCCAGTACGCGTGACGCTCGGGCGGGCTGCGGGCAAGCAGCGGTGGATCAGACCACGACGAGGCGTTCCACCAGCAGGCCGATGCGCTGTTCGGCAAACTCCCGCGGCTGCCGTCCCGCTCGGGTCAGCGTCGCGATCCCGTGCAGGGACGCCCAGAACAACTCGGTGAACAGTCCGGGTGCGACGCCGTCCCCGGCGACCTCGCCGAGGGTTTCCAGCAGGGCGGCGAAGGCGTCTTTCAGCTGCTCCGGGGTGTCGTCCTGCGCGAACGCGAGGCCGCCGTCGAGCTGGAAGATGGCGTCGTAGACCGCCGGGTGGCGCTCGGCGAAGTCGAGGTACGCGCGGGCGAGGGCGGTGACCCGGGCGCGCGGATCGGTCACGCCGAGGGTCGCGGCCCGCACCGCAGCCGCCAGTTCGGCGGCTCCTTCGAGAGCGACCGCGCCGATGATCTCGCGCTTGCCGCGGAAGTGGCTGTACAGCACGGGCTGGCTGTACTCGATGCGCTCGGCGAGCCTGCGGGTGGTGACCGCGTCCCAGCCCTGCTGCTCGGCGAGCTCACGGGCCGTCGCGACGATGAGGCGCTCGCGTTCCGCCTGTTCGCGCTGTTTGCGTGTGTGGACCGACATGAGCTGAGTCTAGCACTGCTAGACAACCGAGCGGCAGTAGTACTAGCATCGCCTCATCAGCTAGCAACGCTAGATTTTGGGAAGGTCATCATGCTCAGCGCACTCGCGGTCTGCACCATCGTGGTCGTCGGCGTGATGGTGGGGGTCGAGTTTTCCGTCGCCTTCGTCATCAACGCGATCCTCAACGGGCTCCCGGACGACAGCAATCAGCAAGGCCGCTCCCACGGCGGCCGGATGCTCGGCGCCCTCATGCCGTTCTGGTACATCGGTTCGCTCGTCCTGAGCGCGATCTGGGCGATCGCCGCGTGGGGCCGGCCCTGCACCAGTCTTGTCGTGATCGGGGCCGGGCTGCTGGTGGTGAGCGTGCTGATGTCGATCCTGCTGCTCGTCCCGATCAACAACCGCGGCAAGACGTGGACGGCGGAGAACCGGCCCGCGGACTGGAAAGAGCAGATGAAGCGGTGGGACCGCTACCACTACGCGCGGGTCGCGATCATCATCGCCGCCTTCGCCATGCTGGTCGCCGCGCTCGTGTGAGCCGGTGCCCCACGGGGTCACCGTGTGGCTCAGCAGCCTCACCAGCCCCGATCTTGCCCGGCGGTGCGTCCGGGACGGCCGGATTCGGGTTTCGGCCCGGTTTCGGCGGGGGTATTCCTTCAGGGTTGACCCACCGTCATCTCGGTATGGGAAGGACTGGAGTCATGGTTCGTGCGCATCGAGCCCGCGTTCGGGTGGAAGGGCTGCAGCCCGCCCAGGTGCTGGCCGTTCTGCTCGGAGTCCTGTTTCTCGCCTACGGCATCATCGGGCTCGTGAAGTCCGGGTTCGGGGATTTCACCGGACACGGTGTCACTTTGTGGCGGTTTTCCGCCAATCCGCTGAACAACGTCGTCCACGTGGTGACCGGCGTGATCGGCCTGCTGCTCGCTTTGGGTTCCGGCCGCGCGCGGACGTTCGGCTGGCTGCTCTTCATCGGCTACGGCGCGCTGTTCGTCTGGGGTCTGATGCTGACCGGGATGATCTCGGTCAATCCGGTGTCCGGCCTCGGCAACCCGCTGAACCTCGGCGACGCGGACAACTGGCTGCACCTCGGCATCGCCGTCCTGGGCCTCCTGACCGCGGTTCTCCCGGCACGGCACGGGGTTCTGCTTCCGGAGGACGAGGAACCCGTCGACGTCGACCCGGCTGTCCAGCCCCGTCGACACGAGCCCGGCGGGCATGGCTTGGCCCACTAGTCAGTCCACAGTGGAGTAACCGGGATCGCTTGCCGGGCATTTCCGGCAGCGATCCCGGCTTATTCCGTGGGGTCTTCCAGCGCCCGGTCCACCAACCGCCGTGCCGCCCCGAGGTACTGCGCCGGGTCTAACAGACCGACCAGCGTCGTTGCGTCGACGGCGCTGGTGATCTCCGGCGTGTCCGCCAGAATCTCCGACAGCGGACGGTTTTCCTCAATCGCGCGCCGGGAAGCAGTGCCCAGCAAGTCTTTCGCGCGGGCCTTGCCCAGCTTCGGCGCCAGCGCGGCCGACAGTCGTTCCGAGACGATCAACCCGTTGGTCAGCGCGAGGTTCTTCTGCATGCGGTCCGCGTGAATGTCCAGTCCTCGCACCAAATCCACGGCCGTATGGGCGGCTCCGCCGGTCAGGCGCAGACACTCGCGCAGCAGCTGCCACTCGGCCTGCCAGACGCCCGCCGAACGCTCATCCTCCGCCAGGCCGGACTGCGTAACTCCCGCCGCCAACACCGGTACTTGCAGCGCCGCCGACCGGATCAACGCCGATTGCACCGGGTTTTGCTTGTGCGGCATCGCCGAGGACCCGCCGCCGGTCGCCTCGGTCGCTTCGCCGATCTCGGTGCGGGCGAGGACCTGAACGTCGACCGCGATTTTGCCCAACGCCGTCGTCACGCCAGCCAACGCGGACACCAGTTCGGCCACCGGCGCGCGATCCGCGTGCCAGGGTAAGATTGGTGCGGTCAAACCGGTTTCCTCGGCGAAGGCGGCGACCAACCGTTCCGCGTAGTCGGCGGTGCCGTCGCCGTACTGGACGTACGCGGCCAACGTTCCTGCCGCGCCACCAATCGAGACCGGCAGCCGGAGTTCAGCGATCCGGCGTGCGGATTCCTGGACGCCCTGCCGCCAGATCGCCGCTTTCAGACCAAACGTCGTCGGAACCGCGTGGGCAGTGAGGGTGCGTCCGGGCATGACCGTCTCGCGGTGGGCGCGCGCCAGCTTGGCAAGCGCGTCCGCGATCGACGTCAGGTCCGCGGTGATCAGCCGCAGAACGTCGCGCGCGACCGACATCATCGCCGTGTCGACAATGTCCTGACTGGTCGAGCCACGGTGCACATAATCGGCGTCGTCCGGGACTTTGGCGGACAGCGTGCGCACCAAGCTGACCACGGGGTTTCCGGTCGCACGCGCGTCGCGGGCCAGTTGGACGACGTCGAGTTCGCCCTCGCCCAGCGCCCGGGCGGCTGCGGTGATGCGCTCGGCTGCCTCGGACGGGACCGTGCCGAGCCGCGCCTGCGCCCGTGCGAGCGCTGCCTCCGCGTCCAACATGGCGGCGGCGAAGGCCAGGTCACCGGTCCCCGCTTCGGCCGGGGTTCCGGCGCGCACCGGGGAGAGCAGGCCGGAATCAGGATCGGCGGTCATGCGGTCCAGCATCGCACGCCGGGTGCTTTCGGGAGGGGTGGCCGCTGACGGTTCGCAGCACGGGCGGCGGCGAGGGATGGGCTTTTGCTGACCGGCTCCGATGGCAACGGCACTGTCGCTGACCACTGTCGCGCGACGGCCGGATGCAGACGGCGCGAGCTAGCCGCAGGTGACGGCAAGCACGGCGCGGTGTCGCAGTGCGACTCGACCGACGCACGCGGGGTGCGGACGGCTGGGCGTCGGCTGCGCGACTCAGCCGAGGTGACGGCGAGCGCATGGCTGGGTGTCGGCGCGTGGACGATTGGCCTCGACGGCGCCGCCTAGCCACTGTCGGCCGCGTGTGGACGGCTGAATGTCGACGCGTGACTTGGCTGGAGCGCACTGCGCGTGGACGATTCACCGTCGACGGTGCCACCCAGCCAAAGTTGGCCGCGTGTGGACGGCTGAATGTCGACGCGTGACTTGGCTGGAGCGCACTGCGCGTGGACGATTCACCGTCGACGGTGCCACCCAGCCAAAGTTGGCCGCGTGTGGACGGCTCAGTGTCGACGCGCGACTCGGCCGAAGCGCACAGCGCGCGAACTACTGGGCGTCGGCGGCGCGCCCCAGCCGAAGGCGGCGGCTGGTGTCGGGGCGATCGACTCGGCCGAAGCGCGTGGCGTGCGCACGGCTAGGCGTCGAAGGCGCGACGCAGCCACAACTGGCCGCGCACGAACAGCCGGATGCCGCCACGACTCAGCCGAAGTCGTCGGCGAAAGCGCTGTCCGAACGGTCGCCGCTCACCCGCGAGCAAGCCGTGACCTCATAGGGCCGCCTCCACTCTGGACTCGAGCCAAGCTCCAGGCCATGTCGCCGCCTCACTCCTCATCAGACGTGGCCGAAACACCAAGCGTCACCTTCACCGGCCAGTGGCTCCGTCAGTCACCTCCCGCAGCAAGTCCGCGTGCCCGTTGTGCCGCGCATACTCCGCGATCATCGACAGCAGCATCCACCGCAGCGAGAACGGCTCTCCCGTGGTCTTCCCGATCCCCTGTGCGTCCAGCGAAGACGCCGCCGCCACGATCTCCCGGCTCCGGGCGCACTCCTCGCGCCACAAAGCCAGTGCCTCGTCGAAATCCCCGTCCAGGCGGTCGAAGTCCTGGTTCGGGTCGTCGTCCGAGTAGTGCAGCAGCGGGACGTCCTCGCCGGCGAACTGGATGCGGAACCACCATCGTTCGCAGCCCGCCAGGTGCCGGACCAGGCCGTGGAGCGACATTGTGGACGGCGGCACCGCGCGCGCCGACACGGCTTCCTGGCTCAGGCCCGCGCACTTCAGCGCCAGGGTTTCGCGGTGCCACTCCAGATAGGCCAGCAGCGTCGAGCGTTCGTCGGCGACGCGGGGGATGGGCGGGCGGTCGCTTTCGGCCACCTTGGACAGATGCTTCGGGGTCGTTGTCATGAGACGAGCGTCTCACCCGCCACCGACAATTTTCGGCGCCGTCCCGTCGCATCGGGTGCACGGGACACCGTCCGCGCGCAGCAGTGGGCTAGACCACATGGCGGGGGCGGGTAGCCGCAGAATCCGTTCCTGTCGATGCGGAATTCAGGTGAATTCCGGTGTTGATCAGCACACTCAGGCACGGTTTCCGGACGGTGTTGTCGCTCCGTCAGAGGTATCGTGATCGGCATTCCGGGGATTAATCTTCTCGGCGGCCCGTGAACTCCCGCTCCACCGAACAGCGGATGCTTCGCGGGGCCGGACGCACTAATGAAACGGTGAATACAGCGCCATGGTCGGAGCGAGTGTGCCGATGGTTGAGTTGTCGATGTACAGCCACGCCGGTGGTCAACTCGACCGGCTGTGCCGGGCAGTGGGATTTGATCCCGAAGAACGCCGTCACCTGGAACTTCTCCGGTTGTTGCTCGGGGAGTCCGGGGAAATGACCGTCGACGCTCCGGCGCAGTTCCCGTGCAATGTGGCGGACGACACTACGCCGGTGGAATTCTCGGTCGCATTCGACGCCAATGGCGAATGTGTGGTACGGGTTCTCGGCGAGACCGTCGGGGCTCCGGACCCGCGCTCCTTCCTCGCTCAGGTGGCGGGCGAATACGGCCTGGTCACCGACCGGCTCGACGCGGTGGCCGACCTCTTCCTCCCGCACGAGGAGCGCCGCGGGCCGTTCACGCTCTGGTACTCGTTGATCTTCCGCAACGGCGCCGCGCCGAAGATCAAGGTGTACCTGAACCCGCAGATCAGCGGGTCGACCATGGCGGATTCCCTGGTCAGCGAGGGGTTCCGGCGGCTGAATCTCGGCGAGGCGTTCGACCCGGTGGTCGAGCACGCGCTGCGCCGCGGTGAGCGCGACAACTTCACCTTCTTCGCGCTCGACCTCGACGACGACCCGCTGTCCCGGGTCAAGGTCTACGTCTCGCACGACGCCGCCGAGACCGAGGACGCGGTGCGCGCGGCGGAGCTGGTGCCGGGCACGGACCCGATGCTGATCCGGGAGTTCCTCGCCGTGCTCGGCGGCGGAAAAGGTCCGTTCGAAGGTCGCCCGCTGGTTTCCAGTTATTCATTTGTCGAGGGTATGGGCGGCACCCCGGGAAACTACAGTCTTTACCTCCCGATTCGGAGTTACGTGCCCGACGACGAGGTGGCCCGTGCGCGCGTGCACGCCATTCTCGCGCAATACGACTTCGACCCGACACAACTGGACAAAGCGCTGGCAGCGGTTTCGGAAAGGCCGCTGCGCGACGGCGTCGGACTGATCGCGCACGTGTCGCTGAGAATGGGCGAGTTCGGCTCCGGAATCACCGTCTACCTGTCCTCCGAGGCTTATGCGGTAGCGCCGCCGAGAAAGCGGCCGGTGCTCGGTCGGATGACCTGACGCGGTAGTTTTCGGCTGTCACCCACAACTGGAGGAAATACCCTGATGCGGACCTTCCCGCCGTACCGCTCCCAAGTCGTCGCCGAAATTCCGGTCACCACGCGTGCCGAGCGGGAACAAGCACTCGCCGCGGCGGGCTACAACGCCTTCAACCTGCCCGCGAACAAGGTCAGCATCGACCTGCTCACCGACTCCGGCACCGGCGCGGTCTCGACCCGGCAGGAGGCCGCCGCGGCCGCCGCGGACCGCTCCTACGCCGGGTCGGACTCGTTCTACCGCTTCCGCGACGCGCTGAGCGACCTCACCGGATACCCGCACCTCCTGCCGGTGCACCAGGGCCGCGCGGCCGAGCGCGTGCTGTTCTCCAGCGTGCTCGAAAGCGGCCGGATCTCGGTCAGCAACACGCACTTCGACACCACCCGCGCGAACGTCGAACTGCTCGGCGCCGAGGCGATCGACCTGCCCTGCGCGGAGTTCGGCGACCTCGACAGCCTCGAACCGTTCAAGGGCAACATCGACCTGGACGCCCTGGAACGCCTGCTGACCGGCCCGGACGGCAACCGCGTCGGCCAGGTCCTGCTCACCATCACCAACAACGGTGGTGGCGGACAGCCCGTCTCGATGGCGAACCTGGCCGCGGCGGCGAAGCTTGCGCGGACGCACGGTGTGCCGGTTTTCCTTGACGCAGCACGGTTCGCGGAGAACGCGTGGCTGGTCATCCAGCGCGAGCCGGGTTACGCGGACAAGACGCCGCGCGAGGTCGCGCGAGAGGCGTTCGGCCTGGTCGACGGCTGTGTCGCGAGCCTGAAGAAGGACGGCATCTCGCCGATGGGCGCGTTCATCGGCCTGACCGACCCGGACCTCGCCCAGACCTGCGAAACCAACCTGATCGCCACCGAAGGCTTCCGCACCTACGGCGGGCTCGCGGCGCACGACCTCGACAGCGTCGCGAAGGGCCTTCAGGAAGTCGTCGACCCGCACTACCTCGCCGCGCGCGCGGGAGAGGCGGCTCGGCTCGCGAGGCAGGCCAACGAGGCCGGGGTGGACATCGTGCAGCCGCCGGGCATCCACGCGCTCTACCTCAACGCGGGACGTCTGCTGCCGCATCTGTCCGCCTCGCGGTTCCCGGGCCATTCGCTGGCCTGCGAGCTGTACCTGGCGGGCGGAATCCGGTGTGTGGAACTGGGTTCGCTCTACCTCGGCACGCTCGACGAGCAGAACGAGCTGATCACCCCGGCCCCGTTCGAGCTGGTCCGGATGGCGCTGCCGCGGCGCGTGTACAGCCAGGGCCACTACGACTACGTGGCCGAAATCCTCGGCGACATCGCGAAAAACCCGGAGCAGGTGCCCGGCTACCGGATCGTGGAAGCGCCGAAGATCCTGCGGCACTTCAATCTCCGGATGGCCCCGGTGCACTGAGGACAGACGAACGAGGGGGCTCCCCGCGCCGGGAACCCCCTCGCTGGTCGGAAAGCCCGGCTCAGGCGGGTTGCGGAACCACCGTCATCGCGTGCTTCACCAGCCGGATCAGCGCGATCTTGCTCGAATCCCGCTGCCGCGCGTCGCACATCACGATCGGGACGCCGTCGGGCACCACGAGCGCCTCGCGGATCTCGTCGGCGGTGTAGCGCGGCGCGTTGTCGAAGCAGTTCACCGCCACGACGAACGGGATCTTCCGCCGCTCGAAGAAGTCGACCGCCGCGAAGCTGGTCTCCAGGCGGCGCGTGTCGACCAGCACGACGGTGCCGATCGCGCCGCGCGCCAGGTCGTCCCACATGAACCAGAACCGTTCCTGGCCAGGGGTGCCGAACAGGTACAGCACGTGCCGCGGCGAGATGGTGATCCGGCCGAAGTCGAGCGCGACCGTGGTGGTCTTCTTCTGCTCCACTCCGGACAGGTCGTCGACGCCGGTGCTCGCCTCGGTGAGCACCTCCTCGGTGGACAGCGGCGGGATTTCGCTGACCGAGGCGACCATGGTGGTCTTCCCGGCGCCGAACCCGCCCGCGACGATGATCTTGACCGGGGTCGGCACCGACGCCGCGGCGTCTTCAGAGCTTGATGAGGCCATCGAGAACCGCCTGGAGAGTTTCGTGGTCCGGCACCTGGGCCGGCTGACGGGACGGGGCGCGGGTGATGACGAGGCCGCGGTCGATCAGGTCCCCGCACAGCACGCGCACGACGCCGAGCGGCAGCTTCACGTACACCGCGATCTCGGCCACCGACAAGGGTCTGCGGCACAGCTGCGTGATCGCCAGGTGCTCCGGGCCGAGCCCGACCGGGTCCGATCCCTGCTGCAGGGTCATCACCTGGGTGGAAAGGTCGAGCTGGTGTTCGGACGGGGTCCGCCCGCTCGTGATCGTGTACGGCCGGACCAGGGGTCCGGCGGCCTCGTCGTACCAGCCGTCGTCGCTCATGTCGCCTCCCGCAGCAGGTTCGCGGCCTCGCGCGGCGCCGACGCCAGGTAGTCGCCGACGCGCTTGACCAGCCGGTTCATCTCGTACGCGATCATTTCGACATCGATGTCCGCGCCGGCGAGCACGGCGAGGCACGCGCCCTGCCCCGCCGCCGAGACGAACAGGTACCCGCGTTCCATCTCGATCATGTTCTGCAGCACCGGCCCGCGGTTGAACTGCCTGCTCACCCCTTTGGCGAGGCTCTGCAGGCTCGACGCGATGGCCGAGAGCTGGTCCGAGTCGTCCTTGCTCATCCCGGACGACTTGCCGAGCAGCAGGCCGTCGGCGGACAGCACGATGGCGTTCTGCGCGCCGACGACGCGGTTGACGACGTCGTCGAGCAGCCAATTGAGATCAGGGGTGGAATTCCCGTACTCGTTCATGCGGACAGACCCTGACTTTCGGTGTGGTGAGGTGTTCGGTCGTTATGAGTCATTTTGCCCGCCTCGCGCCCGGCGGGTGCCCTTGTGGAACGCCATCAGCGTCCGCGCGGTGGTCTCGCCCGCGTTGGTCACGTCCGCCTCGGCGGCGGCGTCCGGGTCGTCGTGCAGCTGGGCGACGAGGTTCTGCTGCGGCTGCCGGCGGGGCAGCCGGGGCCGGTCGTCGCCCTGCAGCCCGCTGAGGTCCGGTTCGGCGGCGCGCGGCGCGGCCGGGACGTCCGGGATCTGGCCCGCGGACGGGGGATACGGCTCCGGGGTGCGCGGGCTCGGCGTCGGAAGCGGACGGGCCGGGTACGGCCGCGGCGTCGGCTGCGGAGTCTCCGGGACCGAGCGCTGGACGGCGCTTTCCTGCGCGGGCGCGCCGACCTGGGCCAGTGCCGGGGCCTCGTCCGCGGGCTCGGGCGCGTTCGCGTCGGCGAGGTGGTTCGACGGGATCAGCACGGTCGCCCGGGTGCCGCCGTACCGCGACGGGTCGAAGGTGACCGTGATGCCGAGCCGCGAAGCCAGCCGCGCGACCACGAACAGGCCGAGGCTGGAGTCCGCGCGCAGGGCCATCGCGTCGAATTCGGGCGCGTCGGCCATCATCGCGTTAGCCCACTCGCGCACGCCCTCCTTCATGCCCAGCCCCTGGTCGGACACGTCGACCACGACGCCGCGCGCGACCATCCGGCTGGTCACCTCGACCTGCGAACCCGGCGGGGAGAACGACGTCGCGTTGTCGACCAGCTCGGCGACGAGGTGAATGGTGTCGGCGACCGCGGTGCCGACGATCGCGACGTCCGGCACCTGCTCGACCTGCACCCGCGAGTACTGCTCGGTTTCCGAGACGGCCGCGCGCAGCACCTCCATCAGCGAAACCGGTTTGCGCCAGCGCCGTCCGGGCTGCTTGCCGCCGAGGATGATCAGGTTCTCGGTGGTCCGCCGGGCGCGCGCGGCGAGGTGGTCGAGCTGGAACAGCGAAGCCAGCTGGGTCGAGTTCTCTTCGCGGCTTTCCATTTCGTCCAAGATCTGCAGCTGCCGGTGCACCAGCACCTGGTTGCGGTGGGCGATGCCGAGGAACACGTTGTGCACACCGCTGCGCGCCTTCGCCTCGCTCGCGGCCGCGTTGACCGCGGTCAGCTGCGCGGTGTTGAAGGCCTCGGCCACCTGGCCGATCTCGTCCCGGCCGTGGTCCAGCTTCGGCAGCTCGGCCTCGATGTCCACCGGATCGCCGCTCTTGAGCCTGCGGACGATGTTCGGCAGCCGGTTGCGCGCCAGGTCGAGCGAGTCGTTGCGCAGCCGCTCGAGGCGCGTCATCAGGGTCCGGTCGACGAGCGACCGCGACACCCGCACCGCGACGATGATCGCGGCCAGCGAGGCGAGCAGGGCCACGATGCTGCCGATGATCGCGTTGCGCAGCTGCGCATTCCCGGAGTCGATCGCGGCGGCGGAAACCTGGTCGGCCTGTTCGATGGTGAGCTGGTTCAGACCTTGCGCGACCTGTGCGGTCAGCGCGTGCCAGTCGCCCGCCGATACCGGGACGTTGTTCTGGTCGCCGCTGGTCCACGGGCCGTGCTTGATCAGCGAGTCCTCGGCCGCGTTGAGCCGTTTCCACGCGTCGCTCGTCGAAAGCTGCTGGTAGTGCTGGCGCACGGCCGGTTCGAGGAACGGCGAGATCTGCGCCAGCTGCGTGCGGTAGTAGCCGACCAGCTGGGAGAACTGGACGAAGTCGTCCGGCGCGAAGGTGCCGCCGGAGAACGCGGCCGACACCAGCGACGTCTCGCGCGACATCAGGTCGCCCGCGCGGAACAGCGAGGTCGCCGAGATCGCGCCCTGCACCGCGGTCGCGTCGGGGACGATGCGCGCCTGCGTGTCGAACAGCGTCGCCGCGGAGTCGAGGACGCCGTTGTAGTAGGAGTTGACCTGCGCGCGGTTGATGCTGCGGAAGTTGACCTGCGAGCGCAGCACCGGCAGCTGGTCGAGCTGCGCCTTCAGCGCGGTGACCTTGCCGGCGATCTCGTCCGGCGCGCTGGAAATGGTGGCGGCGAAGGCGTCCTGCAGACCCTTCAGCTTGCCGTCGCTGTCCTGCTCCTGTTGCTGCAGCTGCTGCGGGCCGGAGCTGGGGCTGTCGAGGTACTGCAGGGCGAGCTGGCGTTCCTGCTGCAGCGACGACAGCGCGGTGAGCGCGGGGATCGAAACGTCACGCACCGAGCCCGCGACGAGCCGCACGTACAAGCCGTTGATGAAGAAGGCCGTCGCCAGCACCGCCCACAACACGAGCAGGGTGATGCTCGGGATCAGGACCGTCCGGGTCAGCCTCTTCCGGATCGACTTGTCGTACGCCTTGCCGGGATCGTCCTTGTTCTCCACGATGATTCACGAACTCCTGGGTCACCCTCGGCGAGAGTGCGGACACGGCCGGGGAAGCGGACACGCCAGTGGGTGCGAGTGGTCCTCGTCACGGAAATCTCGGATACACCCTTCGTAGGCCCACCGAACGGAACAGCCCCGGTTTCTATCACGAACGGGGGCCTCGTGGTGCCGCTGAACGTGCGGCCGAACGCGGTCTTGACGCCGGTTACCGACGGTAGCGGCGGGTTCCCCCGGCGTTTCCCGAGGCCCTGGCCCTGACTGCGGATTCCGGACCAACGGGCTGGGCTGAATGAGTGATTCAAAAAGTGTCCGGACACTCAGTCGAGGTTCCGGGTGGTGGAACTGTCGGCGAATTGACTTGTCGACAGTTGCTGTCCACAGTGGACTAATGAGCGACCCCGAGGTGTCGGGCCGAGGAACGGAAGCAGTTCGATGCCGTCCTGAAGCGCGGCGAGGGTGCGCAGGACTCCGGCGCCGCCGGTGGCGACGTCGGCGGACAGTCGTAGCAGGCGAGCGCCGGGGAAGGCAAGGCCGCCGCGGAACGGGACCGCGTACCAGGAAAGCCGCGTCAGGTGCCGGTCGATCGCGTCCTGCGTGCGCCGGTCCGGCGTGCTGCTGAAGGCCAGTCCGGCGGCGAGTCCGCAGCGGCCGTTCAGCAGGCCGGGATGGAGCGCGAACTCCCCGCGGCACGCGACGCGCAGTGCGGGCAGGCTGCGCGCGGCCTTCGCGTCGAAGCGGTACCGCGCCAGTTGTTCGGTGACGATCAGGATTCCGGCGCTGCCGATTCCCGCCCCGCGGCGCGAACCGCGGTTGCCGTCGCGGACCGGCAGCGAGCCGTCCAGCGCCGGGACGCATTCCTCCAGGTCGCGTTCGAGTGCCTGGTCGGCGAACGACAGCCAGGCCGGTTCGCCGGTGCGTTCGTAGAGCCGGAGGAACAGCAGCGCGGGGCCGGACCAGCCGTACAGAAGCCCGGCTCGCGCGGTCGCTCCCGGCGGTTCCGCGGTGTCCAGTGCCTCGGCGAGCCGGATGCCGATGTTCAGTGCCTGCCTGCCGAATTCGTTGTCGCCGCGGGTCGCGGCGAAGTGCAGCCGGGTCAGGCCGACGCCGGCCAGCCCGCTCGCGAGATCGTGGCCGACGGTCTGGTCCACCAGCGCGCGCGAGGCGGCGAGGAGATCGGCCGCGGCCTTCCGGTAGCCGAATTCCTCCAGCACGTAAGCGATTCCGTGGCTGCCGTCGTAGAAACCCGCGCGGCTGGGCTGTTCTCCCTCGATCGCTTCCAGCAGCCACTGCTCGTGCTCGGGAAACCGGCCGACGCCCGCGACGTGCAGCGAGTGCAGCACGCCCGCCGCGCCGGTGCCGAAGGTCGCGCCGCCGACGCGGAACTGCTCGATGTCGCCGGGGAACAGGCGATCCCGCCGCTCCGGGGTCGCGCACGCGAGCAGGGCTTCGGCGATCTGCTTGCGCACCAGGGTCCAATCGGGGCGGGGTTCGTCGAGTTCGGTGTGCGCGGGCTCGGTGTGCGGTGCGATGCTGTCGGCGTACCCGGCGGGCAGCGAGAACCGGCGTTCGGTGAGCTCAGCCGCCCAGCGGAGGCGTTCCGGCACCAGGTGATAGAGCGGGGCCAGCGGCAGGAAGAGGCGCAGCCGCAGGGCGGTTTCGTCGCGGTCGAAGCCGGTCAGCGACACCGTGCCGGAACTGTCGACCAGGATGTTGCGCGGGTTTTCGAGCACGACGCCGCGTTCGGCGGCTTCGGCGACGATCCGGTCGACCTGCGCCACCACGGACAACGCCTGCCTGCGGTAGGCGGCGAGGTCGGCTTCGGGGCAGTCGCGGCGGGTGAGCGGGTAATGCCGGGTGAGCCAGACGTCCAGCGGCAGTCCCTGCCGGTACTCCCGCACCAGGTAATGCCGCTGTCCGGGCAGGTAGGCGTGGGTCTTCGGGATGCCGGGGATTCCGGCGAGCCGCTCGAAAAGGTCGTGTTTGCGCTCCAGCCGCGCGACCGCGTCGACGCCGTCGACGTCCAGTCCGGTGTAGGGCCAGGCCTCCTCGACGAGCACTTGCTCGCCACCGCGTTCGGCCAGGTAGACGGCGGTGCCGTGGGCTTGGCGGAGCACCTCGGCGACCCGGTGCGGCGGCATCGGCGCGTCGGTGTACTCCGCGACGCAGTCGGGGATCCGGACCCAGTTCGGCACGGAGAACTCCGGGCCCCGCGGCGCGGGTTCGAGCGCGCTGCTCGGCCTGCGCAACGCGGGCACGCGAGCGCCGCCGTGCTCGGTCCACAGGGGCGTGAATCCGCCGTAATGCACGTGAATCGGGCATTCCCCGCAACGGAGCGCGCCGTCGATATCCGGTCCGGGCTCGCCGGTGAGGAGTTCGGAAAGATCGTCGAGGATCCGTTCGAGGGCGTTATTGTCGGGAGGATAAGTAGTGGCCAGTGCACCGGTTCCGCCGGTCGTCGGATATTCGGCATTGCGGTCGAGGAAAATCGACCGGGAACGCAGATGCCGGTGGTGCAGCCCGGCGGTCTGGCAGTACTCGCGGACGCGGTCCAGTACCCGGTCGGCATTGCCCGGAGCGGCGGAAATCTCCACGGCCCAGCCCTGTTCCGGCAAAACGGCTCCGGCGGGGTGGAGGTAACGCCAGTGTCCGTGGTCCTCGGAAGTCCATTGTGGACTGTAGAGCGGGGCGGCCAGGTCGTCGGCGGATATTTCCCGCCGGCGGTCGAAGAACCACGGATCGGCGAGGCAGAATGCCTCGTGCCGGACGTTCATGAAAGTGGATCCTTCCGCGTGTGCGCTTCTCCGGTTCTCCGGCGACGGAAACCATTCCCGCACAGCTTCGGCGTCGCGCCAATCCGCCATTTCAGCGTTCGGCGGACCCGAGCGGGGCGAGGATAAAACCGGCGGCCGCGAACCGAGAGTGAGTCACCGTCGCCCGGTCGAGCGGGATTTCCGTGGCATTCAGGAATTGACGGAATGCCAGCGACCCGTTCCGGTGAACGTGGCCCCGGCCACGCCGTCGGCCCCTCGCCCGTCCGGGGCGGTGAGCCAGGCGGGTACGTTGAGGCCGGCGGGCAGAAGGAGGAACGGGTGATCGTCGGGTTCGCGATAGCGGTCGCTGGATGCGCCGCGCTCGTCGCGCTGTGGAGTTTCGTCCAGGCAGCGCGCAAGAAACTCCCGGACACCCCGCTGCTCGTCGCGCTCGCGGTGATCGAGGTGCTGCTGGTCGCCCAGCTCGTGATCGGGATCGTGCTGCTCGCGAGCGGGCACCACCCGGGCAGCCTCGCGACCTACCTCGCCTACCTGATCGGCTGCCTCGTCGTGCTGCCGGTCGGCGCGGCGTGGGCGCTTGCCGAGCAGAGCCGGTCGAGCACGGTCGTGCTCGGCATCGCCTGCCTGGCCATTCCGGTGATGGTGCTGCGACTGAACGAGGTGTGGAGTGGAGCAAGCGCGTAAGACGGCCACCGGCCCCGGCCGGATCCTGGTCGCGGTGTACGCCATCTTCGCGCTCGCCGCGACGTCGCGGGCGGGCGTCCAGATCGGCACGAAATTCCACGAGGCGCCGCTGGCGTACGTGCTGTCGGCCTTCGCCGCGGTGGTCTACATCCTGGCCACGGTCGCGCTCGCGCGCGGCGGCCGGACGTGGTGGCGGATCGCGCTCGCCGCGTGCACCGTCGAACTGCTGGGCGTGCTGACCGTCGGCACCCTGAGCATTTTCGACCGGCAGGCGTTCCCGGACGCCACGGTCTGGTCGGTGTACGGACAGGGGTACCTGTTCATCCCGCTGGTGCTCCCGGTGATCGGCCTGTACTGGCTGCGCCGGACCCGGGTCGCCGGCTGAGGAACAGTACGCGGAACTGTCCGTAGCGGCGGCGGCAGCGGAAGAACAGGTGGTCCCCGGCTACTTTCGCCGGTTCTGGTTCCTGGGCGACGCCCTGATGATCGGGGTTCCCCGTCCCCACCGGAACCGCGGCGACGAAGCCGCAGAAACGAGAGACCATGCGTTTGCGCACCTGTTTACTCGTGCTCGCTACCGCGCTTGGCCTGGCCGGATTCGCCGGAGAGGCAGCCGCTGCCAGCGGACCGGCCGCGACCCCGGCGATCATCGGCGGCGGTTACGCCTCCAACGCCCCGTGGGCCGCGCGGCTGTTCGTGAACGGGCAGCAGAACTGCACGGCCACGATCATCGCGCCGCAGTACATCCTCACCGCGAAGCACTGCGTCGCCTCCAGCGGCACCTACACCTTCCGCATCGGCAGCCTCGACCAGAGCAGCGGCGGCACGATGGCCACCGGCGCCGCGATCACGCGCTACCCCGGCGCTGCTGACCTGGCCATCGTCCGGTTGTCCAGCTCGGTGAACGCGACGTACTCGCCGCTCGGCACCTCGACCGACGTCCGCGCCGGGCAGACCGTGCAGGTGTACGGCTGGGGCGCGACGAGCCGCTGCGGTTCGGAGATCAACTGCCAGTCGCGGTACCTGAAGGTGGCCAACGTGCGCGTCACGACGCCGTCGTGCAGCGACTACGAAGGCGGCGTCGCGGTGTGCGCGACGTACGGCGACGGCATCACCGCGGGCGGCGACTCGGGCGGCCCGATGTTCGCGTCCGGACGCCAGGTGGGCGTCGCGTCGACCAGCGACCGGCAGAGCAGCACCGCGTACACCAACATCACGCGGTACCGCAGCTGGATCTCGCAGGTCGCGGGCGTCTGAGTTTTCCGACGTCTGATTTTGTCGGTGGTCCGGCCTAGTGTTGGGAGTGCGCACCGATTCCGTTGCGCGGAGGAGGAGAACATGCCCGACAAGCTGATCCCGGGGCCGGACCACCCGATCACCGTTGAGCCCAACCCCGCGCGGGTGGTGGTCAAGGCAGGCGAGAAGACCATCGCCGACACCACCCGCGCGCAGGTGCTGCGCGAGGCCAGCTATCCGCCGGTGCAGTACATCCCGTTGGAAGATGTCGACCTGGCGATGCTGTCGCCCACCGAGCACCGCACGCACTGCCCGTACAAGGGCGACGCTTCCTACTACAGCCTCGCCGCGGTGCCGGACGGCGAGAACGCGGTGTGGGTGTACGAGGCTCCGTACGACGCGGTGGCTGCGATCAAGGGGCACGTCGCGTTCTATCCGGATCGGGTGGAGATCGAGGAGGTCGGTTAAGGGGTGCTTGCTTTGGCGCAGGGCTGATCCTGATTCGCTGGCCTGGTGCGCTGCTGATGCGGGATTGGCGCTGATCCGGCACGCTCCGCGTGCGAGAGATCCGGATTCGGCGTCGCTCGCGGCGAGGTGCGGCTCAGCAGTCCGGTGCTGGGCTGCGGTGCGGTGTTGATTGGCGCTTCGGCGCTGGTCTGCGGTGTTCAGCGGTTCAGCGCGCCTCAGCGGCGCGTGCTGATCAGCGCTTCGGTGCGGCTCGGCGGTTTGGTGCTGAGCTGCGGTGCGGTTCAGTGCGGCCCGGCGGTGCGTGCTGATCATTGGGTCGGCGCGGCGCAGCGGTGTGGTGCTGGTCAGCGGCTCAGCGGTGCGTGCGGGTCAGCGGTTCGGTGCGGTTCAGCGGTCCACTTCGAGCCAGGACGCCTCTCCTGCTTGGTGCAGTGCGTTCCACAGCAGGTTGAGGGGATGGCTGTCCGGGTACGAGGATCGTTCGCCGCGTCGGGCGAACACGCCGACGAGGAGTTCGAGTTTCGGCTCGATGTCGTCGACGAGGCCGATGGTGCGCAATCCGGAGGCGGCGTGCAGGCGGTTTTCGCCCGCGGCCTCGCCGAGTCCCTGCGTGACGAGCATGCAGCCGCGGATCAAGCCCGAGCGGAGCAGTTCGAATCCGTATTGCGCGGAGTCGATCTCGGCGACGATGTCGAGCCGGTTGCGGTAGTCGGAGCCGAACCAGCCGCGCATAAAGTCGTTGATCACGCCGCCGCTGGGCACGACGAGCGGAAGCGTCGGCAATTGGCTGGTGGCGACGGACTCGCCGGGTTTCGGAGTGTCCATATTGGTCACGATGCCGAGTCCGCTGCGCCGCCATTCGAGCACGTCGACGGAGTCGAGCGCGCTGGTCGTGACCACGCTGCCGCACACCAGGTCCACGTCCTTGGCCAGCAACCGGTCGATCAGGTCCTTGGTGCGCACGTGCACCACGTTGAGTTCGATGTCGCGGGCGCGGAACTGCTCCGCCACGAGATCGCCGGCGTGGGCGAGGCTGCCGAGGGTGTAGCGAGTCGCGCCGACGGTGAGCGTTCCGCCGAGTTCGCGCCGGCATTCGTGAATGGTGTCCAGCCATTCGGTGAGCGTGCGGCGCGCTTGCTGCGCGACGGCGCGTCCGGTGTCGGTGAAAAGAACGTCGCGGCCGCGTCCCTGGCGGTGCAACAATGGTTCCCCGCACAATTCCGAGAAATTTCGGTTGAGAGTGTCGAGTTGTTTTTGCACACTGGACTGGTCGCGGCCGAGCGTGCGGGCCGCGGCGAGGGCGGTGCCGGTTTCCGCGACCGTGATCAGCGTGCGCAACTGGTCGAACGTCGTGTCGAGCAGGGCAGGCGACGAGCGCAGGAGCCTGCTGAGCACGTTGAACGACGGCGACCGGAACGGGCTGGGTGCGGACATCGGGCAGGGCTCGCCTTCTCATTCTCTTCGCGGACGTCGGAGAGCCTAACGCGGCGTTCCTGATCTCGCGGCCAGTTAAAAAAATCTGTAGATAATATCGGTGAACCAGTGGACGGCGCAAGCAGTCGGCGGGAAACTCCGTGACGCTTGATTCGATTGCTGATCCAAGGAGTTCGACAGAAGTGAGTTCGTACAGTTCCACCGGTGCGCGCCGTTCGCGCACCCTGACCGTCGGCGGAGGGTTGGGGTTGCTCGGCGCGCTCAGCGGACTGCTGTGGGGTGCGATGGTGCTGGTGCAGGGCGAGAGCCTGATCCGCCCGGCCGTGCAGGAATACTTGCAGACCGAAGGCCGCGACCTGGCCTCGAGCGGTCTGCTCACGGTCGACGACCTGACCGGAATCGCCATGCCGTCGTTCACCACCCGTGCGGCGATCTGGCTGGTCATCGGCGTGGTGACCCTCGTGTCGGCCGCGATGGTGCTCGCCGCGCACAACTGGGCCCGGGTGGTGCTGACGGTGTTCGCGGTCTTCGGCATCGGCCTGGGCCTGCGCGACCTGATCGACGTGAACCCGGCTCTGCTGAACGCCTTCGACGCCATCGCGGTCGTGAGCCTGCTGGCGGTGCTCGTGGTGCAGTGGCTGCCCGGGGCCAACCGGGCGGTGCGGGCGCGCAAGAACGCAGTGATCGCGCGGAAGTCCGCGGCGTTCGCGGTCTGATGGGTTCTTGACGGTTTTTGCGGTCGGCACGTCTGAGGGGTCGTGCCGCCCGGGAAAGCCGATCCGCCACAACGCGGCCGGAGGGCGGCTGTGTCGGGGGCAGCCGTAGAGGGCGGCCGTGTTGGGGCGGCGTTTCACAGATCGGCGTTTCCGGCCGATCCGTTTGAGGGGACGGATGCCGGGGAGTGCCGACGTCATCGAGGGGAGTGCCGTACGAGGGGGAGTTCCGCCTCGCCGCGTGACAGCGGCGAGGCGGGACCGTCAAGGACGTATTGGCGTTCGCGCTTGTCTTCTCAGCACAATTTGTTCAGCCCAGCAGCGCTAAGACAGCGCCCGCTTCCACACTTCGGCGGCGCAGCAGCACAGCTCGCTCGGCTTCACCGCGGCCGGATCTAGCAGGCACTGCAGCGCGATGCCGCGGAGTTGCCCGACGATGGCCACGGCGATCTGCTCCGGGTCGACATCGGCGCGGATGGTGCCCTCGGTGATGCCCGCGGTGATCTCCTGGCGCAGGTCGTCGCGGAAGGCGGTGTCGCGTTCGCGGAAGATCGGGGCGAGTTCGCGCAAGGTCATCGATTCCGCCCACAGCACCAGGAACGCCCGGCTCAGGACGTCAGAGTCACTGAGCCGGGACAAGTAGCCGTCGATCAGTCGCAGCAGTCGGTCCAGGCCGGGCGGCAGGGTGTCCAAGCCGGGGACGAAACCGGTCTGCGTGGTGCGGGCGAGCTGTTCCAGCAGCGCTTGTTTCCCGCCGAAGTGGTGGGTGACCAGGCCGCGGCTGTATCCGGCCCGTTCGCCGACGCGGGCCAAGGTCACGGCGCGTACGCCTTCCTCGACGACCAACTCGGCGGCGGCTTCCAGCAAAGCGGCCGACGCCTGGTCTCGGCGTTCCTGTTGCGTGCGGCGCGGCGTGGTCACGGGAAGAAACTCTACAACATACTTGCCAGCCGACAAGCAAGTATGCGTAGAGTGGGGGCGACGAAGAGGGAGGAAGTCCGATGACCGCAGTGTTTGTCCACGGCAATCCCGAAACCGCCGCGGTGTGGGAGCGTCTGCTTGCCGAACTGGGCGACCGGTCGACCGTGTGCCTGTCCCCGCCCGGATTCGGCGCGCCGTGGCCGGCGGGGTTCGGCGCGACGGCCGTCGAGTACCGCGACTGGCTGATCGCCGAACTGGAGAAGTTCTCCGAACCGGTCGACCTGGTCGGGCACGACTGGGGTGGCGCGCACGTCCTCAACGCCGTCATGGCTCGTCCGGAATTGGTGCGCACCTGGGCCAGTGACACGGTCGGCGCGTTCGACCCGGATTACGTCTGGCACGACCTCGCGCAGATGTGGCAGAAACCGGGCGTCGGCGAGGAAGCCGTCGCGGCGATGTTCGGTGCGCCGGCGGCAGCCCGGGCCGCGCGCCTGGTCAGCGGTGGCATGCACGAAGCGGTGGCGGCCAAGGTCGCCGAGGGAATGAACGACGACATGGCCCGCGCGGTGCTTCCGCTCTACCGGTCCGCGGCGCAGCCCGCGCTCGCGGAGTCCGGCCGGAATCTCGGACGCGCGGCGGAGCGCCCGGGGCTCGTCGTGCTGGCGACTGAGGATCATTACGTCGGGACGGACGAGCAGCGCCGCCGTTCGGCCGAGCGGGCCGGGGCGAAGGTCGCGGTGCTGGAGGGGCTCGGGCACTGGTGGATGACGCAGGACCCGGTCCAGGGCGCGCGGGTGCTCACGGAGTTCTGGGACTCGTCCAAATAGGACAGTTCAGGCCCGCGCGACGAGATGGAACACCCGGCTGAGCCGCCGGTACGGATCTCGTCGCGCGGCCTCCAGTTCGACCTCCGCGATCTCGCCGATCCGGCTCTCGTCGACGTCCAGGTCCATCCAGTCGGCGAACAGCCAAACCCCGTACCAGGCAAGCGGTTTGGCTCCCTGCCCGACGAGCAGCTGCGACAGCCCTGCGACCGTGTCGGCGCGCGTGTCCACGCCGAGGACGCCTCGCTCACCCTGCGCGTCGAACGCCGTCAGCGCGTCGCTCCACCGTCCTTCCAGCGCGGGAAGGACGGCCAGCGTCTCGGCGTTGAGCGCCATCACTGAGACGATTCCGCCCGGTGCCGCGCAGGCGCACAGCGCGTCGATCATCGGCACGGGATCGTCCACATACATCAGCACGCCGTGGCACAGCACCGCGTCGAATTTCTGGCCCGCGACCGCCGTGACGGCGTCCTCCCCGCGGCCGCGCACCAACTGGACGCGCTCGCGAACCTCAGCCGATTCCGAAGCGAGACGCTGTTCCGCCTTCGAGAGCATCGCGTCGGACGAATCCAGCAGGACGACGTCGTAACCTAGGCGTGCCAAGGGGAAAGACTGATGCCCGGCCCCGCCGCCGACGTCGAGCACCGTCGCCGGCGGCGGAGGCAGGTGTGCCAGGAGCTGCTGGTGCAGGACGTACGTGCGCACTCGGCCTTTGACGGTCGCGTACGCGCCTTCCACGAACGGACTCGCCAGCGCGGCCCAGGCGTCGGTCTCCATGCCGTTCATAGTGCGCCCGGATCGAGAGTGACGCGCGTCACATAAAGTCCATGTCCAGAACCCGCCCGCGCCTCCGACCACTCCGCGAAAGACCCCGAGACCACGAGGAGCAAGACGATGAAGTTCCTGATCAGCCTGCACATCAACCAGTCCGTCCTCGACGCGCTGACCGAAGAGGAGAAGGAAGCCCTCGGCAACGGCGTCACCGCGTTCATGGAGTCGACGAAGAAGTCCGGCGAACTGATCGCCGCCCAGGCCCTCGCCGACCCCTCGCAGGCCGCGGTCGTGTCGGTCCGCAACGGGCAGCCGGTGGTGACCGACGGGCCGTTTCTCGAGTCCAAGGAGTTCCTCGGCGGCTACTACATGATCGACGTCGAGAGCAAGGAGCGCGCGATCGAGCTGGCCGCGCAGGTTCCGGACGCCGCGATCGAGGGGCTCGGCGTCGAGGTGCGCCAGGTGATGTTCTCGGAAGGACAATTGGACGCGTGACCACTCCATCCGTCGAGGACCTGCTGCGCGAACTCGTGCCGCAGGTTCTTGGCGTGCTGGTGCGCCGGTACGGCCAGTTCGAGGGCTGCGAGGACGCCGTGCAAGAGGCGGTCCTCGCGGCTTCTCAGCAATGGCCGGTCGAAGGCGTGCCGGACAATCCGCGCGGCTGGCTGTCGACGGTCGCGTCCCGGCGCTATGTCGACCAGCTGCGCAGCGACCTGGCGCGCCGCGAGCGGGAGCTGGCGAATGCCGCCGAGGCCGCGCCCGAGGTGCCGGACACCGACGACACGCTGCTCCTGCTGTTCATGTGCTGTCATCCGGCGCTGACCCCGGCGTCGCAGACCGCGTTGACCCTGCGTGCGGTCGGCGGTCTGACGACGGCCGAGATCGCCCGCGCGTTCCTGGTACCGGAGGGCACGATGGCTGCCCGGATCAGCCGTGCCAAACAGCGGATCAAGGCGGCGGGCAGTTCGTTTCCGGGTTCGGAGGAACCGGAGCGGCTGAATGTCGTGCTGCAGGTGCTGTACCTGATTTTCAACGAGGGCTACACCGCGTCGTCCGGCCGCGATCTGCACCGCGCTGACCTGGCCTACGAGGCGATTCGGCTGGCCAGGATGGTGCACGAGCGGCTGCCGGACGACAGCGAGGTGACCGGTCTGCTCGCGTTGATGCTGCTGACACACGCTCGCCGAACGGCTCGCACGACACCGTCCGGCGACCTGGTCCCGCTGGCCGATCAGGACCGCACGACGTGGGACCGCGCCATGCTTGACGAGGGTACAGAGCTGGCGAAAGCGTCGCTGGCGGGTTCGGCGCTCGGTCCGTACCAGCTGCAGGCGGCCATCGCCGCGACACACGCCGACGCGGCGACCGCGGACGAGACCAACTGGCGGCAGGTGCACGCGCTTTACCTGATCCTGGAACGGATCGCGCCCAATCCGGTGGTGACGTTGAACCGGGCGATCGCGCTCGCCGAAACCGAGGGCCCGCGGGCCGGGCTCGCCCTTTTGTCCACATTGGACAGCGAGGAACGGATAGCCCGGCATCACCGGTTGCTGTCGGTGCGGGCGCATTTGCTGGAGAAAGCCGGGGATCTGCCTGGCGCGTACGAGAACTACCGGCTGGCCGCGAAGGCGACGGCGAGTATCGCGGAGAAGCGTTATCTGGAATCCCGGGCCGCCAAGGTACGCGAGTGAATTCTCCGTGCCCGGGCTCGCGGGCCGGTCGCGAAGTCGAGTAGGTTGCGCTGCGTGTCCCGGACGTCTGCGAGCGTGCCTGACGAGGTCATGCGCGGCTCGATCGTGGACCGGTTGTTCGCCCGCGCCGGCGACGAACGGCCGTTGTTCACCCACCAAGAGCACACTCGTGGCGTCGAGCACACGCTGACGTGGGCGGAATTCGCCGCCAAAGTCCGGGTCGTGGCCGGGGAATTGCGCCGGGTCGCGGAACCGGGCGAGCGCGTCGCGATCCTCGCCGGACAGGAACTCGCTTATCCGCTGGCGTTTTTCGGCGCGCTCGCCGCCGGAATGGTCGCGGTTCCGCTGATGCTGCCGGGCAATCGCGCGCAGGCCGACCGGCTTTCCGGGGTCCTCGCCGATTCCGGTGCGCGAGTGTGGGCGACGTCTTCGGCCGCCGCGGCGAAGGTGCGCGAGTTCAGCGATCCCGGCGAGCTCGTAGTGGTGGACGAACTGTCCGGACCGGGCGTCGACCCGGTCCGCGTGGCTCCGGAAAGCCCTGCCTACCTGCAGTACACGTCGGGATCGACGCGCGAACCGGCGGGCGCGGTGATCCTGCACCGGGCGATCGTCGCGGCTTGCTGGCAGGCCAGCCAGGCGTACGCCTCGGACGAGCAGACGACCTGTGCGGGCTGGATCCCGTTCTTCCACGACATGGGCCTGATCCAGCTGCTGTGCCTGCCCGTTTACGTCGGCGGCCGGTCGGTGTTCATGTCGCCGGCGGAGTTCGTGCACCGGCCGCAGCGGTGGCTCCGCCAGCTCTCGGACTATCCGGCCGTCTTCACCGCGGCCCCGAATTTCGCCTACGACCTCGCCGCCGACGTCGGCGCGGAGGACGACCTCGACCTCTCGGACGTCCGGGTCGCGCTCAACGGAGCCGAACCCGTCCGGCCGCGCACGGTCGAGCGGTTCCACGAGGTGTTCGGCCCGCGCGGGTTCCGCGCCGAGGCGCATCGGCCGTCGTACGGGCTGGCCGAGGCCACGGTGTACGTCGCGAGCGCGGGCGAGGACGGACCGCGCGGCGCGGTGCTCGATCGGGAAGCCCTTGCCCAGGGCCGCGCCGTCGAAACGCCGGACGGCCAGCCGGTGATGTCGGTGGGACGGCCGGTCGGGCAGCTCGTCCGGATCGTCCACGACGGACACGAGCAGCCCGAGGGCGAGGTCGGCGAGATCTGGGTGCACGGCCCGAACGTCGCGTCCGGCTACTGGGGCCGCGGCGACGCGGAAGCGTTCGGCGGGGTCCTCGACGGGCTCGACGGCTGGCTGCGCACCGGCGACCTGGGCGTGTTCCACCGCGGCGACCTCTACGTCACCGGTCGGCTCAAGGACCTGATCGTCGTCGACGGCCGCAACTTCCATCCGCAGGACCTCGAGGCGGCGGCGGGCGAGGCGCACCCGGCGATCCGGCGCGACCGGGTCGCCGCGTTCGGCGTCGCCGACGACCAGGGCGAGGGCGCGATGGTGGTCGCGGAATGGGTGCGCGGAGCGGAAGCCGAGGTCAAGGACGTGACCCGGGCCGTGCTGCGAGCGGTGTCGAGGGAGCACGATCTCACGCTCCGTGCGGTACACCTGGTCCCTTCTGGCGGACTTCCGCGCACTTCCAGCGGAAAGGTCGCCCGGTCGGCCGCCAAGGCGCGTTACGGTGGCGTCCGTGGGTGATCACTGCGCCGAGGTCACGAAGGTCGTCAGCGACACCTTCCGGCTCGACCCGGCCCTCGTCGTGCCCGACGCTCCGCTCGAGGAGCTCGGCATCGACTCGAAGGGCCGGATCCGGCTTCTCGCCGCGCTGGAGATCTACTACGACGTGTCGATCGATCTGGACGAGCTCGATCGGTTCACCGACGTGGAATCCGTGGCGGACGTGCTCGCGGAGGCCCTGACAGCTTGCCGAGCTGAGGAGAAGCACTGAAATGAGCGGTGGGGGCGGGTACACCGCGACAACCGAAGCGTTGTCGAAGGCGTCGAAGAAGATCGGCGACCTGGCGGAGAAGCTGCTTGACGACAATCCGGACCTCGAAACCTCCGAGCTGACCAAGGAGAAGTTCGGCCGGGTGCACCAAGCGCACGCCGACAAGTACCTCGAGGGAACCAAACAGCTGTGGGGCGCGCTCTCCGGCTACAGCAAGGCGCTCGAATCGTTCGGCACGAACATCAGCACCGCCGGGTCTGCCTACGGCACGAACGAGGACAACCAGTCCGGCGCCATCACCAAGACCGGCAACGGCGTCGACGGGATCCTCTGATGGCGGACGAGAACAAGCCGAAGACGTGGCCGGATGTCAAAAAGCTGCTCGACAACTCGGCGGTGCCGCCGGAGCTGAAGGACGGCCTGCTCCGGGCGTGGGTCCACGAGCACCCGCATCCCGAAGGCGACGAGGGCCAGGACGTCGCGAAGTACATCAAGTCGTACGGACGCACGTTCATCACCGTTCCGAACAACCCGTTCGCGGCTCCTGGCGGCGCCCCGCCGCTCGAGCAGGTCTACGAAGAGGCCCGGCAAAAAGGCCAGCAGAACAGCTACAACCAGGACGAGAAGAAGAAGGAAGTCGACAAGGGCAAGGGCGAGCTCGACAAGAAGGCCCCGCCCGCCCCTGGTGAGGGCAAGGACGCCGGGGCCACCGGCACGAAGACGTCCGACGAGCTCTTCGACCCCGCGGCGGCCGCGCTGAGGGTGTTCGAGACCTTCGGCGGGCTGCTCGAGAAGCTCCCCGACGACTGCAAGGGCAACACGCGCAAGCTCGACCTCGACAAGGACATCCGCGGTCCGTTCGACGAGCAGCGCGGCATCAGCTTCGAGGGTTTCGTCAACGACGCCATCCATTTCAAGCACGGCTCGGAAACCGTGAAGGCGACGCTGACCGATACCGGAACCGAACTGGGCACCCTCTTCGGAACCTGGACCGGGGCGGGCGCCGACGCGGCGTCGGACCGGTACAACGAGAGCATCCAGAAGAAGGCCGCGAAGCTGGGCGAGGACCTCAGCCACGCCAGCGAAGCGACGCTGCACACCACGAAGACGCTGTTCGACCTGTGCAAGGGGAAGGCCGACCAGGTCATCGCCCTGTACCGCGATCAGGTCGGCAAGGCCGACTACACGATGGCGCAGAAGGTCATCGCGGTCGCCAACGGCGAGCACGGCAGCGTCGACGACCTGGCCCAGATCGCCGGCTGGATGGACTACAACTTCGGCACCAACCTGGTCGACACCCTCAACGACCAGGGCTGCTGCAACGACGACGAGATCCAGAGCCACGGCAAGGACCTCGCCAAGCAGTGGATCATGAACCAGTTCAACCCCGACATGTGGGACACCATCTACAAGGGGTTCGAGAAGGCTTGCAAGGACGCCAAGGACCTCGTCGACAAGGCCTACGACGCCCTTGACAAGGAAATGGGCAAGATCAAGAACAAGTTCGAGGGCGCCAAGGACGGCGGGGCTGGCGGGGCAGGCGGTCCCGGCGGCGGTGGTCCTGGCGGTGGGGGTCAGGGTCCCGGTGGGGGCGGTCAGGGTCCTGGCGGCGGCAACTATGGCGGCGGTCAGGGCGGGTCTGGCAACTATGGCGGTGGCCAGGGCGGCCACGGAGGCGGCACCGGTGGGGGAACCGGCGGCGGTCCTGGCGGCGGATCCGGTTCGGACACGCCGCAGGGCGACCACCCCGGTGGTTCCGGCGGCGGTATCGGGGGCGGATCCGGTTCGGGCGGCGGGTCCGGCAGCGGTTCGGGCAGTGGTTCCGGCGGGGGCGGCGGGAAGGTCCCCGACCTGGACGTCCCGTCCGATTCGCCGGGCGGCGGCCCCCTCGGCGGCGGCTCGGGCGGTGGCCCCGGCGGCGGGACTGGCGGCGGCGGTCCCGTGGACGGTCCGCCGATCAAGACCGATCCCGGCGGCTCCGGCGGGTCTGGTTCCGGCGGTTCGTCGGGCTCGGGCGGTTCGGGTTCCGGCGGCGGACAGGACCAGCACCAGGCCGAGGAAGAGGCCAAGCAGCGGGCCGAGCAAGAGGCCAAGCAGAAGGCTCAGGCGGAGGCCAAGCAAAAGGCCGAGGCCGCGATGGAGTCGCTGAAGAAGGACGCGCAGGGCAGCCACGGCGGCGGCTCCCTCGGCGGACCCGGCGGCGGTGAACCCGGCTCGACCGGCGGCGACGGCAAGGGTCCCGACGGCAAGGGCCCGGACGACAAGGTTCCCGGCGACGACAAGACCTCCGGCGACAAGGGCGGCGGCGGTTCACCTGGCGGCGGCGGTCCGGTCGACGGCCCGCCGATCAAGACCGACCCGGCCGACGGCGGTCCCGGCGGCGAAGACGGCAAGCCCGGCGAGGACAAGAACCACGACGGCAAACCGGACGACGACGGCAAGGGTCACGACGGCAAACCGGGCGAGGACAAAAACCACGACGGCAAGCCCGACGACGACAAGGGCCATGACGGCAAGCCGGGTGAGGACAAGGACCACGACGGCAAGCCGGACGAAGACGGTCGCGATGTCCTGAAGGTCAAGCAGGGCGACAAGACCTTCGAAATGTCCGAGCCGGACCACGACGGCAAGATGGACATCAAGATCGGCGAGGGCTCCGGGAACGTCAAGGACTTCAAGATCGACTGGTCCGACGACAAGTCCGCGCACGGCGGCGGCGACGGCCAGCACGACGACGCCCAGGTCCACCACCCCGGTCCGGACGGCAAGATCCACCTCCGCGACGGCGACACGAAGATCACCGCCGAGCGTCCGGACGGGCCGAACGGGCCGACCGTCGTCACGGTCGACGATGGCAAGGGCAACCCGACGACCTACACGCTCGGCGAGGAAGACCAGAAGCAGGGCATCCACGAGGTCGACCACCGTCCGGACGCACCCGGCGACAGCACCGGACGGCACCACGCGGGCGACGGTCCCGGCGACCACAAGGGACCCGACCACAAGGGACCCGACGGCAACGGGCACGGCGGCGCCTCGCCCAGCAGCAGCCACCCCGGGCGTCCGATCGAGGGCGGCCCGGGTCCGGAGATGTCGCACACCGGCGGCCCGTTCGGCGAACATCCGGCGGGAGGCGGCCCCGGTCCGGTGCACCCCGGCGAGCCAGTTCAGCCGCTGCAGCACGGCGTTCCGAGCGGTGCTCCCGGCCATCCGATCGAGGGCGGCCCCGGTCCGGAGATCTCGCACAGCGGCGGTCCGGGCGTGCCCGCCGGCGCACCGAGCGCTCCGCTGCACGGCGGGCCCGTGGTCGGCGTCGACCACACGCCGGTCGCCGGCACCCAAACCGGCGGCGGGTTCTCGCAGCCGGCGGGCGATCACTCCGGTCAGCCGGGTCAGTCCGGCGGCTCGGGAATGCCTGGCATGGGCGCGATGGGCGGCGGACACGGCGGCGGTGGCGGCGGCGGCGAAACCGAGCGGCGCGCGGCGTATCGCGTGGAGGGTGCGGTCTTCGACAACCTCGGGGAGCCCGCCAGCCGGATCACTGGTTCACTCGACGATGACGACGACGCGCCGATCATCCGGACCAGGTAGGAGGCACGCATGAGCGAAACCGCCGCGATGAAGGCCGAACTGGACGCGCTGGTCCGGGAGCAGGCCGACCGCCGGGCCCTGCGCGAGCAGAAGGCCGAGGAGATCAAGGCGCAGTCCCAGGAGTACATGACCAAGCAGGTGCAGGCGGCCGAACGGTACGTCCAGCACCGGCGGGAGATGGGGAAGCGCAAGACTAAGTCCGGGTGGAGCACGGACCGGCCGAGCACCGACCCGCCCTCGGCGTTCGATTCCGACGAGTTCGGCAACGAGCCCGGTTCGGCGTCGCCGTTCGCGGTGACTCCGAATCAGCCCGCGTTGCGGAGCGAGGCACCGCGCCGTCCGACGCGTCGACCGCGTCCGGTGGAAGACGACGAGGACGACGACGCTTTCCTCAACAACCGTTGGCGCGATTGAGGTTCTGACCCGGGAGGGGGCTGTCCGGCCCCCTCCCGGCGGTCAGACCCGGACGAGCATTTTCCCGACGTTCTCCCCGCGCAGCATCCCGATGAACGCGTCCACGATGCTGGAAAACCCTTCTGTCACAGTCTCGTTCACGAGCACCCGCCCGCTGCGGACGTGCGGGATCAGGAATTCCTCGAACTCTTCGCGCGCGTCGAGGTGATCGCGCACCAGAAATCCTTCGATCCGAAGACTTTTCCCGACCACGTCGAACAGGTTGTGCGGCGCGCTCGGCGGCGTGCGCAGGCTGTTGTACTGCGCGACTGAACCGCACCAGGCGACCCGGCCGCGGTCGTGGAGGGCGTCGATCGCCGCGGCCAGGTGGTCGCCGCCGACGTTGTCGAAGTACACGTCGATTCCGTCCGGGGCCGCTTTCGCGAGCAGATCGGTGACAGGACCGTCGTGGTAGTTGAAGGCGGCGTCGAAACCGAGGTCGCGCGTCAGGTGCTCGACCTTCGCCGCCGATCCGGCGCTGCCCACGATCCGCCCCGCACCGAGCAACCGGGCGATCTGCCCGGCCGCGCTGCCCACCGCACCGGCCGCTGCGGAGATGAACACGTCGTCATCGGGACGGACCTGCGCGATCCGGGTGAGTCCGACGTACGCGGTGAGCCCGGTTCCGCCGAGAATGCCGAGGTAAGCGCTCAGCGGAACGCCGTCCGCGGGCGTGATCGTCCGGGCGTCGGCGCTGGTGAGGACGGCGTGGGTCGCCCAGCCGTGCCGATGGAACACCGTCGTGCCGATCGGCAGCGTCGGCTCCTTCGACTCGACCACCTCGCCGATCGTGCGACCTTCCAGACCCGCGCCCAGCTCCCAGCCGCCCCATTCCATAAACTCGCGCATGTACGGATCGACGGACAGGTAACGGTTTTCGACCAGCACCTGTCCGTCGGCGAGGTCCGGCAGCGGCTGGGCGACGAACTCGAAGTCGGCGGCGCTCGGCGCGCCCTCGGGACGGCGGACCTGGCGGACGGCGGTCAGGGACACGTGAATCTCCTTAGTCGGTTCTGACCAGCAACTTAAGCGCGCCCAAGCCGCCGCGGCAGACCTCCGGATCGATGGACCGCGCCAATCCATGAATCCCGCTCATGGCCACGGCTAGGCTGGCCGCATGGATGCTGTCGACCTCACTCCGGGCGAGCTGCGCCTGCTGCTCGCGGTGGAGCGCACCGGCAGCTTCACCGCCGCTGCCGCCGAGTTGAGCCTGACTCAGTCCGCGGTCTCGCACGCGGTCCGGACCTGCGAACGCAAGGTCGGCGCCATCCTCTTCGACCGCGGCCGAACCGGTGCCCGCCCCACCGCGGCTGGTGCCCGCGCGCTCGTGCACGCCCGGCTGATCCTGCGCCAACTCGACGTTCTCCGCGCCGAAGCCCGGGGCGCGGCCGCCGGATCCCTCACCGGTCCGCTGCGGATCGCCGCTTTCCGCAGTGCCGCCGCACATCTCCTGCCCGCGGCGCTGGAATGCTTGACCGCCAAGCATTCCGGCTTGCATCCGCAGGTGCTGGTCGTCCCCGAACTGGGCCGCGGCACCGCGGGCGAGGTCGCCGACGGACGCGCGGACGTCGCCATCGCGACCCTCGGCGAGGACGAAACCCCGCCGGCCGGATTGGTCGCCGGAGAACTGTTCCGGGAGCCGTACTTCCTGGTCAACCCGATCGGACACGCCGAAGCGCGCCGCCTCCCGCTGCTTGACTGGCCGGAAAACTGCTCCTCCTACACGCGCTCCTGGTGGGCGCGGCAGGACTGGCTGCCGTCCGCGAAAATGGAGGTCGCCGACGACGGAGTGGTGCTTTCCATGGTGGCGCAAGGGATCGGCATGGCGATCCTGCCGAAACTCACCCTCGCCGCCACGCCGCCGGGAGTCGTCGTCACCCCGATCGCCGACCCGCCCACCCGGCGGATCGGGTACGTCGCCACCTACGCCGGTGCGCAATCCCTTGCGGTGCGCGAATTAGTGCGCGAATTGCGCGCAGTGGCCGAGGCGGAGTTCCTCGGCGCTGCTTGATCCCGGACAAAGACCATCGTCCCCGGGAATTTGACACCCTCCGCGCGACCGAACGGAGGTTGTGCCTCGCCGCGCGGCCGCCAGACTGGAGGCACGCGGGACGTGTTCCCGCCGCGATGACCCGCAGGTGGTCATTGGTCGAGCCCATTCCGTAAACCGCCTGTTCGCTGCTCGTCGTTCGTTCGCCTCCCCGGCCAGGCGGGACCGAAGGAGGACGGATGAGATTCGACGGAAAGGTGCCCGCTGTCCTGGCGGCTGTCGTGGGAGTGGTGCTGTCGGTGGCCGGATCGGCGGCGCTGGCCGCCAAAGTGAGCGCGCCAGCGTGTTCGCCGGGCACGACGGTCACCACCGACGACGGTCCGGTGTGCGGCGTCGCGAGTGCGGAGATCAAGTCGTGGCAAGGGATTCGCTACGGCGCGCCGCCGGTCGGCGAGTTGCGCTGGGCCCCGCCGCAGCGGCCCGTGCACTGGACTGAGCCGTTCGCCGCGACCGCGGAGGGCAACGAATGTCCGCAACCGCCCGGCACCGGACCTGGTTCGGACAACGAGGATTGTCTCAACCTGACCGTGCGCACGCCTGCTAACGCGGGCCCCGGTCCGTTCCCGGTGATGGTTCAGATCCACGGCGGCGGATTCCTGTTGTGGAAGCCGGCGGACGCGAGCCGTCTCGTGACCGCGGGGCACGTCGTCAGCGTGGAATTCAATTACCGGCTCGGGATTTTCGGCTTCCTCGCACATGAATCCTTCGGTGCGCACGCTGGAAACTACGGCCTCCAGGACCAGCAAGCCGCGCTCCGCTGGGTGCAGCGCAACATCGCGAAGTTCGGCGGCGACCCGCACAACGTCACCATCTACGGCGATTCCGCGGGCGGTTCGAGCGTCTGCGCCCACACCGCTTCACCAGGCTCGGCCGGGCTGTTCAACCGCGGGATCAGCCAAAGCGGGGAGTACAACTCGCTGCTCGGCGTCGACACCATCTGGCAAACGCAGGACTGCAAAGCCCAACTGCCCACCGAGAAACAAGCGCAGCAAAAGGGAGAACGCTTCGCCAAGGCGCTGGGTTGCTCCACCGCCGCCTGCCTGCGTGCGCTGCCCGCGCAGGCGGTGCTCAAACAGGCCGACCACGGAAGAAACCCGGACAACGGCACGGTCGCACCGATCGTCGACGGGACGACGCTGCCGATGTCACCCGCCGAAGCGTTCGCCACCGGGCACGTCAATCACGTAGCTCTGATGCACGGCGTCGACCGCGACGAAACCCAACTTCCGTTCGCCGAGACCGCAGCCGATTACGACAAGTTTATTAAGCAGCAGTACGGAAAGCACGCCGACGAGGTCCGCAAGACATATCCGTTGAAACGCTACCCCGCGCCGGCCCCGTTCCTCGCCTACCGGACCGCCGTCGCCGATTCCAACTCGGTCTGCCCCGCACTGCTCAACGACGAACGGCTCTCGCGACACATCCCGGTCTTCGCCTACCAGGTCGATGACACGGATATCCCACCACAATTCTTCGTCGACCCCGCCAAACCGAATGGTGCCTACCACGTCGCCGAATGGCTGCTGATGTTCCCGAACGGCGTCCAGTTGACCCCCAACCAGCAGGTGCTCGCCGACCAGATCCTGACCCAATGGGCAGGGTTCGCCCGCACCGGAAACCCCACTGTGGACGGTGCGCCGCAATGGGATCCGTACACAAAGGACAGCCCGGCGGTGATGGTGCTCAACGCTGCCGGAGACAGTCAGCTCACGATGGAGATCCCGCGACAGCATCACTGCGCTGAGCTCTGGGACCCGTTGACTCCATTCGCGCACCACCGGTAGGCGCTCTGCAACGGTATTGCCCTCGCCGCAGAAATGACATACGGTTCCGCCACTGACACGCGATTCCGCAGAGGTGGTCGATGACCCAACGCGCACTGGTGCTCGGTTGTGGCGGCACGCTCGGCTTCGCCTGGACCGTCGCTGCCCTCGCCGCGGTCGAGGACCAGCTGGGATGGGACGCGCGCGACGCCGACGTCCTGGTCGGCACGTCGGCGGGCGCGGAGATGGCGGCGTTCCTCGGCTCGGGCATCGGGGTCGGCGAGATCATGGCCGCGCTGCTGGGAGAGCCCGCCGACGACCGCGTCGTACACCATCTCGCGCGGCATCCGGGCAAGCTTCCGCCGTTGCCGACACCGATTTGGCCTGGTCTCGGCCTCGCCGTCGCGGGATTGCGTGGCCGGGTGGACCTGCTGGCCGGGCTGGCCGGAGCGTTGCCGAGGGGACGTGGAGACGCCGGATGGCTGCGCGACCTCGGCACCGCGTTGGCCAATGCCGACGGCTGGGTCGACCATCCGCGGACCTGGCTCGTCGGAGCCGATCTCCGCACGGGGGAGCGGGTCGCGTTCGGGAATTCGCAGCGGGCTCAGCTCGGTACCGCGATTGCCGCGTCGTGGGCTATTCCAGGCTGGTTCCCGCCGGTCGCCGTCAACGGCCGCAGGTACGTCGATGGCGGCACCGTTTCGCCGACGTCCGCCGATCTCGTCATTCCGACCGGGGTCGAGGAGGTCGTGCTCATCCCGCCGATGTCCACCTCCGGCGGCACACCCGGCCGCGGCTTTGCGCGCGTCGAACGGCTCGCCCGGCGCGCGATGACCCGGCGCGTCGACGCCGAGGTCAAGCAGCTCCGCGCCGCCGGGATCCAGGTGCTCCGGATCGAACCCGGCCCGGCCGAACTGGACGTCATGGGCCCGAATTTCATGGACCTGCGCCGCCGCGCCGACGTGCTCCGCGCCTGCCGCACCCTGACCCCGCCGCGCGTGCGCGCCGCCATCGAGCAAGGAGCGATCCGATGATCTACCCCAAAATCGACCTCGACGGCGCGTCGGTCGCGATCACCGGCGGAGGTGCCGGGATCGGCCGCGCGGTCGCCAAATTGTTCGCGAGCAAGGGCGCGCGCGTCGCGATCGGCGACCTCAACCAGGCGGCCGCCGAGGAGACCGCCGAGCTGGTCGGCGGCACCGCGCACCACCTCGATGTCGCCGACCGCGACTCGTTCGCGTCCTTCGCCGCCGCGGCCGAGAAGGCTCACGGACCGTTGCACGTGCTGGTGAACAACGCCGGCCTCATGCCGAACGGCGGGTTCCTCGAACTCGCCGACGCCACCGACCGGCTGCAGATCGACGTCAACCTCGGCGGCGTCCTCAACGGGATGAAACTGGTGCTGCCCGGCATGGTCGAACGCGGTTTCGGGCACGTCGTCAACGTCGCCTCGCTGGCAGGCAAGTTCCCGGTCAAGGGACTGGCCGTCTACAACGCGACCAAATTCGCCGTGGTGGGGCTGACGGCCGCGACCCGCTTGGAGTTCGCGGAGGCGGGCGTCAGCCTCACCGCAGTGCTGCCCTCGGCAGTCGACACCGCACTCGCCTCCGGCCTCGACATGCGGCCGATTCCGAAGGTGCAGCCGGAAGACGTCGCCAGGGCGGTCGTCGATTCGGTGCACAACCGCCGTGCCGAAATCGCCGTGCCCGGCTATGTCGGCCTGCTCGCCGCGGCTGCGGGCGTCACCCCGGAACCGGTCCTCAACCGCATCCGGCGGCTGGTCCGCGACGACCGTGCGCTGCACGCGGACCACCCGGAACGCTCTGCGTACCGGGCGAATCTTGAGGCACAGCAAGGAACTCGGTAGTAATCAGGCAACCAGACGCAGCCAAGCCTCGGCGAGCGCCGCGTGCCCAGTACCGCCGGTTCACGGACGGAGCGGAAATCCTCGGCGCAGCGGTCCGCCTGCGCGGTGTCCACGACCGGACTGACCTGCAGGTACGCACGCTCAGCAGTCGCAGCCGGCTAGTCCTGGTGGAGGACCGCTTCGCCGCCGCGTACGAGAGCGGCTGGCAGCTGCCCGCACCGGCGGCAGTGACCCGCGCCGATCCGGCCCGCTTGCACCGGAACGGTTCGTTTTCCGGATAGTCCCGGGGTTCGGTTCCGCCGCTAGACCATTCCCGGCGAACCCTGCACGGTGGAGACAACCCCAGTTCCTTCCGGAGCGGAAGACCGGAAATCGGGCAGAGATTCAGCGGTGCCTTCGGGAACGATTCCCCGTCGCGGCGTTGGCCACACAGACGACAGGGAGAACCCCGCTGATGTCCGAGACAACCGAACGGTCGCTGCGCCCCGGCGACCTGGCGATTCGCTGTGGGCCCCTGGGCTCCCTGGTGCTGGTGAGACTGAGCGGCGCACTGGATCTGGCCACCGCCGACGACTTGGCCGACGTACTGAATACGCAGCTGCGGACCGGCCGCGACATCGTGCTCGACTGCACCGGCCTGGATTTCATGGCCGTCATCGGCATGTCGCTGATGCTCGACACCCACCGCGCCACCACCGCCCGGCACCGAAAACTGATCGTGGTGACCGGCGGCAACCGGGCCGTCCTGCGCCCGCTGCGCGTCACCAGGGTCGACGCCATGCTCCGCCTAGCCACCACCGTCGACGACGCCTGCTCCCAGCTCGGCGGTTTGATCCCCGACCCACGCGGGTAACCGGGGGCCTGCCCCGCGACGAAGCACGTCGGAGGTCCTCGCACGACGCCCGAGGACCCGCCGGGGTCGCTTTGTCGGCGTGGGACGGAGGACGAACCGGCGGATGTCCGCTCCTGGACACTTGGTGTTCGACAGCGACGACTTGGAGCGCACGGAAGAATTCCTCTCCAAGTCCTACGCCCCGATGCGCATCGGCAGCGGAGGCCGCGCCGCGGGCGCCCACATCACCCGGGTCGCCTCGGACAGCGTCAGCGCCGACCAGCTGGACCTGCACTTCGAGATGAGCTACGACGTCAGCCCGCTCGGCCGGATCTGCCTCTGCGACATAGAGACCGGAACCATCGAAGACCACCGGCCGGCCAACTGGTCCGAACCCGCCGACTTCGGCCCCGGAGACCTGTTCTCCTTCGCCCCGCCAGACCGCCCGTACTCCGGCCGGATCTGCCGGGCGCGCTACAGCATCACCATGCTCGACCCAGACGTGCTGGCCCGCGTCGCCGGAGTCGAAAAGCCCGTCGAACTGCTCGACCACAACCCAGTGTCCGCCGCCGGTGCCCAGCACCTGCGGGCCGCCATCACCTACGTGCGGGACCAGGTCCTCTCCGCACCGGACATCGCCGAGCACCCACTGCTGGTCAGCACCGCCACACAGCACCTCGCCGCGGCTGTCCTCGCGGCCTTTCCCACGACTGCGCTGGACGAACGCGCCGGCACCTCACTCGACGCACATCCGGCAGCTTTGCGCCGCGCTGTGGCGTTCATCGAAGCGAATCCCGAACGCGACCTCACGGCCACCGACTTGGCCCAGGCCGCGGGTGTCTCCGCACGGGCGGTGCAGCTGGCGTTCCGACGGCACCTGGATACGACCCCGATGGCTTACCTGCGACGGGTGCGTCTTGACCATGCACGAGCTGAGCTGAGGGCTGCTACGCCGGGGGAGACGACGGTTACGCAGGTGGCGGCGCGGTGGGGGTATATGCGGCCTAGTGCGTTTACTGCGCATTATCGGGCTGCGTATGGAGAACTTCCTTCGCAGGCTCTTCACGATTGAACGGAATTCTTCGCGAATTACCTCATTGACGAACGCGCTGCCTCGTTATTCGATGTCTCATGTCTCCGGCTGCGTTCCGAGAAACGCCTGTGCCAGCGGGAATCTGAGGCTACGCTCGGCGTTCGGGGAGACGCATGGGGCAGCCGCGGGGTGGGGATGGCCAGTCGTACGTGGAATGCGTTCACAGTGCCTGGGTTCCGGGTGGTGTGGGTCGCGGGTGTTTTGTCGACGGCGGGGGATCAGCTCGCGCGGGTCGCGCTGACGATTTTGGTGTTCCAGCGAACGGGGTCCCCGGCGTGGAGTGCCGCGACGTACGCGTTGTCGATGTTGCCCGCGTTGTTGTCCGGAGCCCTGCTGTCGTGGCTGGCTGACCGGTTCCCGCGGCGGCGGGTGATGGTGGTCTGCGATCTTGTCCGGGCGGGGCTGGTCGCGCTGATGGCCGTGCCGGTGGTGCCGTTGCCGTTGCTGGCGGTCTTGCTGGTGCTGGTGCTGGTGCAGTTGGCGGAGGCCCCGTTCTCGGCGGCGCAGGGCGCGGTGTTGCCGGAGTTGCTCGGCGGCCGGTACGAGGCGGGCCAGACGGTGCAGCAGGTGACGAACCAGTTGTGCCTGGTCGCCGGTTTCGCCGCCGGCGCGCTGGTGGTCACCGGGGTGGGGCCGCATACCGCGCTGGCGATCGATGCGGTCACCTTCGCCGTGTCTGCGGCTCTCCTTCGCGTCGCACTGGGTCCGCACGTGCCGCCGGTGTCTCTGCCCGGCGACGCCCTCGCTTCACGGTGGCGTCGTTCCTGGCGTCAAGTCGCCGGAGGGGCTGTCGCCGTGTTCGGAGATCGTCGGCTCGCGACCCTGCTGTGGCTGGGTTGGCTGGCGCTGTTCACCGTCGTCCCGGAAGGGCTCGCGGTGCCGTTCGCTCAGGAAATCGGTGTCGGCGGGGGATGGATCGGGGTGCTGCTCGCGGCCGAACCCGCCGGAGCCGTCGTCGGGGCGGTGCTGCTGAGGTTGGTGTCCCGGCGAACGCGGCTGCGGGCGTTGGGGCTGCTCGCGATCGGCACGTCAGTGCCTCTGCTTGGCTATTGGTCCGGTCCCGGCCTCGTTCCGGCGCTGGTGCTGTTGTTCGGATCGGGGCTGTGCTCGGCCTACCAGGTCACCGCCGGAGCCACGTTCGTGCAGCTTGTCCCGCCCGACGTCCGAGGCCGCGCGCTGGGGTTCGCCCGCACCGGCATGGTCGCGGGCCAAGGCCTCGGCATCGTCCTCGGCGGGCTGCTCGCCCAGTTCACCGGGCCAGCCACGGCGATCGCGGCGGCGGGGACCGCGGGAGCGCTGGTCGCGCTCGCCGCGGCTGCCGTCTGGTCCCGCCGGGAGCCCCAGGCGATCAGCGCCGTTCTTCCCGCGGAGTCCTGAACATTCGTCGTCACCAGCCCTTGTCGCGCATAGTTGACGCCTCCCTTCGCGGCTCACCGGGTACGGGACACCTGACGGCGGGATGCGGAAAACCGCACCCTGTTTGTGCGGCGCACACCATTATCGGCATCGTGCTGGCTGCTTAGGGTTCCGGCGTGCTCGAAAAATTGATCGATGTGCCACGCAGGGTCGTCGCGGGGATAGCCGCTCTACTGGTTCTTGCCGCCGCTTTGTCGTTGACTGTTCTGTCCGAGGGCAGCGTCCAGCAACCTGTTCCCGCGTCGGCGCCCGGGCAGCAGTTCAGTGCCGAGCGGGCGATCTCCCATCTCGAGCGGTTCGCCACCGAACCGCGTCCACTGGGCAGTCCGGCCAGTGACCGCGCCAGGGATTACCTGACCCGACAGCTCCGGTCGGCGGGTTTCGCGGTGGAGATCCAGCACTCGGTCGGCTCACGATCGGCGGCGGGACTCGCGACCTTCGGCAGGGTCGAGAACGTGGTGGCCACGCTGCCCGGCCGGGACTCCACCGGAGCGGTTGTGCTCGCGGCCCACTACGACTCCGCTGCTGCCGGACCTGGTGCCTCTGACGACGGCGCCGCGGTCGCCGCCATGGTGGAGATCGCGCGGACGCTCGGCGGACAGGGACGGCTGCGCAACGACTTGGTGCTGTTGTTCACCGATGGCGAGGAGGACGGACTGCTGGGGGCCAACGCGTTCGTCAGGGAGCACCCCTTGGCTCGCCGGGGCGGCGTGGTGCTCAACTGGGAGGCGCGAGGGGTCAGCGGACCGTCGCTGATGTTCGAGACGTCGAGGGGCAACTCGGGGCTGGTCTCGTTGTTCACCGACGCCGTGCCCCATCCGCGGGGTGACTCGTCGATGGTCGAAATGTACCGGATGCTGCCGAACAACAGTGACTTCACCGCGCTGTCGCAAGCCGGCTTCACCGGGCTGAACTCCGCTTACGTTGAAGGGGCGTCTCGCTACCACACCGCCGACGACTCCATCGCCAACCTCGATCGCGGCAGCCTGCAGCACCTGGGCGAGAACATGCTCCGTCTCTCCGCCGCGTTCGGTGGCGCCGACCTGCCCGCACTCGCCTCCGGCCGCGACGCGACCTACTTCCGGATCTTCGGGACGATGATCACCTACTCCGACGCCCTGGTCTGGCCGATCGCGATCCTGGCGGTGTTGCTAGTGGCGGCCGTGGTGCTGATCGCGCGGCGGCGGCGGTTGGCGAGCGTGCCGCGGATGCTTCTCGGTGCAGCGTCCGCGGTGCTGCCGTTGGCTTTGTCGGCGTTGCTAGGGCAGGGCTTGTGGACCGTCCTGGTAGGACTGCGACCCGGTTACGACGCGATGGGCGGTTTGCTTCACCGCCCGCTGGCCTACCAGGCGGCTCTCGCCACCCTCTCCGGGCTGGCGTTGCTCGGCTGGTACCTCTTGCTGCGACGCCGGCTCGGGCCGGCCGCGCTCGCGATCGGCGCGATGATGTGGCCCGCCGCGCTCGGCGTGGTCTGCGCGGTGTCGGCGCCGGGAGCGTCCTTCCTCTTCGCACTGACGGCGATGTCCGGTGCGCTCGGCCTGCTTCTCGCGTCGCTGCCGGTACGGTTCGCGGCCTGGCCCGTCGTCGCGGTGACCCTCGGGTCACTGATCCCCACGGCGCTGCTCCCGCTGCTGGCCCGCAACGCCTTCATCGGAATGGGACTGGCACTCGCCGGTGTCGGGACGGTATGTCTGACCCTGTTCGGCCTGACCCTGCTGCCGATCGTCGAATTGTTCTTCCCCAGCCCTGCCCGCGGCGTCGGCAGGCGTATCGCCATGGCAGTGCCGCTCACCGCGACGGCGCTGGCAGTGGGCCTGGTCGGTGCGGGACTCGCCGTCGACCGTTTCGACGCGCGGCACCCCGAGCGCACACACCTCGCTTACGTACTGAACGCCGACACGGGCACCGCTGCCTGGGTCAGCGGGGAGGACGAACCCACCGCGTGGACCGGCAAGCACGTGAACAGCCGCGACCTCACTGCCCTGCCGCCCGGCTACGCTCGCGGCAGATTGTGGACCGGTGCCGCCAAGCCGATGGCCGCAGCAGGGCCGGAGGTCTCGGTACTGGCCCGCGACGGGGACACCCGCACGGTGCACGTGACGTCCAGGCGTGGGGCCACGTCGTTGACGCTCCGAATTGATCACCAGATCATCGAAGCAACCGCGGCCATACCGGGGGCGGCACCGGTGACCGTGACCGTCGCCGGAACGCGAGCCAACACCTGGCCGGCGGAGATCCGTTTCCGTGACCTGCCACCCGGCGGAGTCGACATCACCTTGCGCACACCAGGCGCCGACCACGTCCGGATCACCGCTGTCGACGAGACCTTCGGCCTCGCCGACGCACCGGGATTCCAGCCGAGGCCCCCCGGAGTGGTCGCGTCGACCCGTGAGGACGGCGATCTCGTCGCGGTGGCACGGAGCTATGAAATCTGATGAAACGACATCACGCTCGAGTGCATCGCGATGGGCCACAGCATGTCCGCGTGGGGAACTCTGGTGCCTGCACAATTGGCAAAAAAGGTCTGGTGGCAATTTTATGACGCGTTGTCGCGCGCGGAAAAGCCTAGTTTGGCCGCGGTGGCGACGACTTCATCTGGCTGACGTCCCACAACTTCCGGAAGACGACGGCGACCGCGCTGGACGACGCGGGCATCCCGCCCGGCTGATCGCGGGTGTCGACGCCGCAGGACAACGACCTGAAGCGAAAGGCGGTCGACCCGGTCACGGCGATGGCCCCGGAAGGGCTGCTGGACAACCCGGCCCAAAACCGGGGAGCTGATCTCGCTCGGTCTCGACCGGATAGCCGCTGACCTGGGATTTTGGTGGGCCGCCTGGGGCTCGAACCCAGAACCTACGGATTAAAAGCCCGCGGGTTCGATCGCGGCGATCTTGAAACGGGCTTCGATTGCAGGGCTTCTACCTGCGGTTTTGGCGACTTCAAGATCATGTTTGCGGTTGCTAACGGGCAGTCTGGGCTCCGTTATGTCTCCGTTCTTCCTGCTGTGCTCAAGCGGGTCCGCGACACGGGTTGACCTGGGGTTTTGCCTCGTTCGCGCGGGGGTTCGATGTCTGGCATTACCGTCTGACCGAACGGACGAAGGCAGGCGTGTGGAGGTTGATGGGTGGATACGAATGTCGTACCGCTGGGCGAGCGCATTCTGCGGTCCGTTCTGAATCACGTCGTCGCGAATGGTGATGCGGCGGAGACGAGCTATCTCGAAGCCAAGAGCACCGTGGACATCGCCTCGAAGCCGGGGCTGGTGAAGATCGCCAAGTTTCTCCTGGCCTGCGCGAACCGGCTGCCCGAGGATGCGGCCCGGCACTTCAAGGGCTACGCCGTGCTGGTGATCGGCGCGCAGCAAGGCGAGGCGGGTGGTGTCGCTCGCGGTGCGGAGCCCCACGAGCTCGCGGACCGGCTCCGGCCCTACCTGGGTGCGACGTTCCCCGGCTTCGAGTTCGGCCGGATCAGCGCGGACGGCGATCGGGAGGTGCTATTCGTCATCGGGCTGCCACCCGAGGACGGGCAACCGATCTACCCCTGCCACAAGGCGTACGGCGTGCCCGGAGAAGACCAGCTGGCCGATGGCGCGATCTACGTTCGCGATCACAGCAACACCAGGACCGCGAACGCCGGCGAGATCATGGCGCTGACCGACCGGGCTCGCGGTGTCCCGCGGCCTCCGATCACCCTCGACATCGACCTCCTCGGCTCCATCAGCCGGGTGGACCGGGTCGCGGAGATCCTCGACCGGCTGTATGACCTCGAAGAGCAGCAATACCTCGAGCCGCCGTCGAAGGAGAAGACGTCGCCGCTGCCTGGCTATGTCCCACCGGGACTGTTCGGCGACACGGTGACGCCGACGACCGAGGATCGGGCCGCGCGGCTGGACGCATGGAGGCAAGCGCGCCCGACGCACATCGAGGCAGGCCGTGCACACTTGTTCGGCGTAGCCCTCGACGGTGTGGGAGTGCGCGTGGTCAGCCGGGACCGGTTCGTCGCCAGACCGGAAATCGTCCTGACCTTCCACAACTGCGAGATCGCCGACTTCGACGAGCGTGACGAGGCGGACTTGTCGCGGCTGGTCGAGCCGGTCCGGGGGCGCGAGACTTCGCACTGGAGCGTGCTCGATTCGGTGGCTTCGCGGATAACCCCGCGCGGCTACCCAGTGGACTGGGCACAGCGCGGCGCGAACGCCGAGGTAACGCTCACACCGGAGTCGTTGCGGCCGAACGTGGAGTGGCGCACTGAAGTGGACGACTACGTGCTCGTGGCCCGCGACCCGCAGGCCACCTCCGTGCGCGTGACCTGGGTGCTCACCGAAGACAGCAGCGACCTGACAACCCAGGGCGAGATGGCCGTCCCCGCCGGCCCGCTCGTGGACGCCGCCGAACTGGTCAAGACGGCCTTCCTGAACGAGCACTGACACTCGATCCGCACGCGGACCTGCATGCGCCGGTCCGAACCCCGGACGCACGCCTCCCGGATAAGCGGGTGATCACCGCGCCCGGTCGGGCTGCGAAAGGATGGTGGCATGGAACACCTGTATTGGGATCTCGGCCCGTGCGTGGGTGCCACGTCCGTCGAGGTCGAATTGCGCGGAGTTCCTGCCAGGGTGTGCCTGATGGATGTCGAGGAGTACCAGGCTTACCTCGACGGCGAGGAGTACGAATACCACGGCGGTTACTGGGAAAGCAGCCCCACGATCCTCGATGTGCCTTACGACGCTCGCTGGTACCTCGTGGTCGATGGTTACGACGGACGGATCACCGCCACGGTGACGAAACTCGTTGACTGACGCCCTGACACTTTCGGTTAACGCGGGCCGCGGCGTTCGTCAACGGCGGCGCCGGGCCAGAGCAGGCTGCCGAGCCGTGCACCGAGGACGATGCCGATGCCGGTGGCGAATCCTGTGACAAGCCCGTCCCACGGCAGTTGAGGCTGTCGCTTCGAGCGGGATGTGGCGCGGCGCTGCGTGAGGCGCCCGAGGTTGCCGGTGTTCTCGGGCCGAACCGGGATGTCGCCTTCGCCCAGCCGAGGGAGTCGGTGCACGTGGTCGGCGGCTGCCGCGAGGCCGGCGGCGACCGGTTGTCCTTGCCAGACAAGGACTTCGAGAGTCGAGGCGTCGGCGTCGCCGAGTACGGCGAAGGCGTGATCGCCGGAGCAGACGGTGAAGCGGGTGCAGCCGTCGGCCTGCATCCGCCGCGCGTGCGCGAGCAGGGCGAGTTCGGCGGCGTCGGGTCCGGGCGTGACGCGCAGGGGTGCGACGCCGAGCGCCGCCAGGGTGGAGGCGGTGGCGTCGTCGGCGTCCTCGATGCAGGCGTAGGCGGCGACGGCGTGGTGCCACGGCCCGGCGGCGTCGAGCAGCGCGGTCATCCGGCTGCGCAAGGTTCGTCGCTTGGGCCGAAACCCCACCACGTTTTCCAGATCGACCAGCACGACCCGATCTGTCGGCAACATGCTCAGATCATTTCCGCTTCGGCTTGCGCTTTTTCTTTCCCTGCTTGGGTTTCGCGCCTACCGGTTGGGTTCGACGGTCGCCAATGAGATCCCGCCCGCCATTCATGTAGGAGGTGAGCTTGCCCTCCCAGCAGTTCGACAGCTCGTAGGCCAGTCTGGTTCCGTGCTCGCACGCGACGCGGTCGTCCGGTGCGGTGGCGTTCTCGGCTGCTTCGGGCAGCAGGGTGTTCAGTTCGAGCGCGAGCGCGAGAATGCCGCTGCGAACACTCCCAGCCGGCGACATGTCGGGGACCGCGAGTGGGTCGTCGAGTTGGTCGGCGTTGCTCGTCGGCTGGTAGCCATCGGGGACCAGGCCGCTGATGTTCTCCACCACGAAGTCGGTGTAGGGCATCGACGGTGCTCGCCGCATCAGCACGGCGACGGCCTCGAACACCGGCGTCGCGTTGCGCGCGAGCACGGCGTCCTCGTCGTTGTCGCAGCGCAGCATGCGGCCGGCGGCCTCGGCGGTGCCGAACCCGTGCCACGCCGCCAGAAGCACGGCCGGCGTGTCCGCAGGCTCGGTCATCCGCAGCCGTGCGACGCACTCCGCGATCAGTTCCAGCGCACTGGGCTTGTGGCGAGCACCAGCTTCGGTTTCGGTCACGTCAACGACCGTAGCCAGCCACGGTGCGGACACCAACGGGTGATCGGGCAAGCCTCACGCCAACTCGTGCGGGCATCGGCCTGACGGGAAGGGCGAGGGGACCGGAGCGGCGATCAGGAACGCGCCGCCCCGGCCTTCTCGTGTGTCCGGTAGTCGCCCCGCGTGGTCGAACACCACCACTGGTTCGGCTTACTGCCAGACGACGGTGATGGGGTGATGGGGGCGGTCGAGGAAGAACCGGCCGCGCGTGGGGTCGGAGGTGTCGGTGCCGTCGGCGGGGATCTCGAACCGGACGTCCCGGTGCCGGAAGTCCCGGTGCCAGGTTCGGATCTCGTCGGCGACGCGGGCCGCCAGTTCGCCACCGTGGGGGCCGTGCCCGATGACGCCGGTTTCGGTGAGTTCGTGGCCGTCGCTGTCGTGGCCGCCGGGACGTTTGGCGAGGTAGGCCAACTCGCCGTCGCCGGGTACGGCCATCCCGGTGCGGAACATCGGGGTGATGCGGCCGGAGTCGATCGCGGTCTGCTCCGCGGGCATGCTGCGCAGGCCGCCGGGTAGCGCGCAGGTGAGCCAGAGGTACATCCACTCCAACGATTCCATCCGGGCGAAAGTGACCCCGGTCCACATCTCGCTGCGGGGCTGGTCGAGCACGCCGGTCAGCCGTTCGGGGGCGAAGGGCTGGTCCTGGTGGGATTGGAGGGTGACGGTGTTGTCGCCGGTCAGGTCGATCCGGCTGCGGGGGTCGTCGGCGATGCCGCCGCGCAGCGGGACGAAGCCGCACATCGCGTGTTCGGCGCTGCGCCAGCCACCGTCGGGGTCCCGCTCAAACGCGATCGAGCGCGACACGCTTCCGCGAATCCGCAGGGGTATCACCAGCCGCCCGCCGGGTGCCAGCTGGGAGAGCCCCCACTGGCCGCCTTCGGCGAGAAGTGGGAGGCCCGCTACCCGGCGATCATCAGGCTGTGGGAGAACGCGTGGGCCGAGTTCGTGCCGTTTCTCCAGTTTGACAAGGAAATCCGCACGGTGGTGTGCACCACGAACGCGATCGTTATCTTGAGCCCGCTGGCCTGTGTCGTCCATGTTGGACACGAGGAGGTGAGAGCCGGGCGACTGCGTGCTGGACGTGCTTATCTGCCGCCGTCCATCACGCGGATCTTCCGGAGGAGCAATGCTTGTTCAGCGGGTCGTTTCACCCGCCTCGCCGCTGGAGTCGTGGACCGTTCTGGGCGATGACGACGCCCCGGTCGGCCCGATCGAGCGGTATCTGGCCTATCTGACCGACATCGAGCGGTCCCCGAACACGATCAAGGCTTACGCCCATGACTTGAAGGACTGGTTCGCCTTCCTCGACGGTCGCGGCGTGGACTGGCGGGAGGTGCGGCTGGAAGACATCGGCGAGTTCGTCGCGTCTACCCGGCCAAGAAGGCGCTCGCTGCCGTCATGGCCAAGATCAAGACGACCTGCCGGAAGAACACGAACCAAACGCTCGCAGTCCTGCTGCTCCAGCTCAACCGGATGCTGCGGGGCTGGACCGCGTACTTCAAGTACGGATGCTCGAACGCGACCTTCAGCTACCTACGGTCATACTTGTGGAAGGAGATCGTCCGGTGGCAGAAACGCAAGCATCGACGCACCCCATGGAAGCAACTGCGTCGACGCTACGGCATCTGGCCCGCCGATGGCGATATTGGGCTGTTCGACCCCGCCAGGGTACGCGCGAAGCGCTACTACTACCGGGGCGCGCGCATCCCGTCGCCATGGCCGAGCGTCGCATGAGACCAACACGATCCCGCCGGGACTTGTGGAGAGCCCGGTGCCGGGACAACTGGCACGCCGGGTTCGGGAGGCGGCTCGGAGAAACCCACCCGCGGCAACGCGGGCACGGCGCTCCGAGCCGACCTCACTGATCCGTGTGCGGGTGTGAGGCCCGCGCCGCCGGTCCGTCGCAGCGGAGCGGTAGGAGCTGGGGGCAGCCGGGTCCGGTGAGACGACTGGACCGGGTGGAAAGCAGCCCCGACAACGACGGGAGGCACCGACACCAACGTCATGCCCCGCAACACGACGGCCCTGGTCACGACGTCGGCGACGGTCGGTTGGCGCATCTCGTGCCTCTCGATGCGGTCCACTCAGTGCACAATAGGATTTCAGACTTGCTAAGGTTAGCAAGTGTTGAACATGATGCCGTGGTGGCGCGTGCGTGAGGAGGAGCGTCCGTGAGCAGACCCCTCTACCAAGCGAAGGCCGAGTTCTTCAAGACCCTGGGCCACCCCGCGCGGATCCGGGTGCTGGAGCTGCTGAGCGAACGCGAACATGCCGTGGCGGAAATGCTGCCCGAGGTGGGGATCGAAGCGGCGAACCTGTCCCAGCAGCTGGCCGTGCTGCGCCGCGCCGGGCTGGTCGTGACCCGCAAGGAAGGCTCCACTGTCTACTACTCGCTGACCAGCCCGCACGTCGCGGAGCTGCTGCGGGTCGCGCGGCAGATCCTGACCGGTGTGCTCACCGGGCAGATCGAGCTGCTCGACGACCTGCGCGCTCCGGCCGGGTCGGCAGGGCCGCCTCCGCCGACGTAGGACTCGCGGAGCGCATGAGCCGCGGTCCACTGCGCCTGGTCCTCTGCTCAGTCGCCCAGGCGGACTGGACCGCACCCTTCTTGAGAACGACAGTCAGGAGCAGCGTGTGCTGAGCTTGTGGCGCAAGATCCGCCGGACCGGCCGGGTGGCCGAGCCCGCGCCACCTCGACCGAGCGGTGACATGCCCGCGGCCGCCGCTGCACTGGGCGGTTCGGTGCAGGTGCGGCACGTGGACGCCGGCTCGTGCAACGGGTGCGAGGTGGAGATCGGGTCGGCGTTCGGGCCGGTCTACGACGCCGAACGCTATGGCGCGCGCCTGGTCGCCTCGCCGCGCCACGCGGATGCGTTGCTGGTGACGGGGCCGGTGACGCGGAACATGGCGGCACCGTTGCGGCGCACCTACGAGGCGACCCCCGCGCCCCGGCTCGCGGTCGCGGTCGGGGATTGCGCCCGGAACTGCGGCGCGTTCGCTGGGGCTTACGGGCTGGCCGGTGCGGTGTCGGACGTGGTGCCGGTGGATCTGGAGATCGCGGGATGCCCGCCGCGGCCGGAGGCGATTGTCGAGGGATTGCGGAAGCTGACCGGTCGATGAACGTCGCTGCTGTCGGCTTCGGTGCGGCCATGGTGGTAGGGGTGCTCGGCACCGTTGCGGCGTTGGTCGTGCCGCAGCGGGTGCGCTCGGCGGTGGTGGGTGTCGGTACGGCGTTGGCCGGGGCCGCCGGTGTGACGGCGGGTGCCGCCGCGATGGCCGGTCAGGCGTTTTCCCTTGCCCTGCCGGGGGTGCTGCCCCTGTCCGGTGTCTCGTTCACGATGGACGGGCTGGGCGGCCTGTTCATGGCGGTCACCGGTGGCGTCGCGGTCGCCGCCGGGATGTACGGCATCTCCTACACCCGGCACGGCCTCGATTCCCGGCTGTTCCAGGCCGTGTTCCCGGTGTTCGTGGCGGCGATGCTGCTGGTGCCGGTCGCCTCCAGCGCGGGCACGCTGCTGGTGTGCTGGGAACTGATGGCGGCCACCTCGCTGCTGCTGGTGCTCGCCGAGCACCGTCGCCGCCCGGAGGTGGCGCGGGCGGGCCGCTGGTACGCGGTGATGACCCACCTCGGGTTTGTGACCATCCTGATCGGGCTTCTGGTGCTGGCCGGGCACGCCACCGGCGACTCGTTCCCGGCGCTGCGCGAGGCCGCCTCGCACCTGCCGCCCGCGACCGCGGGGCTGGTTTTCGTGCTGATGTTCGCGGGTTTCGCGTCGAAGGCCGGGATCGTGCCGCTGCACGCGTGGCTTCCCCGCGCTCATCCGGAGGCGCCGAGTCATGTGTCGGCGTTGATGTCGGCGGCGATGGTGAACCTCGGGGTGTACGGGATCGTGCGGATCGGGTCCGACCTGCTCGGCGGCGGCCCGCGGTGGTGGTGGCTGCTGGTGCTCACGCTCGGCGCGGTCTCGGCGGTGTACGGGATTCTGCAGGCCGCGATGGGGACCGATCTGAAGCGGCTGCTCGGGTACTCCACGACGGAGAACATGGGACTGGTCCTGGTCGGTGTCGGCGCGTCCGGCTTGTTCGCCGCGTCCGGTGACCACGTGCTGGCGGCGCTGGCGTTGAGCGCGGCGTTGCTGCACGTGATCGGGCACGCGGCGTTCAAGACCCTGCTGTTCCTCGCGGCCGGGTCGGTGCTGCACGCGACCGGCAGCCGCGACCTCGACGCGCTCGGTGGCCTGCGCGCCACGATGCCGGTGACGACGGCGGCGTTCGGGTGGGGCGCGCTGGCGGCGTCGGCGTTGCCGCCAGGGACGGCGTTCGTGTCGGAGTGGCTGCTGCTGCAAGCCCTGATCCACGGCCTGCCCACATCGGGCGTCGCGACGGCGATCGCGATGCCGCTGGCGGTCGCGGCGGTCGCCTTGACCGCCGGGCTGGCGGTGGCGACGTTCGTGAAGGCGTTCGGCGTCGGGTTCCTGGCCCGGCCCCGCAGTACCGCCGCGGAGAACGCGCACGAGAGCCCACCGACGATGCTGGCCGGGATGGGAGTGGCCGCCGCGGTCAGCGCGGTCCTGGCGGTCGCGCCCGCCCTCGTGCTGCCCAGTATCGCCACGGCTGCCAGCACGGCGCTGCCCTCGGCGGGGCCGGCGGTGACCGGAGCGGTCACGATGCGGCTGGCCGGGATCACCGGTGCCCTCTCACCGCTGATGCTCACGCTCGCGCTGCTGGCCGCCGTGCTCGTGGCGGCCGGGGCGGTGCGGCTGGTCGCAACCCGGCGGGCACGGCGGGCCGCCCGGTTGTGGGACTGCGGCGCCGGGCCGATGTCGGCGCGGATGGAATACACCGCGACCTCGTTCGCCGAGCCACTGCAGCGGGTGTTCGACGACGTCGTGCAGCCCGAAACCGACGTCGACGTCACGCACCACCGCGAATCCGCCTACCTCGTGCAAGCCGTGGAGTACCGGCGCCGCGTACCCGACCGGATCGAACGCCGCCTCTACCAGCCTGTGCTGACCGCGGTGTCCGCGTGGGGCCGGGTGGGACGCAGGCTGGCGACCGGGAGCGTGCACCGGTACCTCGGCTACGGCTTCTACACCGTGTGCGCCGTCCTGGTCCTGCTGGCGGTGACCCGGTGAGCGCGCTCGGGATCGTCGGCGGGGTGCTGCAGCCAGTCGTCGTGGTGGCCGCGTCCCCGGTGCTGGCCGGGGTAATGCGACAGGTCCGGGCCAAGCTGGAAGGCCGCGCCGGCGCAGGGATCGGACAGCCGTGGCGGGACCTGCGCAAGCTCTTCGGCAAGGAGCGAATCGCCCCGCGCGGCACGAGTGAGATTTTCCGGTTCGCGCCGCTGGTGCTGGTCGCCACGACACTGGTGGTCGCGGTGGTGGCGCCGTTCGCGACCACCGACTCCGCCGTGGCCGCGGTGGCGGACCTGTTCGCGGTGGTCGCGCTGCTCGCGCTGGGCACGGTCGCGCTGGCACTGGCCGGGCTGGACACCGGGACCGCGTTCGGCGGGATGGGCGCCAGCCGCGAGATGACGATCATCGCGCTGGTCGAGCCCACGTTGCTGGTGGCGATCTTCGCGCTGTCGGTGCGGGTCGGGTCGACCAACCTGGCCTCGATCGTCACCTCGACCCTGCACGACCCGGCGCGGGTGATCTCCCCGGCCAGCCTGCTCGCCGCGGTCGCGCTGATCGTGGTGATCGTCGCCGAGACCGGGCGGCTGCCGGTGGACAACCCCTCCACGCACCTGGAACTGACCATGGTGCACGAGGCCATGATCCTCGAATACGCGGGTCCGGACCTCGCGCTGGTCGAGCTCGCCTCGGCGATGCGGCTGACGGTGTTTCTCGGGTTGCTGGCGAACCTGTTCCTGCCCTGGGGCATCGCCACCACCGCCGCCCCGCTCGCGATCCTCGCCGGGGTGCTGGTGTGGGTGGTGAAGGTCGCGGTCCTGGGCACGGTACTGGCCGCCGGTGAGGTGTTCCTGGCGAAGCTGCGCCTGTTCCGGGTTCCCGAACTCCTCGCGGGGTCGTTCCTGCTCGCCCTGCTCGCGGTCGCCGCGTCGTTCTTCCTGGCCTGAATCGTGAATAGGCGAGTTGGTCTGTCAAGCCGCCTCCGGGTTGTTGGGGGTGAGGGTGACGTGCTGGCCGAGTCGTTCGAGTTGCGCGACGAGTCGGCGGACGTGGGCGTGGTCGGGCAGTCGGCTGGTGAAGTAGTCGCCGCCGAGGTCGCGGTAGGGCTGGTGGCGGTCGAGGAGGTGGTAGGCGATGACGAGGATGGAGTGGGCGACGGCGACGGCGGCGCGGTTCTTGCCGCGGCGGCCGGAGAGGCGCCAGTACTGCGCGGCGAGGTAGGTGTTTTTGGTGCGGGCGGCGGCGTGCGCGGATTCCACGAGTGCGGAGCCGAGCCATTTGTTGCCCTTGCGGGTGTGTCCGGGCCGGTGTTTGCCGGCGGACTCGTTGTTGCCGGGTGCGAGGCCGGCCCAGGCCGCGAGCCGGTGGGGGGAACCGAACGCGGTCATGTCGCCGCCGGTTTCGGCGATGAGCACCTCGGCGTTGCGGCGGGCGATGCCGGGGATGGACATCAGCAGGTCGAGTTGCTCTTGAAAGGGTCGCAGCCGTTCGGCGATCTCGTGGCAAAGCCGGGCGACGGTGGCGTCGGCGGCGTCGATGCGGGCGAGCATTTCCCGCACGAGGACGGCGTGGTGGGCGTCGAAGCGTCCGCGCAACGCCTGCTGCAGGATCGGGGTTTTGCGGCGCATGCGTCCCTTGGCCAGGTTCGCCAGCGCCGCGGGGTCCCGCTCCCCGTCGATCAAGGCGGCGAGCATGGCCCGGCCGGAGACGCTGACGGTGCTGGAGGCGACCGAGCTGAGTTTGATGCCGGCGTCTTCGAGGATCTTCTCCAGCCGCTGCACTTCGCGGGTGCGTTCCTCGATGACGGTCTTGCGGTAGCGGGTCAGGTCGCGCAGTTCCCGGATCGGGGGCGGCGGGACGAACGACGGGCGGACCAGCCCGTGCTCGACCAGCTGGGCGATCCACTCCGAGTCTTTGACGTCGGTCTTGCGTCCCGGGACGGCCTTGAGGTGCCCGGCATTGAGCAGCCAGCACTCCAGCGCGTCTTCGAGCAGGTAGAACACCGGTTTCCAGTAGTCCCCGGTCGCTTCCATCCCCGCGACCTCGACACCTTCGCCGAGCAGCCAGTCGCGCAGCGCGAGCACCTGATCGGTCATCGTCGCGAACGTGCGCGTCTCGGTCCTGCGGCGCTTGCCCTGCCCGGGCGTCCGGATCGTGACCGCCATCGTCTTTTTGCCGATGTCGATCCCCGCGCATCGCTGGATCACCACGTCCATCGCCTCGGCTCCTTCCGACGCAGTCGCGCCGTCCGGAGGAGCCTGTCGACAACGAGTCTGAATCACGCGCTCATGGCAGCACTACCGGGTACCGCAGGCTCCCGCGTCCCACTGACATTCGAGCACCCGGCATCAAGGCCACACGACGTCGCCGGACGACCCACACATTCTCACCCCTACCGAGCGACCCGGCCACGGGTCATGGAGCACTGACATGAAAGGACTTCGTCGAATGTCCGCTGAGGACTGGCTTCGTGAGTGACACCGCGTATGTGCAAGCGCTGGATCTGGCGTGTGGTGCGCTGCTGCTGACCGCGGTGCTCATCGTGTGGCGCCGCGAACTCGCGGTCATCATCCGGGTGTTCGCCGTTCAGGGACTGGCCTTGACGGCCCTGGTGGCGGTGCTGGCCGTGCACGAACGCTCGGTCGAACTGGGGTTCGTCGCGGCCGGGATCGCGGTGTTGCGGGTCGGTGTCCTGCCGTATCTGCTGCGCCGGGCGCTGGTGAAGGCCGGTGCGGCGCGGCGGGAAACCCGGCCGCTGGTCAACGTGGCCGCGTCCCTGCTGTCGGTGGCGGTGCTGACGATGCTGGCCTATGCGGTGTCGCAGCCGCTGATTGCGTTGGCGCCCTCGGCGGCGACGCAGGCGATCCCGGTCGGAATGACGGTGGTGCTGATCGGGTTCTTCGTGCTCGTCACCCGCCGCCGCGCCCTGTCCCAACTGGTCGGGTTCTTGTTGATGGACAACGGGATCACCGCGGTCGGGTTCCTCACCACCTCCGGTGCCGGCCTGGTCGTGGAGCTCGGGGTGTCCCTCGACGTGCTGCTGGCGGTGCTGGTGCTGCAGATCCTGGCGTCTCGGATGTGGGAGACCTTCGGCACCGCCGACCTCGACGAACTGCGGGAGCTACGCGACTCATGACCGCCGCCGTACTTTCTCCCGGAGGCGGTATGAACACCGCCTTGGTCCTCGCCCCGATCGTCGTGCCACTCCTCGGTGCCGCGGTGTACCTGCTGGGCGGGTGGCGACCAGCCACCCGATGGATCAGCGCCGGCTCCTCCGCCCTCGTGCTGGCTGCCGCGATTATCACGGCCGCCGCCGTGTCGGGGTCCGGGCCGCGCACGGCGCTGGCCGGGCTGATCCGGGTCGACGCGTTGTCGGCATTCATGCTGATCGTGATCGGCTCGGTCGCGCTGCTGGCGACCGCCGCGACCCCGGCGTACCTGCGCGGCGAAATCGACGCGGACCGGGCAACCGCACGCACCGCCGCCCGGCACAGCGTCCTGGTGCAGGTGTTCCTCGCCGCGATGGCCCTGGCGGTGCTGGCCGCGAACCTCGGCGTGCTGTGGGTCGCGATCGAAGCCACCACCATCGTCACCGCGTTCCTCGTCGGGCAACGACGCACCCGGACCGCGATCGAAGCGGCGTGGAAGTACGTGGTGATCTGCTCCACCGGCATCGCGCTCGCCCTGCTGGGCACGTTCCTGCTCAACTTCGCCGCCCAGCACGCCCCCGGCACGCCGGGCCTGGACCTCGCCGCGCTCGCCCACACAGCGCACAGCCTCGACCCGGGCGTGACGCGGATCGCCGTGGTGCTGCTCATCCTCGGGTTCGGCACCAAGGCCGGACTCACACCGCTGCACGCGTGGCTGCCCGACGCGCACAGCCAAGCCCCGGCGCCCGTGTCGGCGCTGATGTCCGGGGTGCTGCTGTCGGTGGCGTTTTACGCGATCCTGCGGGTCAAGGTCATCGCCGACGCCGCGCTGGGCACCGGGTTCACCCGCGCCGTGCTGATCGTCATGGCCTTGGCGTCCCTCGCGGTGGCGGCGTCGCTCCTGTTGGCGCAGCGGGACTACAAGCGGATGCTGGCCTACTCCAGCATCGAACACCTCGGCCTGGTCGCCCTCGGCGCCGCCGTCGGCAGCCCACTGGCACTGGCCGCTGCCCTGCTGCACGTCCTCGGTCACGGCCTGGCCAAGGCGGTGCTGTTCCTCGGTGCCGGGCGGCTGCTGCAGACCACCGGCACCAGTCGTATCGACGGTGTCCGCGGGCTGGCCGCGCGGCAACCCGTGCTGGCCGGGTGTCTGGGATTCGGGGTCCTCGCGTTGATCGGGCTGCCGCCGTTCAGCATCTTCGCCAGTGAACTGGGCATCGCCCGGTCCGGTTTCGCGGCGGGGCTCGGCTGGGTGACCGCTGCCGCGCTGCTCGTGGTGCTGGTGATCGCCGCTGCCCTGATCGGGCACACCAGCCGGATGCTGCTGGGCGCACCGCCGGACGGGCCGGGCGCGGCCACCGCTACCCGGCCGCTGCCGATCACGGTCGCCGTCGTCTTGACGGCCGGGCTGGTGGCATGTGCGGCCCTCGGTATCGCCGCTGGACCGCTGACCTCGTTGTTGCACACCGCCGCTACCGCCGTCACGGGGGCACCATGACCAGCGCGCCGTCGTCGTCGTTCAGCAGCGCGGCCGGATATCGCCGCACTGCCCGCACCATCGCCGCCGCCGAGCTACCGGAGCGGGCGCAGGCGTTACTCGAGCACGGACACCGCCTCGCGCTGGTCGCCGGACACGACGACGGCGACACGCTGCGAGCGGTGTACCTGTTCACCGCGACCGGCCCGGAGCGGCGCGTCGAACTACACGTCCGGCTCGATCCCGCCGACCCGCGGGTGCCCAGCCTGGCCGGGTTGTCCTTCGCGGCTGGGCGGTTCGAACGCGAGATGCGCGACCTGTTCGGCATCGTGCCCACCGACCACCCGCTGCCCCGTCGTCTGGTCCGCCACTTCCACTGGCCGGCTGGCTGGTACCCGATGCTGAGCGACGCTGGCGAACCCCCCGAGTTCGGCGACGTCGACGGCCCGTACCCGTTCCGCACCGTCGAAGGAGACGGCGTCTACGAGATCCCGGTCGGCCCGGTGCACGCCGGGATGATCGAACCCGGCCACTTCCGCTTCTCCGTCGTCGGCGAGACCATCCTCAACCTCAAAGCCCGCCTCTGGTTCGTCCACAAAGGACTGGAGAAGCTGTTTCAGGGACGCCGCCCCGAGCAGGCGCTCGACCTCGCCGAACGCGTCAGCGGTGACGCCGCCGTCGGGCACACCCTCGCGTTCTGCCACGCCGTCGAAGACGCATGCGGCATCCCGGTCTCCGAGGACGCCAACCGGCTGCGGGCGATCCTGCTGGAGCTGGAACGGCTCTACAACCACGTCACCGATCTCGGCGCGCTGTGCAACGACGTCGGCCACGCCATCCTCAACACCCACGCCCAGCGCGTCCGCGAACAACTGCTGCGGATCAACGACGACGTCACCGGGCACCGGCTGCTGCGCGGCGCGATCCGGCCCGGCGGCACGCGCGTCCACACCCTGCCCGACCCCGATCAGCTGGCCGCGATCGGCGCCGACGTCGCCGAGATCGTCGACCTCGCCCTGGGCAACAGCGTTGTCGCCGACCGGTTCACCGGCACCGCGATCCTCACCACCACGCAGGCCACGGACCTGGGCACCCTGGGGTATGTGGCCCGCGCCAGCGGCCTGACCGTCGACGCCCGCCATGACCATCCGTTCCTGGACGGGGCGTTTCCCCGCGTCGAGCACGTCCGCACCGAGGGTGACGTGCTGTCGCGGTTCCTGGTGCGCGCCGAGGAGATCGCCCAATCGATCAGGGCGATCACCTACCTGGCGGGCGAGATCGACGACGGGCTCGCGTCCTTCACCTCGGGTCTCGGCCGGCTCAGCGGTGCCGCACGCTCAGGGGTGGGCATCACCGAGGGCTGGCGCGGCACCATCGTGCACCGCGTGGAGATCACCACTGACGGGACGCTGTCGCGGGTGAAAATCGTGGACCCCAGCTTCTTCAACTGGCCCGCCCTGCCGGTCGCGCTGGCCGACACGATCGTCCCGGACTTCCCGCTGACCAATAAGAGCTTCAACCTCTCCTACGCAGGTAACGACCTGTAGACGCACTCACCGTGCGTGGCGTGTCGACGTACGCACGGTGTGTGCATTCTCGCATAAGTTAAGACTTGCATACTTCTTTAACTGCATAGACGATAGAGAAGTCGGCGTGGACGGGGTACGGGCTCGCCCGCGTGGGCGTCGGGACGGAGAAAAGGCGAAGACGATGAGTGAGTTCGTGACAGTGCTGCGAGGTCGCGTCCAGGGCGCGCAGCAAAAGCTGGCCACCGCTCGGGAAGCCGGGCACGACTACGAGATCTACCTGCACATCGCCCGCATCAAGGATCTGCTCGACCTGGCCGAACGCCATGGCATCGACACCACCGACTGGATCGACCCCGCGGAACTGACCACAACAGAGGCCAGGGGATAGCAACCATGACGTCGGCTTCTTCTGCGGACTCCAAGGCCCAGCGGGTGGCGATCGTGTCCGATGGCAGCGCCCTGCCCAGCGGCACCGACCTGACAGCGACGCTACGTGACGGCGCTGAGCTGATCAGTGGCCTGGCCCGCGTTCCCGTCCGGCCGACCGTCATCCTCGCCTCCGACGCGGCCGGCCTCGCGGCAGGCATCCGGGCGTTGCCCGCCGATATCGGCGCGGTCCTGCTGACCCGGGTGGCCCCTGCGCGGGCCCGCGAGGTGCAGCGGGAGCTGCAGGACAGCCACGCGCGTCCGCTATTGACCGACGAGGACGTCACCGCGATCGCCCTGGCCGCCGCGGCAGTGGACTCGCTGGCCAAGGCGGGGCGGCGAGCCCACGGCAGCAGGGTGGTCCTTGCCGGAGCGCGGGACCTGCCTGTCCTCACCTCGCTGCTCATGGCCACCGGGGTCGACGACATCACCACCTGGAACTCCTCCGACGCCACGATCTTTCCCTTGCACAACATCGTCTTCGGCGCCGACCTCGTGATCGACCTCATCGGGGAGCTGCCCTCCAGCGCGACCAGGCGGCTCGGCGGGCTCACCGTGATCACCCGCGAGGACACCGGCGCGGCACCGTACGCGGCGGCCGGGCTCCTGGGAGCCGCCGTGTACGCACCCGGCCTGGCCTTCGACGTCGAGATTCTCCGCGCGTGCGCCATCGCCCTCACCGACATCCCACCGTCGGGCAGGTCCGTGCCCTTCGTCAAAGGCATCGCCGTGACCCGCCTCGTCACCGACGCGGTAACCAGCGTCTTTCACACCCAACCCTCCCGCTGACCAACACCGGGAACCGCAACACAGGAAGCGGCACCATGACCACCTCGACGGACAACCGCCCAGCCGGTGCCATCCCTGGACTGGATCACGCACCCACCACCCATCACGCTCTGCTGGCGTGGGTGCACGAAGTCGCCGAACTCACCACGCCCGAGAAGGTGGTGTGGTGCGACGGCTCCGACGACGAATGGCGCCGCCTGACGATCTCGCTGGTCGAGGCCGGCACGCTGGTCCGCGTCCCGCAGAAACCCCACTCCTTCCTCGCCACATCGGACCCGCGCGACGTCGCGCGGGCCGAGGACCGCACGTACATCTGCTCCGAGAACGCCGACGACGCCGGGCCCACCAACAATTGGATGGACCCGGTCGACATGAACATCATCATGACCGAGCTCTACCGGGGCAGCATGAGCGGACGCACGATGTATGTGCTCCCGTTCTGCATGGGCCCCCTCGCCGAGGAGAACCCGAAACTCGGCGTGGAGATCACCGATTCCGCCTACGTCGCCGTCTCCATGCGGCTGATGACCCGCATGGGCGCCATGGCGCTGGAGAAGTTCGGTGAGGACGCCGACTTCGTGAAGGCCCTGCACTCGGTCGGCGCCCCGCTCAAGCCCGGCCAGGCCGATGTGGCGTGGCCGTGCAGCGACGTCAAATACATCACGCACTTCCCCGAGGACCGCACCATCTGGAGCTACGGCTCCGGCTACGGCGGGAACTCCTTGCTGGGCAAGAAAAGCTACGCTCTGCGGATCGCGTCGGTCATGGCCCGCGACGAAGGCTGGCTCGCCGAGCACATGCTCATCCTCAAACTCACCTCACCTGCAGGCGCGGTCCACTACGTCGCCGCCGCGTTCCCCAGCGCCTGCGGCAAAACGAACCTCGCCATGCTGCAACCGACCCTGCCCGGCTGGAAAGCCGAGACCCTCGGCGACGACATCGCCTGGATGCGCTTCGGCGACGACGGCCGCCTCTACGCCGTGAACCCCGAATTCGGGTTCTTCGGCGTCGCCCCCGGCACCGGCTACCGCACCAACCCGGTCGCGATGCGGATGGTCGAGCAGGGCAACACGATCTTCACCAACGTCGCGCTCACCGACACCGGCGACGTCTGGTGGGAAGGCATGACCGACACCGCGCCGGAGCACCTCACCGACTGGCAGGGCCGCGACTGGCACCCCGACTCCACCGAGCCCGCTGCCCACCCCAACTCCCGGTTCTGCACCCCCATCCAGCAGTGCCCGAGCATCGCCCCGGAATGGGACGATCCCGCCGGGGTGCCGATCTCGGCGATCCTGTTCGGCGGTCGCCGCGCCTCCACCATCCCGCTGGTGACCGAGTCCCGGCACTGGCAGCACGGCGTGTTCCTGGGCGCCACCCTCTCCTCGGAAACCACCGCTGCCGCCACCGGCGAGGTCGGGGTGGTGCGCCGGGACCCGATGGCCATGCTGCCCTTCACCGGCTACCACGTCGGCGACTACTTCGCCCACTGGCTGAGCCTCGGCGAGCGTGCTGATCCTGCGAAACTCTCGCGGATCTTCGGAGTCAACTGGTTCCGCCGCGGCGAGGACGGCCGATTCCTGTGGCCAGGGTTCCGGGAGAACTCACGAGTCCTCGCCTGGATCCTCGGTCGCATCGAGGGAACCGCCGACGCGACCGACACGCCGCTGGGGGCCGTGCCGACGGCTGGCGACCTCGACCTGACCGGCCTGGACATCAACCCCGCCGATGTCGACGAGGCCCTCACTATCGACCCGGCCGAGTGGTCAGCCGAACTCGACCTGATCCGCGACTGGTTCGCCACCGTCGGCGACAAGCTGCCCACGGCCCTGCGCGAGGAGTTCGACGCGCTGACCCGGCGCCTGGCATAACGCCCCACGATCCCGCGGGCGGAGCCGTCGGCGGCTCCCCGCTCGGCTCCGCCCGCGGTTCCACCACCTGCCACGCGTCTACTGGAGACAACGGATGAGAGCCGCCACACCGACCCCGATCGCCACTGGCGTCGCTCCGGGCAACAGGTTGCCGGGAGAGGTGACCAAGCGGCTCATGTTCTTCGCCGGCGGCGCTCACCCCGCCCTGGCTCAGCACATCGCGGACGAACTGGGCGCGTCGGTAACCCCGCAGACCGCGCACACCTTCGCCAACGGCGAGACCTTCGTGCGCTTCGACAAGTCCGTTCGCGGCTGTGACGCCTTCGTCCTGCACACCGCGACCGGACCGCTCAACACGGCGCTCATGGAACAGCTGATCATGATCGACGCGCTCAAACGAGCCAGCGCGAAACGCATCACCGTGATCTGGCCCTTCTACCCCTACGCCCGCCAAGACAAGAAACACCGAGGACGAGAACCCATCTCCGCCCGGCTCGTCGCCGACCTGCTCACCACCGCCGGCGCCCATCGCATCATCACCGTCGACCTGCACACACCCCAAGCCCAAGGGTTCTTCGACGGCCCCGTCGACCACCTCCTGGCGCAACCACTGCTCGCCGAGCACGTCCGGCGGCGCTACCAGGACTCGGCCATCACCGTGGTCGCTCCAGACGCCGGACGCGTCAAGCTCGCCGAAACCTGGGCCGACCTTCTCGGCGGGCAACCCATCGCGTTCATCCAGCACCGGAAATCCCTCCACGCCGAACATCCCGACACCGGCCAGCTCGTCGGCGACGTCGCAAACCGGCTGTGTGTAGTCGTGGACGACATGATCGACACCGCGACCACGATGGTCGGCGCCGCCCGACTCCTGAACGCCGCAGGTGCCGCTGGCGTCATTGCCGCTGCCACCCACGGCGTGCTTTCGGGTAACGCCGCTGCGCGCCTGAGTTCTAGCGGAATCCGGGAAGTCGTCCTCACCGACACCCTCCCCATTCCAGACGACAAGCACTTCACCCAGCTCAGCGTGCAATCCATCGCCCCCCCTGCTGACTCGCGCTATTGACGAAGTCTTCTCTGACGGATCGGTGACCAGCCTGTTCAACGCCGGTAACTGACCGGCGGGTTCCGAACGTAGCGACGCAACAGCGGGGAGTCGTTCATCGGCCGGGGTCGGGGCGATGGGCGTAGGAGCGGTGTTTTCCGACTCAGGCTTCGGCCAGTTCACGCAGCAGCTGATGGTGTGCAGCAGGTCGCGCTGGGTGTGCCAGTGCGGGGTGTGATCGGCCGTGGCCCCCGGACTCGCCGCAGTCACCGCCGTCACCAAACTGCTCGACCCGCCTCGCCAGCGAGCATGATTCCTTACACCACAACCGAACTACTACTACGGAGACTCATGCCATGGACGCCACCGTCTACACCAGTGAGCACCAGGGGCACACCTACAGCATCTCGGTGGACAACGAACGCAACCCGTATCGACGGGACTGGGAAGTGGGGCTGGAACACGCCGACCAGGACGGCAAGGCTGTGGACGACTGGCAGCGCGGTTCTCGGGCGTTCTCTTCCCGGGACGCGCAACTGGAGTTCGTCCGGCGCCGGCTCGCCACGCTGTCCGGTTGCGGCGCAACGGCCTGGCACGCCGTGGCCGACGAGGGCGACGCGGTCCGCGACATCGCGGCCGTCGTTTCGGCCTGTTGGTCGAGGCGGTACCGCCGGAGAACTTCGGCCCGTTCGGCCGAGATTGAAGTTGGCCCTCGGGTGCCGTCGTTGGCCCATATGGACCAGCGTTGGCCGGACATACTTCCGCAGTGTTCATTGTCGAACTCCGGGAACAGCGACGCCGGGAACCCGTGCTCGGCGTACTGTCCGTCGGCCTACGATGCCTGGCTCAGCCGTGGAACGCCAATCGGCTTTCGCCCGGTGTGGACGATCGCCGCGAATCGCCGTCCGATCCTCCGCGCTCAGCGCCGCGACACCGGCGCGGCCGCGAGCGGAATGCCTCCCGCGGGTGCGCAACTCGAAATCCGTCGCTACCGAGCACGTCCGGCAGGACGTCGTCCAGGTCGGGGTGGGCCAGCGTAAAGGCGGGATCTCCATGACGCGTGCTCGTGACAACGCCGCCGGTCCGGACCGGCAGTCCTGGGTGGACCGGATCGACGCGCCCGAGGCGGTCCGGGGCGCTTCGACCGGGTTCAGCGTTCTCCTCATCGGCGGGTTGGTCCAGCCACTGGTCGTGGCCTTGGTACCGGTCCTGGGTTATGTGTGGCTTCCGCTTGTCGCTGTGGTCGCGTTCTTCGTTGCTTCAAGGCGAATCGGCAACGCCAGCCTTCCCGTGGTACACGGCGCGCTAGCCGCGCTGTGCAGCTATCTGCTCGCGCTTCCGTTGTCCTTGCTCGTACCAGCGGGCCGCGATCCTCTCCAGATCGGGCTGACGGCGGCTACGGCTGTGGTGGTCGGCGGCGCGTCCGGCTTTTTTCGCGGACGCATGAGCGGAGTGGAAAAATCCGGAGATTCGTAGTGATGGCAACGGTTCTGTGGCTTCCAAGCAGGATTCGACGATCCTAGCGTGGCGGAATCGCGCGAGACTCGTTTCCCAGGTGAGTCCCGCCGGACAGAACTGACTCGAAGTCCACCAAGACTCGAAGTCGACCAAGGAGTGCACCGATGACGACGCACGCAGCGGCACCGCCCAAGGCGAAAGGCCGGCAGCGCCGGAAGGCGAGCCGGCGATCAGGCCTGGGTTCCGCGGTCGCGCGTCCGCTGGAGCAGGCCGGCGAAATGGTGTGGCTGATGGGCGACGTGCTCTACTCCGCCCTCCGGCACCCTGTTGGCTACTGGGGCGAAGTTCGTGAGCAGATGTTCCAGACGCTGAAGCTGTGCTGGATCCCGATGATCATCTCGACCACGGCCTTCGGCCTTGGGGCTCCGGGGCTGCAGGGCGGGAACATCTTCTCCCTTTTCGGTATCCCCGAACGGCTTGGCTCGTTCTTCATCATGGCGAGCGTCCGCGAGTTCGCGCCCTGGATCAACGCGATGGTCGTGGCCGGCGTGATGGGCACCGCGATCACTGCGGACCTCGGTGCCCGCCGCATCCGTGAAGAGATCGACGCGATGGAAGTCCTGGGCGTCGACCCGATCCGGACGCTCATCGTGCCGCGGGTGGTCGCGATGACGTTGATCACGGGGCTGATGGACCTGGTGGCGCTGGCTTTCGGTGTCGTGGGCGGGTACATCGCCGCCGTGCCGATCCTCAAGGCGAACAGCAGCGCGTTCTTCGGCAGCTTCTTCGACAACGCGACGACGACCGACCTCTGGGCGAGCGTGGTCAAGACGTCGATCTTCGGGCTGATCATCGGCGTCGTCTGCTGCTACAAGGGCTTGCACACCGGCGGCGGGCCGATCGGGGTGGGGCGGGCGGTCAACCAGGCCGTGGTGATCGCGTTCGCGGCGATTTGGATCTTCAACGCGGTCTTCACCGCGATCATGCTCGGTCTCAACCCCGAGATGCAGATCTACAAGTGACGAGGCGGGGAGAAGACACCGTGACCCGAGCTGTGCAGAACGGCGGAGTCGGCGAAAAGAAGCTGCCCGGTGCGCCGAAGCCCGCCGACGTCGAGATTTCGTTCAAGGGCATGGCGACTTCGGTCAAGTCCGCGGTCGAAACCGGCGGCGATATCGCCCGGTTCTCCGGCCGGACGATCCGGGCGTTGCCCGATCTCCGGCACTCCGCCACCGAAGTCTTCCACCAGTGCGGCGTGCTCATCCTGTCCAGCGGGCTCGTCATCTGGCTCATGCAGTTCGTGATCGGGTACGAGTGCGGCCTCGAAGGCAACTACACGCTCAAGCAGATCGGCGTTCCCCTCTATTCGGGAATCTTCAACGCCTGGTGCGCGATCCGCGAGATGGCGCCGTACATGTGGGGCTACATCTTCGCGGCGAAGGTCGGCTGCGGCCTGGTCGCCGAGATCGGCTCGATGCGCATCTCGGACGAGATCGACGCCATGGAGGTCATGGGCGTCAAGTCGAGGAGCTACCTGGTCGGCAGCCGCATCGTCGCGGCCTGGATCGCGATGCCGTTCCTCTACGTGGTGGGCCTCGGGATCATGTACATCGGGGAGTTCCTCACGACGGTGAAGATGCTCGGCGGAGTTTCCCCCGGTGGTTACAATTTCATCTTCTGGCTCTACCAGAACCCGCAGGATCTATTTTTCTCCCTGTGCAAGGTGATGGCCATGGGAACGGCGATCATCTTCGTCGGCTGCTACTACGGATACAACGCCAGTGGCGGATCCGTCGGTGTGGGAAGAAATACGGCGAAGTCGATGATGCTGAACATGGTGCTGATACATATCATCGGTGTATTGGGGACGCAGCTCTTCTGGGGGTTAGCGCCGAATGCACCCATCGCCAACTGATCAGCACGCCGCCCCTTCGTCCCGCGAGGAGAACTCTGTGTCCACATCGAACACCGCTGACGCACCCCCGCGGACCCACACCCGCAGCGGCCACCTCCTGGCCGGCCCGGCCGACCGGACGCACTCGATGGAAGTCCGGAACGTTTCCAAGGCGTTCGGGAACTTCCACGTCATGCGCGGCATGAACATCAACTTCGTCGACGACGCCATCACGACGGTGCTCGGGCCGTCGGGTACCGGTAAGAGCGTGCTCCTGAAGCACCTCGTCGGGCTCCTCGAGCCTGACGAGGGCGAGATCGTCGTCTTCGGCCAGGACCTGTGGAAGATCACCGAGCAGGAGCGCTACGATCTCCGCAAGCGCTTCGGTGTTCTGTTCCAGGACGGTGCCTTGTTCGGGTCCATGAACATCTACGACAACACCGCCTTCCCGCTGCGCAAGCACACGGACATGAGCGAGGCGGAGATCGAGCACATCGTCATGACCCGGCTGACGGAAGTCGGCTTGGAGCGGTCGATCACGAAACTCCCGAACGAGGTATCGGGTGGTATGCGGAAGCGCGCCGGGTTCGCGCGGGCGCTCGTGCTCAACCCGGACATCGTGTTGTTCGACGAGCCGGACTCCGGTCTGGACCCGGTCCGCACCAGCCTGCTGAACGACCTCATCCTGGACATGCACCGCGAGCACAAGGGCACCTACTTGCTCGTCACGCACGACATCCGCACCGCGCGCAAGGTCAGCGACTACGTCGGCCTCATCTGGCAAGGGCAGGTCGTGCACTACGGCGAGGCCGAGGAAGCGTTCGCGTCCGACGACCCGTTCGTGCGGCAGTTCCTGGCCGGCGAATCCGCGGGCCCGCTGGGGATGGACTGACTCATGAAACGTGTGCTGACGGTCGGCGTCATCGTGGTGGCGGCCCTGGGCGTCGGGGCCGGTGCCGTCGCCGCGATGAGAAGCGACGACTACCAGGTCGGCGTCATCCTCGACTCCGCGACGAACGTGGTGGACGGGGGAACCGTGCAGGTCAACGGTTTCGAAGTCGGCAAGGTGTCCGACATTTCGGTCGAGGGCGGCAAGGCGAAGCTGATGCTCGCCCTCGAAGGGAACCACGTTCCCCTCCACGACGGCGCGCAGGTGCGGATCGAGTGGAAGGCGGCGCTCGGCGAGCGGATGGTGAACATCACCGACGGACCGAGCGGGAACGCGGAGATCCCCGACCACGGCATGATCAAGGGCGACATGCCGGTGCCGATGGAGTTCGACCAGGTGCTCAACGCGCTGGATCCGCCGACCCGGGCCAAGCTCAGCTCGTTGATTAACCGGCTCGACAGCACGGTCAAGGGCAACGAGGCCGACGTGAACCAGACGGTGCGCTCGGCCGGCCCCGCCGTGCAAGCGCTCGGTGAAGTGCTGCGGGGACTCGGCAGCGACGGGCCGGCCATCAAGCAGATGGTCACCCAGCTCGACACCATGGTCGGAACCCTCGCCGGTCGTGAGGCCGACCTGCGCACGGTGATCGACCAGCTGTCGAAGACGACCTCGCTCACCGCGCAGCAGCACGAGGCACTCGCCTCGGCGCTCAAGAAGCTGCCCGGCACCTTGCAGACCGCGGGCAAGACCTTGGGCGACGTGCCCGACGCGGTCGGGCAGGCGGTGCCGCTGCTGAAGGACCTCGAACCGGCGACGGCGAAGCTGCCGGACGTGAGCCGGAACCTCCGGCCGGTGCTGACCGACCTGCGGCCGCTGGTCGCCGAGTTGCGGCCGACTCTGGCCGACGCGCAGACCCTGCTGAACTACACGCCGGGACTGCTGGACACCGCGCACGCGACGGCGCCCGGCCTGAACTCGGCCGTGAGCAGCCTCATGCCCGCGTTGAGCTTCCTGCGTCCGTTCACCCCGGAAGCGGTGGGCCTGCTGTCCAACTGGGGTTCGGCGAGCGCTAACTACGACGCCAACGGCCACTACGGCCGCATCTACGTACAGGCTGGGGCGTCGAGCGTGAACGTCAACCCGGGCATCGTGCCGCCGGGCTTCACCAGCAACCCGACACCGTTGCCCGGATCGCCGGTCGGCCAGCCCTGGACCGACGCGTTCGGAAGTGGGATCCGATGAGCAAGCGCACCTCCCGGCCGCCCCGGCGGTCCCGCCCGGCGTCCTACCGGCTCCGTGGCCTCGCCGTGGTCACCGTCGCCTGCCTCGGCGTGACCGCCGGCGCCGTGGGCGCGAACGACAAAGGACAACCCGGCGAGATCACGATCGTCGCCAAGTTCACCGACGCCAGCCCGCTGATCCCGGGCAACGAGGTGAAGGTCGACGGCGTCAACGTCGGCCAGGTCGCGGCCATGACGGTGGACAGCGACAAGCACGCCGCGGTGGCGCTGAGCCTGGATCCCGCGGCATTGCCGGTCCACACCGACGCCAAGGTCACCATCAAGCCGGTCAGCATCCTCGGCGAGCGCTACCTCGACCTGGACCGCGGGACGCCCTCGGCGCCCGCGCTTCAGGACGGCGGCGTCCTGCCGGTCCGGCAGACCAGCGTCTACACCGACCTCGACCAGGTGCTCAACACCGTCGACGACCCCACCGGGCAGTCGCTGGCGGCTTTGGTGACCGTGCTTGGCGAAGGCATGCGGGAGAACGGACAGAACGCCGATGCGACCATCCAGGCGCTCGCGTCGTCGATGAAGGACACGGACGGGCTGGCGAAGGTCCTCAAGGAGCAGAACGGCCTGCTCACCAGCGTGGTCGACAAGATCGAACCGGTGGCCCAGGCCCTGGCCGTGGACAACGGGGCGACCCTCGACGGTCTCCTCTCGTCCGCGCAGACCGCCACCGAAGCCACTGCGAAGAACCGTGCCGCGCTCGAGTCGACCCTCAGCCAGCTGCCGGACACCCTCTCCGCGGCCCGGAAGACGCTCGGGCAGCTGACCGGTACCGCGCAGGCCACGACGCCTATCCTGCAGTCGATCAGGCCGACCACGGACAACCTGAGCGCCATCAGCGACGAGCTCAAGAAGTTCTCCGAGTCGCTCGACCCCGCGCTGGCCAGCGCGAAGCCGGTTCTGGACAAGGCGCAAGGCCTGCTTGACGAGGCCCGGCCGGTGGTCGACCAGCTCAAGGCCGCCGGCCCGGACCTGCGATCCGCTGTCGGCGCTGCCCGCCCGATTGTCACCGACCTGACGAACAACTTCGGGAACGTGCTGAACTTCATCCGGAACTGGGCGTTGACCACCAACGGCGGCGACGGTGTTTCCCACTACTTCCGGGCCATGCTCGTCGTCAACCCCGACCTGCTGACGGGCCTCGTGCCCGGCCTCAACGCGCCCAACGGGGCTCCTACGCCCCCGCCGCAGGGCCCTCCCCAGGGCGACACCGGCACGCCGGCTCAAGCGGCTCCGCCCCTGCCGCTGCCGAGCCTCCCGGGACTCACCGCCTCAGGCGGGGTACTCGGCGGGCTGCTGGCCACGGGACAGCAATCCGACGGCGGCGTGACCGGGCTCAACCAGCAGCAGGAAAGCGGCGCTCTGCAGTTCCTCATCGGTGGAGGTCAGTGATGGCGAGCACGGTCGGCCGCAAGAGGCGGTCCCTGTTCATCGGGTTAGTCGTCCTCGCCCTCTTCGTGGCCTCGGTCGGGATCGCGATCACCGCGAGCGACGGCCTGCCCGGCAAGCCGACGACGGTCGTGAAGGCCGCCTTCGCTGACGTCGGTGCCCTGCGCAGCGGGGACGACGTCCGTATCGGCGGTGTGCGTGTCGGCCAGGTCGGCGACATCAACCTGGTCGGCAACCAGGCCGTCGTCGAGCTGAAGTTCGACGGCGACAAGCCGATCTACCGCAATTCCAAGGCCGTGACCGCATCGGTCGGCGCGCGATCGGCGCTGGGCCAGAAGTACGTCGACTTCACGCCGGGAACGCCCGACGCGGGCGAGGTCGGCGAAAACGACGTCATCCCGTCGGCGAAGACCGAGGGCGCGCAGGAGCTTTCCGACGTGCTGGCCGTCTTCGACGAGCCGACGCGGAAGGCCCTGCAGGACACGCTGCGCGAGACCGGCGGCGGCGTCGGCGGACACCAGCAGGACCTCCGCGACGCGCTGGGGGCCTTGCCCGAGGAACTGCCTGACCTCGGAACCGTGGCCAGCGCGCTGGCCACCGACGACGGGAAGGACCTGACTCGGACACTGCGTGCGCTGGACAGCCTCAGCGGCCGCTTCACCAACCGCCAGCAGGAGATCTCCGCGCTGGTCGGGCAACTGAAGACCACGTTGGACGCAGTCGGTGTCGATGGCGGCAAGCCGCTGGCGGACGTCGTGGACAAGGCGCCGGACACGCTGGGCAAGGCACGCGGGGCACTGCAGTCGCTGCAGGCGCCGCTGGCCGATGCCCAGGCGGCGATGTCGTCGCTGAAGCCGGGCGCGGACGCGCTGGGCCAGGCGACCCCGGACGTCCGCGGGGTGCTGCGCGAGGGCGTTCCGCCGCTCGACAAGGTGCCGGGCGTCGCCGGGCAGGCCGACCCGGCGGTCGGGGCGCTCACGCAGACCTTCTCCGACGCGAGGCCGCTGGCGCCGGCGGTGCGCTCGGCCGTGGGCTCGGCGCACGTGCCGCTCGAGATCCTCGCGCCGTACTCGCCGGAGATCGCGTCGTGGTTCTCCTACGCGGCCAACGCGCTCAGCCAGGGTGACGCGTCGGGCCACTGGCTGCGCATCTACCCGTTGTTCAACACCGAGTCCCTGTCCGGCGCCCTGAGCGCGCTGAAGGACCCGGTCACCGCGCGCAACGCCTATCCCGCACCGGGACAGGCACCGCAGGACAAGAAGAGCTCTCTGCTGGGGCCGAGGTGAGGAAGATGGCTTTGCGTATCAAGAACCGGCGCCGACGTCCGAAAAGCAAGGGATCGCTGTTCAAACTGGGCGCGATGTTCGTCGTCGTGGCGCTCGTCGCCGGTCTCGCTCTCTTCAACAAGGACCGGATCCTCACCACGCTGCGACCGGGCACGGAGTTGAGCATCAACTTCGCGCGTGACTACCGGCTCCAGCCCTTTACCACGGAGGTCAAGGTCGCCGGCATCCCGATCGGCAAGGTCGTGGATGTCCGGGAGGCACCCGACGGCTCCGCCGACGTCACGGTGAAGGTCGACGACGACGTGCCCGCCAAGCTGCGCACCGCCCCCTCGGCGGTGATCCGGGCGGCCACCGTGCTGGGCGGCAGGTACTACGTGGACCTCGTTCCCGGCGGGGAAAAGGGCACGCCGGCCGGCGAAATCCCCAAGGACCGCACGCGGGTGCCGGTCGAACTCGACAAGGTCGTCGACGCGCTGCCGCCGAACACCCTGAACTCGTTGCAGAAGACGGTCGGGAACCTGGACGCCACACTGGACGACGAAGGCCGAGGGGCCATCGACCAGCTCCTGGCCGACGCGCCGGGCACGCTGGACCCGGCCGGTGACGTCCTGCACGCCGCGCAGGGCACCCGGCCGCGCCAGGACCTCACCGACGTGGTGAGCGGGCTCGAATCGGCTTCCTCCGCGCTGACGAAGGAGCCGGGGCAGCTCGACTCCATCGTCCAGAACCTCGGCAAGGTCAGCACCGTGCTGGGGGACCGCGCGTCGGATTTGTCCCACACGGTCTCCGGCCTGCCCGAGGCGCTGGACTCGACGAACGCCGGGCTCTCCCGGCTGGACGGCACGCTGGCCAAGATCAAGGACGTCGCCGGCCCGGCCCGTCCGGTGGCCCGCGAGCTCGACACGGCTCTGCAGCACGCCGACCCGGTGCTGGCGAAGGCACGTCCGCTGGTGAACGACCTGAAGAACCTGCTGACCGACGCCAGGCCCGTCGTCCGTGATCTCGTACCGACCGCGCAGGGCCTGACCACAGTGCTCGACGACGTGCGCGGACCGGTCCTCGACCGGGTGAACGGGCCGATCAAGTCGACGATCCTCTCGCCGTACCGCGGAACGGGACCGTACGCCGGCACCTCCGGTGACCGGCCGCTCTACCAGGAACTCGGATACATGCTGTCCAACGTGGACAGGGCATCGTCGATGACCGACGGCAACGGCGCGTCGATCGCGTTCGAACCCGGGATCGGCCCCGGCAGCATCGGCGGTCTGCCGATCAGCCTCGAACAGCTCTACAGCAACCTCATGAGGCTCGGACAGCAGCAGGAGGGGCGATGACCCGCGATCAAGGCCGGATCAAGAAGACCTGGGAACGCGTCCGCAACGAGCCGAAGCTCGGCCGGAACGTGCTCACACTCGCGGTGCTGCTGGTGGTCGGGCTGGCGGTCGGGGGCTACATCGTCAGCCAGCAGGGCGCGGGGACCACGACCTGGCCGTGGCAGGACAGGTTCATCATGAAGGCGGAGTTCGACAACGCTCCCGCCATCAGCCCCGGCAACGGCCAGGAAGTCCGGATCGCCGGGGTGAAGGTCGGCCAGATCGACTCGGCGTCCGTCTCGGACGACGGCAAGGCGCTGCTCACCCTCTCCATCGACCCGAAGTACAAGGTGTACGACAACGCACGCACGGTGCTGCGCCCGAAGAGCCCGCTCAACGAGATGTACGTCGAAATCGACCCCGGCGGGCCACCGGGGAAGGAACTCCCGCAGGACGGGACGCTCCCGGCGAGCCACTCGCAGCGGCCGATCCAGGTCGACGAGGTGCTCGGGCACCTGGACGACAACACGCTGAACGCACTGACGTCCTTGGTCAACGAGTCCGACGCGGCCCTGGCTCACGCCCCGCAGTCGCTGGCGAGTGGCCTGTCGGCGACCGACCAGGTCGCGACCAGCCTCAAGCCAGTCGTGACGGCGCTGCAGACCCGCAAGGACACGCTGGCGAAGCTGGTGACCGCTCTCGCCCAGATCTCCAAGTCCGTCGGCGGAAACGACGCGCGGCTGTCGTCGCTGGCCCAGAGCCTGCAGGAGACGCTCGGAGCCGCTGGTGCGCAGAGTGGTCCGCTGAACGCGTCGCTGGCGCAGCTGCCCGACCTCACCCATCAGCTCGACGAGGCGACGAGCAGCGTGGTCGGGCTGAGCGACCAGCTCGATCCGACACTGGAAAACCTGCGCAAGGCCTCGGGTGAGCTGCCCGATTCCCTGTCGAAGCTGACGAAAGCCGTGGACCAGGCCGGCAACACAGTGGACCAGGCGACCCCGGTCGTGACGAAGGCCAAGCCCGTCGTCGACGACCTGCGCCCGCTGGTCGGCGACCTCAACGGGACGCTGCCGGACCTGCACGAGGTCACCGGCCGGCTCAACCCGATCACGGCGGCCGTCCTGCCGTACCTGAACGACCTCTCGGCCTTCGTCTACCAGACGAATTCCCTGACCAGCCTGCACGACGCCAACGGAGGGATCCTGCGCGGCCTGCTCGAGCTCACGCCGAGCAGCCTGGGGACCCCCGGTGGCGCCACGTCCGGCCAGACCCCCCACTAGGTGGCTGCCATGAGGATCTCTCATTCCGCGATGCCGGTGATCCGGCTGATCGTGCTCGTCGTGTTCGCCACCGGCTGCGCCGTGTTCTTCGGCTACCTCTGGGTGAACTCCGGCGGCAAACTCCCCTTCAGCAGCTCCCGCTACACGGTCACGGCGACCTTCCCGAGCGTGGCGAACCTCGTGCCCGACTCCGACGTGATGATCAGCGGCGTCGCCGTCGGGAAGGTGGCCGAGATCAAGAACGAGGGCGACCGCGCGCACGTGACCATGGAACTCGATCAGCAGTACCCGCTGCACGCGGGCGTAACCGTCCAGGTCCGGAACAAGACGCTCGTGGAGGAGACCTTCCTCCAACTGACCGACGGCGACGGTCCGGTGCTGGACAGCGGAACGGTCCTGCCGGCGAACGCGGGCAAGCCCGCAGTCGGCCTGAACGACGTGCTGGCCAGCATCGATCCTTCGACCAGGCAGGCGCTGGCGAGCACCATCCGCTCGCTCGGGGCATCCACCAAGGACAGCCAGGACAGCATCTCCCGCGCCTTGAGCGGTCTCGGTGACCTCGGCCGTGAGGGACACGGCGCGCTGTCCGCGCTGTCCGCGCAGAGCGAGGACCTGCAGAAGCTCAGCGGGAACGCGGCCAACCTTCTCGCCGCACTCGACACCCGGCAGGGGCAGATCGCGCAGCTGGTGCGTGACGCCGACACCCTGACGAAGACCACCGCGGACGGCGGGCAAGACCTTCAGGCCGTCATGCGGGAGCTGCCGGGCGTCATGGACAAGGCCAAGAGCGCGAGCGACGGCCTGAACGAGCTGTCGGGTTCGCTCGCGCCGGTGGCGAAGAACCTGAACACCGCCGCCCCGGACCTGAGCAAGGCGCTGGAGCAGCTGCCGCAGACCGCCGGCGACCTGCGCGGCCTGCTGCCCTCGCTCAACGGCGTGCTCGACCACGCCCCGGACACGCTGGCGCGGGTGCCGGTCGTGGCCGCCGACGCCCACCAGCTGCTGCCGACGCTGAACGTCGCGCTCGGCGACGTCAACCCGATGCTGTCCTACCTGCAGCCGTACGGGCACGACGTCGCGGCGATGTTCACCAACATGGGCCAGGCCCTGTCGAGGGGCGACGACAACGGCACGGCATTGCGCACCTTCATCATCCTCAACGAGCAGAGCCTGCGCGGGAACCCGCTCAACCTCAACAACATCCCGCCCCTCGACAAGAGCAACCCGTACCCAGCACCCGGCCAGTCCTCGAACCCGGGGCCGTACCAGGGCGGCTCGTACCCGCGAGTGGAGAAGGGAACGAAGTGATGGTGCGTCGGCCGTCGTTGCGCAAGCTGTCCCCGAGCTCACTCCTCCGCGGAGGGGCGCGAAGGGTGCGCGCCCTCTGGCGACGGCCGACCAAGCGCGGTCTCTTCGTAGCACTGGGCGTGCTCGCGACGGCGGGCTTCGTACTCGGCGGGCTCGCGAAGGTGCGGGTCGAGACGAGCGTGGACTCGTTCCTGCCCAGCGACGACCCGGTGGTGCGCCAGTTCGAGGCGGAGTCGGGCTCCTTCGGTGGGGACCCGATCGTCGTCCTGCTGGAGTCCGGGCAGCCGCGGGCGCAGCTCGACCAGCAGCACCTGCCGGCGCTGCTCAACCTCGAAGGCCGGCTGTCACGGCTGCCGGACGTCGCGGCCGTCTACGGCCCCGGGACGACCCTGAACCAGATCGCCGGCCGGACACAGGACCTGCTCGCGGAGCTGTCCGGACGCCGCGACGCCGTCCGGTCCCAAGCCCAGCAGGGCAAGACCGGCAAGGACGCGGAGAAGGCCGGCGACGCCGCGGTCGCCGCGTTCGACGCCCGGTACGGGCCGCTGCTGGTCCAAGGCATGCCGGCCGGCCTCCCGACCCTGCACAATCCGTCCTTCGTGGACACGGTCGTGTACACCGGTGCCGGCGAGCCCCGCCCGCAGTGGCGGTTCGTCGTGCCCTCCGACCGGTCGGCGGCAATCCTCGTCCGTCCGCGTGAGGGCCTGGACCAGCAGGGCACGGAACGGCTGGTTCGGGCGGTTCGTGACGCCGTCGCGACGGCCAAGCCGGACGCGCAGCGGATCACGGTGTCCGGTGTCCCGGTCATCGCCGTTTCCCTGGGCGACCAGGTGCAGCGCGAGATCCCGTGGATCGGGGGGACCGCCCTGCTCGCGGTGGGCGCGTGCTTCCTGCTGATTCCCTGGACCCGGAAGGTGCGCCGCAGGCTGGTGCCGGTCATGACGACCGTCGTCGCGATCGGGCTGACGCTCGCCGTTTTCGGGTGGCTCGGGCGGCCGCTGTCGCTCGGCGTCGTCGCCTTCCTCCCCGTCCTGCTCGGCGTCGGGAGCTACTACCCGACCTACTTCGCCCAGCAGGCCAGACGCCGGGTGGTGCTCGTGGTCGCCACCGCCACCGCGGCGGCGTTCGCGATGCTGCTGCTGTCGCCGTTGCCGTTCGTCCGTGAGCTCGGTCTCGCGCTTTCGATGGGCGGGCTCATCGCGGCGCTGGTCGGCATGCTCCTCGTCCGCGGTCTCTCGTTCACCGCCGAACCGGACCGGCCACTCGATGAAATGGTCTCCTCACCGCGCGCGGTGACGTCGCCTCGATGGGCTCGGGTCGCCGCCGGCGTCGTCGTGGCCGCGGTGGCACTGACCGGCTGGATGGCGCTTCCCCGGATCGAGCTGGAAAGCAACTTCCAGAGCTTCGCCACCGGACTGGACGCGCTCACCGACGCCCAGCACGTCGAATCCGTCATCGGCTCCTCGGGCGAGGTCGCCGTCGTCCTCAACGGTCCTGACGTGCTGTCGCCCGAGGCCATGAAATGGACCAGGGAGGCGCAAGAAGGCATCGTATCGCGACACGGCGACCAGATGCGCCCGGTGGTGTCGCCGCCGACTCTGCTGCAGTTCCTGGGCAGCTCGCCCACGGCGAGCCAGATCGCGGCCGGTGTCCGGTTGCTGCCGCCGTACCTCACCGGTGCGGTTCTTCGCAACGACCGGACGTCCGCGCTGCTGAGCTTCGGCGTGCGGATGGAAGACCTGAGCAAGTTGCAGACCCTCCGCGACGACGTGCTGCGGCACTTGCCGCCGCCACCGCAGGGGTATCACGTGGACCTGACCGGCTTGCCGATGGTCGCGGTCCGCGGGAACGAGCTCGTGTCCGCCGACCGCCTGCTCACCAACCTGGCCGGGATCCTGGCCGCAGGCGCGGTCCTGCTGATCGCGCTGCGGCGCCGGGCCGACGCGGCGCGCGCGGTCGCGGCGGCGGCCACCGCCACCGGTGCGGGGCTGTGCTTCCTGTGGCTGGCCGGGGTGCCGCTGAGCCCCGTCACCGCCGGCCTGGGATCGCTGACCGCGGCGGTCGGGTGTGAGTTCACGGTCCTGCTGTCGGAAGCCGCCCGCCGTCGCAGCCGGGGACTGCGGCTGTCGATCCTGCTCGCCGCGTCCACCTCCACCGTGGGGTACGCGGTCCTGGTGCTGTCCAAGCTGGCCGCCGTACGCGAGTTCGGCGTCCTGCTGGCCGGCTCGGTCGTGCTGGCCTTGCTGTCCGCGGGCTGCGTGGTGTGGCTCTGGCCACCGCGTGATCGCGTTACCCGGGTGGCGGCACCCGTTCCCGAACCTGTCGAACGAGTCGTGGCGGAGGTGGGTCGATGAGCCTGCGAGTCGAACGCGAGAAGAAGACTGACGACGAGGAGGCTACCGTGAAGACCTCGAGCCCCAGCACGATCGAAGACGAGGAAGCCGACGTCGTCGACCTCCAGGACGGCCACGACGAGGCGGAAGAACCGGCCGAGAGCGACAGCCCGGACGACTTGTCCGAATCGGACGACGGCGAGGACGAGTCCGGCGAGGACGCCGAAGCCGGGCCGGAGAGCCCGAAGATCGGTCTGAAGGACGTCATCCGGGCCAAACTGCCGAAAACCCGCAAGGTGCGCGTGATCCTGCTCGTGGTCCTGCTGCTTCTGGCCGGCGGCGGGGTAGGCGGCTACGTCTGGTACGACTCCCAGCGGCTGCCGGACGACGCGGCCTTCCGCGTCGCGGGCCGAACCGTCACCGCCGACCAGCTCAGCGGCGTCCTCGAGACCTGGCGGGCCATGTACGGGGTCCAGCCGCCGCAGGACGAAGCGACCCTCGGCAAGTTCCGCAAGGATTCCGCCAAGGCGTACGCGGTGAGCCTGATCCTGCAGAAAGCCGCGCAGGACCGCGGGATCGTGATCGGTAACAAGGTGGCGCAGGACGCCTTGACCAGGCTGATCTCGCAGCAGCTCGGCGAGGGGACGGAAGCGCACGACAAGTTCGTTCAGCAACTGGGCAACGTCGGCACGTCCGAACCGGCCGTGATCGAGGAAATCAAACAGCAGCTGGCTCTCTCTCAGCTGTTCGACGCGGTGACCAAGGGATCCGGCGACGTCAGCGAGCAGGAAGTGAAGGACGCCTTCGCGAGGCGAAGGGACCAGCTGGGCACCCCGGAGCGGCGCGAGATCGGCAACATCGTGGTCCGGACGAGGGAAGAGGCAGACCAGGTCATCGCCGACCTGTCGCACGGAGCCAAATTCGAAACCGTGGCCCAGCAGCGCAGCATCGACACCGCGACGCGCGACAAGGGCGGCGACCTCGGCACGCTTTCCCGTAGCCAGCTGCAGGACGACTATGGAAAAGCGGCTTTCGGTGCAGCGGCGGGGACAGTCTTCGGTCCGGTGCAGAACCAGTTCGGCTGGAACGTCGGCCGGGTCAATGAAGTGACGGCTCCGGTGCCGGCCACCTTCGAAAAGGTGCACGACAGCCTCAAACAGCAGCTGAAGATGGAAAAGATGCTCGCCGTGTGGCGTTCCTGGCTGGGAGACCAGATCAAGAGCGCCGGCGTGGAGTACGCGGACGAGTACCGGCCGGACAATCCCGACGCCGCGCCGGACGTGAAGCCGGGCGAGAGCCCGGTTGCCGGTCAGCAGGGCGCGGCGAACCCGGGCCCGCCTTCACCAGGACAGCCGGCTCCTTCGCGATGAGCACGGCCGCTCCGTTCCTCGTCTTGGCGGTTCTGCTTGTCCTTTTGGGACGGTGGGGTAGCTGGCGCTCACAGGATCTCGTTCCGGCGAACTTGCCGATGGCCGAGCGCGAGCGGCGCGCGAAAGTCGTCCGCCGAGGCGCCGTCAGCGCCTACGTTGTCGCGGCTGTCTTCGTCGTCGTGTCGGTTGCCGCGCTCTTCTAGCCGGCGGGTGCCGAGCCTGGTCGGCCCGGGCTCGGCGCCTGCTTACCAAACAAGCCGTAATGACCGGCCATGCCGGCGGCGACGATCCGGTTCGGCGCCCCCAGCTTGTTCAGGAGCGAGGCGACCAGGCGCTTCGCGGTCCGCTCGGAAACCAGCATGCGTTCGGCGATTTCTGTGGTCTCCAAGCCGCGGGACAGCAGTACCCACAGGCGAATCTCTTCCACCGCCAGCTGACCGAAGATCTCCTCCGGCGGGTGCCGCACCGCGTCGAGCAACGCGGTGAACAAGGTGTCCTCGACCACTCGGAAGCCCGCGGCCACGGACAGCAGGGGAGCGACCAGCACATCCGGATCAGCCGACTTCGGCAGGAATCCGTCGGCGCCGGCCCGGAGAGCTTCTTCGGCGAGCTTCAGGTCCGACGTGCCTGACAGCGCAATGACTTTTGTATCGGGATGGCGGGATTTGATATGGCGGATCGCCAGAATCCCGTTGACGGGCGGCATGGCGAGATCGACTATCGCGATGTCGGCCTCGCACGAGCCGACGAGCGAGGCCGCCTCCTCCGCGCGGTTCGTCGTACCACCGATCTCGAACCGGTCGCCGGCTTTCGCCTTGAGCAGCAGAGCCAGCCCCTGGGTGAACAGGTCGTGGTCATCGACGAGCACCAGGACGAGCTTGTGGTCTTGCATGGCTCTCCTCGTCGGAAGATGACAAAATCACTATACGAGCCCACCGGCAGAGGCGCTGGCGGCAGCGTCGTGGAGGCACCGATGTCGACCGTACCGTGGTGGCGTTCCGTGCGGTCAAGCACGATCCTCCAGACGGATACGTTCCGGGAGACCGACATCCGGATCGTGGAACGGGTGCCCGCCAGCGTCCGGGTCGGCGTCGTGGTGTCCGTCGGGCTGCTCCTCGCGCTCGGGCCGAACTCCGTGCGGCACCACCTCGCGATCGGGTTGATGTGGCTGGCTATCGGCGGCATCTACGCGCTCATCGTCTTCTGGGATCCTACGATCGAGTTACGCAGCATCCGGTCCGCTTCGGTGGTGTCCGGTCTGGACTCGGTCCTGTCGCTGGCCATCATCGCGTTCACCGGCGGTGCGAGCAGCGTCGCGGTGTCGCTGCTGTTCCTGGTCATCGCGGCCGCGGCGATGCGACTGTCCTTCGTGGCCACTGTGGCCATGTCGATAGCCCTCGGTGGCGCCTACTTCCTGATCGCGGTGCTGGTGGACGCCGATCAGACCTCGTCGGCCACCCGCATGCAGTCCGGGTTGTGGTGGCCGGTCTACCTGGTGTTCACCGCAGCACTGACGGGCGGCTTCGCGCTGTTGACCGAACGGGCGATACAAGCACACAGCGCCGCCCGGGCACAGGCGATCGCGGAACGGGCGGCGGCGGAAGAGGAACGGGACCTGCGTGCCCGCCTCATGAAGTCCTACGAGGCCCAGGAAACCGGCTTGCACGTCATTCTGCACGAGTTCCGCACTCCCATCGCCTCGCTCAAGGCGCTGACCGACAACCTGGTCGAGCGAACCGGCACGGCGGCGGCCGAAGGCGACGACAGCCGGGCCAGCCTGCGGCTGCTGGCGGCCCACGCGGGCCACCTTTCGTCGATGATGGACGCGCTCGGCGACGTCGCCGCGAGCCGGCGGCCCACCTTCAGCACCGGGCGTCGCCGGGTCGTCGACATCAAGGAGTTCTTGTCCGCGGCCGGAGACGCCGCCGGCCTGGCGGGCTCCGAGCTGCGGATCACCGTCACGCCGCCGGGCGCACAGTCCCGCCTGGACGCACAACTGCTGCGACGCGTCATCACCAACCTCGTGGAAAACGCCGGACGGCACAGCCGGGGCGCGCCCGTCGAGGTCGTCGCGCGGCTGGGACCAGAACGGCTCCAGGTCATGATCCTCGACCGGGGGCCGGGTTTCCCGGCCGAACTCGCGCCCATCGTCACCGAGCGGTTCGTTTCCGGGGAACACCGTGGCACCGCGGGGCTCGGACTGTGGATCGCCGAACAGATCGTCCAGTCGCTCGACGGCCGGATCCGGTTCCGCCCGCGTTCGGGTGGCGGCTTGGTCGTCTGCCTCGACATGCCGGTCGGCTGAGCGGGTCTCGCCGTTCGGGCCGGCTACTTTTCATTTTCTGACGTCTTTTCGCGTCCGTTTCCGTGTGCGTGGCCCGCGCGGGTCGGCGGGGTTGGCACGCGCGGGCCACCGATGGCTCGCGCGATCGGTGTGCATCGCGCCGAATCTTGTGATGATTACCCGAGTCCTTCACCTACGAGGAGTTGACGTCAATGAAGACGAAGGCTGCGGTCCTTTGGGGACAGCACGAAAAGTGGCAGGTCGAGGAAATAGACCTGGATCCACCGAAGGCCGGCGAGGTCTTGGTCAAGCTGACCGCCAGCGGGCTGTGCCACTCCGACGAGCATCTCGTCACCGGAGACCTGCCCTTCCCCTACCCCCTGGTCGGCGGCCACGAAGGCGCCGGTGTGGTCGAGGCCGCCGGCCCTGGCGTCATGGACATCGCCGAGGGCGACCACGTGGTCATGACCTTCCTGCCTGCCTGCGGCCGGTGCTCGTATTGCGCGCGGGGTCTGGGCAACCTCTGTGACGCCGGCGCCGCCGTGATGCTCGGCCCGCAGCTGGACAACACCTACCGCTTCCACGCCCGCGGCGAAGACGTCGGCCAGATGTGCCTGCTCGGCACTTTCTCCGAATACACCGTCGTGCCGGCGGCGTCGGTCGTGAAGATCGACGACGGCATTCCGCTGGACAAGGCCGCGCTCGTCGGTTGCGGCGTGACGACCGGCTTCGGCAGCGCGGTCCGATCCGGCGAAGTGCGGGCCGGTGACGCTGTGGTCGTCGTCGGCGTCGGCGGGATCGGCGTCAACGCGATCCAGGGTGCCCGGATCGCCGGCGCCCGGCTCATCGTCGCGATCGACCCCGTCGAGTTCAAGCGCACCAAGGCTCTCGAGTTCGGGGCCACCCACACGGCCGCGTCGATGGACGAGGCGTGGAACACCGTCAGCGAGCTCACCCGCGGCCAGCTGGCCGACGTGTGCGTGATCACCACGGACGTCGCCGAGGGTGCACACATCACGCCCGCCCTTTCGCTCGTCGGGAAGCGCGGCCGGGTCGTCGTCACGGCCATCGGCCATCCCGAGGAAACGTCGATCACGACGAGTCTCATCGAGCTGACGCTGTACGAAAAGCAGCTCCGCGGTTCCCTGTTCGGTTCGTCCAACGGCCAGCACGACGTGCCGCGGCTGCTCGAGCTCTACAACGCCGGGCTGCTGAAGCTCGATGAGCTCATCACCACCGAGTACTCCCTGGAGGACGTCAACCAGGGCTACGAGGACATGCGCAACGGCAAGAACATCCGCGGCCTCATCCGGTACTAGCCCACCTCGGTCGCCCGCAACGGCTCAAATTCGTGATGTGAGGACAGTTTCATGGCTATCGAACGCAACATCGAACACGGCAAGCGCACGGGCTTCGGCAGTCTGAGCGAGGGTGGTCTCCGCATGGAGTCGTTCCCGATGCGCTTGTTCCGCAAGGGGAACAAGAAGTTCTGGAACCCCGAGGACATCGACTTCTCCCAGGACGCCAAGGACTTCGCGGCGATGAGCCCCGACGAGAAGCGGCTCACGTCGATCCTGGCCGCCCAGTTCATGGCCGGTGAGGAGTCCGTGACCCAGGACCTGCAGCCCTTCATGACGGCGATGGCCGTCGAAGGCCGGCTGGCCGACGAGGCTTACCTGACGCAGTTCACTTTCGAAGAGGCCAAGCACATGCAGGCGTTCCGCCTGTGGTTCGACGCGGTCGGTCTCGGCACCGACCTCCACGAGTTCGTCGAGTACAGCGAGGCGTACACGAAGATCTTCACCGAAGAGCTGCCGAAATCGCTGTACGCGCTGACGACGGATCCGTCTCCGGCCGCCCAGATCCGCGCGTCCGTGACCTACAACCACGTGGTCGAAGGTTGTCTCGCCCTCACCGGTTACTACGCGTGGGCCAAGGTGTGCAAGAGCCGCAACATCCTGCCGGGCATGCAGCAGGTCGTGAAGTACATCGGCGACGACGAGCGGCGTCACATGGCGTGGGGCACCTTCACCTGCCGGCGCCACGTCGCCGCCGACGACCGCAACTGGGACGTCGTCGACGAGCGGATGCAGGAGCTGCTCCAGCCGGCGCTGCAGCTGATCGTGCGGCTGTTCGACAATTTCGGGGACAACACCCCGTTCGGCATCAGCCTCGACGAGATGACCGATTACGGGTTGGACAAGGTCAACCGCAGGCTCGAGTCGATCGAGAGCGCACGGGGCTGCGCGGTCGAGGAAATCGACGAGGACTACTCCCCGATGCAGCTCGAGGACAAGTTCGCCGCGGAAGACGAAGCGGCGGTCGAGCAGGCGCTGACGGCCGTCGGCTCCTGACCCGTCGAGTTCTCACCGGTAACCAGGTCGACGCCGACCTCGAACCCAAGGAAATCACCGACATGCTGCGGGACACCTCTGCGCAAGAAGCGAACACGAACGTCGACCTGCTCTTCATCGGCGCCGGGCCGGTGGGTCTCTTCGGCGCGTACTACGCAGGATTCCGCGGCCTGAGCATGGCGGTGGTCGACGCCCTTCCCGAGGTCGGCGGCCAGGTCCAGGCGATCTACCCCGAGAAGAAGATCTACGACATCGCCGGCCTGCCGGGCGTGCCGGGGCAGGAGCTCATCGGCAACCTCGTCCGGCAGGCCGCGCCGTTCTCCCCGCTGTACCTGCTTTCGCAGCAGGTACAGCGGTTGGAGCGCCGTGACGGCGGGTGGCGGGCCACGACGTCGGCCGGCGTGGTGGTCGACGCCCGCGCGGTCGTGATCACCTCCGGCGTCGGGGCGGTCACCCCGCGCCCCATCCCGGCAGGCGAGGATTTTCTCGGCCGCGGCCTGTGCTACTTCGTCCCGCGGCTGGAGGTGCTCGATGACAAGGACGTCGTGGTGGTCGGCGGCGGGGATTCCGCGGTCGACTGGGCGCTGGCGGCGTTGCCGCGTGCGCGGTCGACCACACTCGTGCACCGCCGACGGCAGTTCCGCGCGCACGAGCACTCGGTCCAATTGCTTCACCGGTCCGCCTGCACCGTGCTGGTCGACGCGAACGTGACCGAACTGCGTGGGCAGGACCGGGTGGAGAGCGTCGCCATCAAGGTGGCCGGCGAGGCCGAGGTCCGCGAGACCAAGGCGCAGGTCGTCGTCGCCGCGCTCGGGTTCCTGATGGACCTCGGTCCGATCAAGGATTGGGGGCTCGAACTCGAGGGCCGCGCGATCCGGGTCGACAGCAGGATGCGGACCAACCTGCCCGAGGTCTTCGCGGCCGGCGACGCCGCAACCTTCGACGGCAAGGTCAAACTCATCGCCGTCGGTTTCGGCGAAGTGGCGACCGCGGTCAACAACGCGGCCGTGGCGCTCGACCCGCAGGCCGGGCTCGCGCCGGGGCACTCGAGTGACTTGACCCTTCCCGCCCAAGTCGGCGCCTGAAGCACACCGACATTCATCGAACGACCCTGAGGAGGTGGAACTGATGGCTTTCGTCATCGGAGAACCGTGCGTGGACGTGAAAGACATGACCTGCATCGAGGAATGCCCGGTCGACTGCATCTACGAGGGCGAGCGCATGCTCTACATTCACCCCTCCGAGTGCATCGACTGCGCGGCGTGCGAACCGGTCTGCCCGGTCGAGGCCATCAGGCCGGCCCAGCACGTCGACGACCGCTGGCGGCCGTTCCAGGAATCGGCGAAGTCGGCGTTCGACGTACTCGGCAGCCCGGGCGGGTCCACCAAGGTCGACCCCCCGATCGAGGACACGGAGTACGTGAAGAACTTCGAAAAGCACTAGCCGCGACACTGCGCGCTTCGGACCGGTCTCGGCCGCGAGTGGGCCACAAAGGAGTTCCGGATGACGTCAATGGCGACGATTGACTGCGAACGTGGGGACGAGGACAGAGGGCACGGCCAGGCCTGCTTCGCGCCCTCCGAAACGGATCCATGGTCTTTGGTCCGTGCCTCGCAAGAGGGTGACCACCGGGCGTTCGGCCTGCTGTACAGTCGGTTCTCGGTGGACGTGTACCGCTTCGCACGAGGACGGCTGCGCGACGAACACGCTGCCGAAGACGTCACCAGCGAAACGTTCCTCCGTGCGCTCCGCAGCATCGGCACGGTGCGGTACTTCGGATCCAGCGTCCGGGCTTGGCTGCTGACGATCGCCAGGAACATCATCCTGGACCACGTGAAGTCGGGACGCTTCCGGCACGAGGTGATGGTCTCGGAGTTTTCCGAGCAGGAGCAGGCCGTCGTGATTCCGGAGTTCAGCGTCTTCTCGCAGCCCTGCCGGGAGGAAATCGCCCGGCAGATGTTCGAGTTGAGTGAGGACCAGCGGATCTGCCTGCGGCTGCGGTTCTTCGACGGTCTGTCCGTGTCGGAAACCGCGCAGGTCATGCAGCGGAAGAACAGCGCCGTGCGCGCACTGCAGCACCGCGCCGTCCGGCGGCTGGCAGAGCTGGTCGACCCGGTCGCGGTGGATTGAGACCCGAAGTGGAGACAAAGTTGCTTGGTGAAGAACCCAGTCAGAAAGGCGTTCGCTGATGACGATGGGGTCAGTCGAGATTCCGCCGGCGGTGCGTCCCTTCCTGGAGAACGCGGCCGCGAGCATCGTCATCGGTGCCGAGGAGACGACGGCTGCCGCAGGGGGCGAGATCCCGACCACGGACCCTGCTACGGGCGCGCTGCTGGCGAACATCGCGGCAGGCGGCAAAGCGGACGTGGACCGCGCCGTCGAGACCGCGCACAAGGCCTTCGCCGGTTGGCGGCGCCTCAGCCCGGCCGCGCGCGGCCGCGTGCTGCTGGACGTTGCCGACGTGATCGACGAGTACGCCGAGGAACTGGCCACCCTCGAGACGCTGGACAACGGGAAGCCACTCACCGAGTCGACCTACCTCGACGTCAGCCTCTCCGCGCAGATCTGGCGGTACTTCGGCGGGTGGACCACGAAGCTCGGCGGCCAGACCCTGCCGGTGTCGCCCGCGGTGGGCGAAGCCCTAGTCTACACCCAGCGCGAGCCGCTCGGCGTGGTCGGCGCGATCGTGCCGTGGAACTTCCCGTTGATGATCGCGTCGTGGAAGGTGGCACCGGCGCTCGCCGCGGGGAACACCGCGGTGCTCAAGCCTTCCGAGTTCACGTCGTTGAGCGCACTGCGGCTGATCGAGGTCGCACTCGAAGCGGGGCTGCCCCCGGGCGTGCTGAACTTGGTGACGGGTCTGGGACCGGAAGCCGGCCAGGCCCTCATCGACCACCCGGGCGTCGCGAAGATCTCGTTCACCGGGTCGACCGAAACCGGGCGGCGGATCGTGACCGCCAGCGCCGGGAGCTTGAAGAAGCTCACGCTCGAGCTGGGCGGGAAGTCGGCGAACCTCGTCTTCCCGGACGCCAACATCGAGGCGGCGGTGCAGGGTGCCCTCAACGCCATCTTCCTGAACCAGGGTCAGGTGTGCTGTGCGGGCTCGAGGTTGTTCGTGCACCGCGACATCCACGACGAGGTCGTGGCCGCTCTCGCCGCGGAGGCCCGGGGAATCCAGCTGGGCCACGGCCTGAATGAGGACACCCAGATGGGTCCGCTGATCTCGGCGCGGCAGCTGGACCGGGTGGAAGGCTTTGTCAAGGCGGGTGTTCGCGACGGCGCGACGCTGGTGTGCGGCGGCGAACGGCCCGGAGGCGCGCTGGCCGGTGGGCACTTCCTCGAGCCGACGATCTTCACCGACGTGCGGGACGAGATGTCCATCGGCGCCGACGAGATCTTCGGCCCGGTGCTCTCGGTCCTGAAGTTCGACGACGAGGACGAGGCGGTGCGCCGCGCCAATTCCAGCGTCTACGGACTCGCCGCGGGCGTGTGGACCAACGACCTGAAGCGAGCTCACCGCGTTGCGCGTGATCTGGAGGCGGGCACGGTCTGGGTGAACATGTACAACATGATCGACCCGGCGGCTCCCTTCGGTGGCTACAAGTCCTCGGGTTACGGCCGTGACCTCGGCGAGGAGTCACTGCTGGGGTACACACAGACGAAGTCGGTCTGGATCGGGATGGACTGAAACCCGCCGTCCGTCCATATTCCACATTTTTCCGCAAGAAACTCAGTGAGGAGTGCAAAATGGGTGCGTTCAAGGATGACTCCGAGGTTTACAAGTACATCGGTGGTGTCTTCGAGAACGGTCTGGCCGACCCGGAGGTGGGCCCGAAGCTGAAGGGCTCCGGCGTCGTCCTCCAGATCACTTACACCGACCCCGACTCGGTCCTGACGGTCGACTTCCCCTCCGGTGAGGTGCACCGGGGTGCGAGCGACCTGACGCCGCAGGTCGAGCTGTTCATGACGGCCGACACCGGCAACCGGTTCTGGCTGGGCAAGGTGAACCTGTCCGTCGCGATGGCCAAGGGGCAGGTCCGGGCGAAGGGACCGGTCTCGAAGATCCTGAAGCTGGTGCCGGCGGCGAAGTCCCTGTTCCCCGCCTACGAGTCGTTGCTCGAGCGTGACGGCCGTGACGACCTGCTGAAGGCGTGAGCGGCGGACAGGGTTCCGGTGACTACGTCGTCGGCGTGACGGAGGTCAAGTGATGCGCAGCACCATGCAGGGCACACCGCTCACGGTCGCGTCGATCCTGCGGCACGGCGTGGAGGTCCACGGTGACCGGCAGGTGACCACCGCGACGGGCGACGGGTTCCGCCGGTCGACCTACGAGCAGGTGGGTCGGCGGTGCGGTCAGTTCGCCAACGCGTTGCGCCGCCTCGGGATCGCCGGCGACGACCGGGTGGCCACGTTCCAGTGGAACAACCAGGAGCACCTGGAGGCGTACGCCGCGGTGCCTGCGATGGGTGCGGTGCTGCACACGCTCAACATCCGGTTGTCCGCCGAGCAGATCCGCTTCATCGCCGGGCACGCCGAGGACAAGGTCGTCATCGTCGACTCTTCGCTCGTGCCGCTGCTGGCCCGCGTCCTGCCCGGGGTCGATACGGTCGAGGTCGTGCTGGTCACCGGCGACGACGGTGACCTGACACCGCTGGAGGGCAGCGGCAAGGCGGTGCTCCGCTACGAAGACGTCCTCGGCGCGGAGTCACCGGAGTTCACGTGGACCGACGCGGACGAGGACGCCGGGGCCGCGATGTGCTACACCAGCGGCACGACGGGCGACCCGAAGGGTGTGGTGTACAGCCACCGTTCGCTGTATCTGCACTCGATGGCCGCCTGCACGGGCAACGGACTGGGCATCGCCGAGCAAGACCGGATCTTGCCGATCGTGCCGATGTTCCACGCCAACGCGTGGGGCCTGCCGTACGCGGCCTTGATGGCCGGTGCGGAACTGCTGATGCCGGACCGGTTCATGCAGGCGGCCCCGCTGGCCAGGATGGTCCACACGGAACGGCCCACCGTGGCCGGCGCGGTCCCGACGATCTGGAACGACGTGCTCCTGGACACGGAGAAGGACGCCGGTCTGGATTTCTCGTCGTTGAGGCTGGTCGTCTGCGGCGGGTCCGCCGTGCCGCGCTCTCTCATGGAGGCGTTCGAGAACCGGCTCGGCGTCACCATCCTGCAGGCGTGGGGCATGACCGAGACCTCCCCGATGGCGTCGGTGGCTCGCCCGGCGGTCACCGCCGGCCCAGCCGATGCGTGGCGGATGCGGGCGACGCAGGGACGCCCGGTCTGTGGTGTCGAGATGCGGATCGTCGGCGACGACGGCACGCCTCAGCCGCGGGACGGGCAGGCCGTCGGCGAGCTGGAGGTGCGGGGACCGTGGGTGACCGGCTCGTACTACCAGGTCGACGATGACGCGCGCTTCCACGACGGATGGCTGCGCACGGGCGACGTCGGGCACATCAGCGCCGAGGGCTTCCTGACGCTGACCGACCGGATGAAGGACGTCATCAAGTCCGGCGGCGAGTGGATCTCGTCGGTCGAGCTCGAGTCGGCCCTGGCGGGGCACCCCGACGTGTTCGAAGCGGCGGTCATCGCAGCACCGGACGAGCGTTGGCAGGAACGTCCGCTGGCGGCCGTCGTCCTTCGTGAGGGAGCGATCGTCTCGCCGGGGGAACTCCGATCCTGGTTGTCGGACAAGCTGCCTCGGTGGTGGCTGCCCGAGCGGTGGACCTTCGTCGAGGAGATCCCGCGCACCAGCGTCGGGAAGTTCGACAAGAAGGTGCTGCGCGGGGACTACGCGGACGGCCGGTTGAAGGTGGAGACCCTCGAATGACCTTCCGCGCCGTGAAGTTCGCGGTGTAGCCGACTGTGAGGAGGAGGTGAGCGCATGGAGAGTGCCCCCAGCGCCTTGAAGATCGAATTCGACGGCGTGACGACGGTTCTCGGCGACGAACCGGTGCTGCACCGGCTTCGGCTGTCGGTGCCGGACGGGCAGGTCACGGTGATCCTCGGACAGTCGGGGTGCGGCAAGACGACTCTCCTGCGGCACCTCGTGGGCCTGCTGCCGCCGACGGGCGGCAGCGTCCGGCTGGACGGACGTGACGTCTGGTCGCTGACCTCGGCCGAGCTCGTCAGTGCTCGTGGCGGGATCGCGGCCGTGGTCGGCGGCTCACACCCGTTCGACAGCTGGCTGTTCTCCTCGATGAACGTCTACGAGAACGTCGCTTGTGTCCTGCGTCGTGCCGGTGCGACGGACGATGAGGTGCACGCGACCACCGCGCCGTTGATGCGGGAATTCGGCCTGGAGGCCTTCGCGCGTTCCTTCCCCGAGGAGATCCCCGCGCACGCGAGGCGCAGGGTGCTCCTCGCGCAGGCGTTGGTGTCCGGCATGCCGCTGATCGTCCTCGACGACGTCGACACCGCGCTCGATTCCCGCTACACGGGTGCCATCGTCAGGGCGATCAAGTCGGTCAACGAGAAGGCGCGGGCCACGGTACTGATCACGGCGAACGACCTGGACTTCGCACGGGAAGTGGCACACGAGGTCGCCGTCCTGTGGAACGGCAAGATCGTCTCCCACGGGCCGCCGGACGTCCTCCTGCGCGGCGTGCGGACCGGCGAAGAGTTCGCCAGGCGGTTCTTCCGGACGGACCTCGCCGGGCCGCTGTGCAGGGACGTCGTCGAAGGCGGCTTGCGAGGCGGCGAGCCGGCGAGGCGGTTCTTCGCGATCGATCCCGACCTGCCGGTGTGGTGGGTCGTCGCGCTCCTGCTGCTGGTAATCGTCTTCGTGTTCTGGTCCAGCGCGGGCACCGTCTTCGGCGGGCCGTGACGATGGATGATCCGTACCTGCAAAGCGTCCGCACGGCAAAGCTTGCGGCCTTGGCCCATGCGATCCGGATCGTTGACGACCACGGCGATCTCAACCACCGCTACCAGGCACTGATCGACGACTCGCAGGTCGTGCTGGACAGCAACCGGATCTGGTTGACCCAGGCACGGGGCCTGGTCAAACGGCTGGTCGTCCTGGCCAAGGCGGCGAACGAGACGTGTTGGACGCGGGCCTTGCCCAGGCGGACGGGCTCGTCCGGACCGGATTCCGGCTCTGGCACAAAGTCCGGTGCGCCACGAGGCGCTGATGTGTCGGATGGAGGTGGAAGACCGTCCATCGCTGGGTCGTCGTAGCGGCCTGGTGCAGCTGGAGGCAGCCTGAACCGGGGGTCGCCGGGGAGGGTGGGAGCAGCCTCGACGAAGTCGCGTCGGTCCAGCACTGCCGGATGGGCCGGGCGCGGTGAGCGAGACGGGAAGGTATACGCGAGAAACCGGTGTTGTTACGCCTCTTCATGGGCCGCCAGCTCGAACCCGGTGGATCTGGGCTGGTTCGCGGTGCGCACCCGCCCCTCATTTCGGGTGGGGAACTTCTGGTCGGGTATCGAATGCCTGGGCTGGGAGGTCACGGCGAAGGACTACGGCGTAGCAACGGTTATCTTGAGCTTTCGATTTGATCCCGGCTGTGACCTGGGCGGCCACGTCGTGAACGGTGTCGCCGACGCGGCCGCCGCTGGTAGTGGGATCCCTGTCAGCAGGGCCCGATCGTTACCGAAGAGCGACGTCGTTTGCCGGGAGCAGTCGGGTCGCTGGCGTCGGGTGTATGACGAAGCTGGCCGAGGGCGTGGGCCAGTTGGCGCCGCAGGCGCTGGTTTTCCTCTGCGAGTTCACGGTTTCGTTTGAGTGCAGCATCGAGCCTGGCCAGGGCCGAGGACTCGGTCGTGCGTTCGCTGGCCGGGATCGGCGGCGTGGGCGTGCGTCCCGTGGCCTCGCGGAGGCGCTCGATCTCGGCCCGGATGTCGGGCTGGGCGTAGAGCCAGGACCGGGAGACTGCAGCCGCAGTGGCGACAGTGTGGAAGGTGACCGGCGTGCCGGCATGGTCGAGTTCGCGTAGTGCTTGGATCGCTTTGGCCCGTGTCAACTCGTGGCGCCGCCGGGCGGCGGCGATGATCGGCTTAGTGTTGTCAGGACGCATCGGCGGCCGCCTCTTGCTGGCCGGGATCGTCGACCTCAAGCGTGGTGATGATCTTCTCCAAGTTGTCGGCGACCTGCCGGTTCATCTCCGCCTGCCGGGTGTGGCCGCGGGCCTCGGCCGCGGAGATGATCTGAAGGACTTCTTGATGGTGGTGCCGGTGCTGGGGCAGGAACTCGGCGGTCGTGACGAACATCGGGCATGTCAAACAAGCATTGGCATGCGGGCAGGTCTTGACCAGCGGCAACGAGCAGTAGCCGTTGGGCAGGGCCTGGGTGGCGCGGCCGATGCGTTGCTTGGCCCAGGCCGCCTCGGCCATCGGGCCGTCCGGGGCGAGGGTGACGGTTTGGCCGGTCGCGTTGACCTTGCGAGCCTTTTCCCAGTGCCGGCGGATTGTGGTGTCGGCCAGCCGGGCGTAGTGGGCCGTCATGGCATGAGAATCGTGATCGAGTATGCGTCGGACGACTTCTTGAGGGACGTCGAGGTTGATCAACCGGGTTCCGAGTGAGTGTCGGTATTGGTGCGGGGTGACATGGACAGGGTTGCCGTGGGCGTCGCGGATGTCGCAGCGGCGCAGCCATTCGGCCAGCGCGTGCTGGTAGCCGGAGTGGCTGGCGCGCTTGCTGCCGTCGGGGTTGGCTCTGGAGCGGGGAAAGAGCACTGGGATCCGGTTCGGCCAGCAGTCGCTGACTTTTCGTCGCTGCTTGATGATCTGGGCTTCGAGTTCCTCATCGATGGGCACGAGGGCCTCGCGTTTCATTTTGTGGTTGACGTAGCGCAGGTAGGGGGCGTTGTCGGCGTCGTGGACGACGCAGTCGACGGCCAGGCGCAGGGTGTCACCAAGCCGGAGCCCGCAGCGGATGAGGATGAGGGTGATCAGCCGACGGTCGGGGTCGTTCCACTGATTGAGGTTGTGGGGATCTTCCAGTTGCGTCATGACGTGTTCGGCCAGCGCCCGGGGAAGCAACTGCCCCTTCTTGGGGAAGTCCTCGCTGTGGAGCGTCGCATTCGCGGGCAGCGATTCATCCCACCCGTGCCGGCGGATGGCTTGCAGGAACAGGTGCAGCTGGCTGATGCGTTCGCCGTGGATCTTCTTGCCGGCCAGCTCGGTGTGCAGGTCGGCCAGGTAGCGTTCCAGCAGGGGCCGGTCGACCTGGGCGAGCCGGTCGACACCGACGGCGGGCGAGGTCAGGAACCGGCTGAAGCTGGTGAGCGCGAGCGCGGCCTTGGTGGCCGATCCGGTGCCGAGGCCGCTGCTCAGCCGCCACCGGATCCACCGCTTGGCCAGTTCTTTGAGCCAGGTCTGGCTGATCTGGTCGAACCGCACCGTCGCGGGCCCCTCCTCGACCCCTAGGTTGCGCAGCCGCCAGACGTCACGGCGGTACTCGACGTCCCAGCCTCGGCCGAGATGCGACTCCTCGACCTTGCGGCGCGCATAGATGAGCAGCGCGCGACCGGAGTCGCCGTTGGAGAACCGTGCTCGCTTGGGGAATCGTTGCTTCCACGCCTGTAGCCAAGCGTGTTCGTCGTGGTCCAGCAGCGAGGAAACCTCGGTGGCGGCGAGGAAGTTGACCACGACCTGCACCGCGCTCGGCGCGATCCGGATCGCTGCATCGTCGTGCCGGCACTGCAAGGCGTACTGCGTCTCCAGTCGCAGATGCGCGTCCAGTTCGCGCAGGTCGATGCGCTCGTGGCCGGGTGTGGAGTCGTTCTCGTAGCCGCGGGCGTAGTCGTCGATGTCCGGCCGGCCTTGTTCTTTCCAGCGGATGCCGTGCGTCAGGCAGAACGGCAAGTCCGCATGGACCCATAGGTCGCAGTAGGCGATCCGGCATGTCGCCGGCGGATCGGGCTCCACTACCGGCGGCAGCGCGGCCACCCACTGGTTGAGGTCGGACTGGCCCGACCGCTGCCAGGCGTAGTGGTGGCGCGTGCACAGCCCCCGTTCCTTCCGTCCCCTGAGGCAGCCCGGAATCCGGCACGACGCCAAGGGCTGGTGACCCTTCATCCTCGGGTCGGTAGTGGCGATGAAGTGGCCCAGGTCTGGCTTTCCTTCGCGCCGCCAACGGCTGTCATGGCCGAAGCACAACCCTCGGATACGACCCGTGCGCCCGCATCCCGTTACCCGGCAAGGCTTTCCACCCAAGACAGGATCGTCCGGGCCGAACGCCAGAATCTCTGCTCTGAACTCCGGTCGGACCGCGGCGACCAGCTTCTCCAGCAGGCCTGGACGCACCGCGCCGACGGGCGTCACCTTGGACGTGGTCACCAGCTCACCTCGCGCCCCGTGAACCAGCCGGCCTTCTCCAACTCCCGCCGGGCGTCCTCGGCCGTGAGGTGCCCATAGACGGAAAGCGTGGTGGTCACAGAGGAATGACCGAGGAGTTTGGACACGACCTCGATCGGGACTCCGTCGCGCAACATCCTGGTCGCCGCCGAATGCCGGCACCAATGCGGGTCGAACGCGATCCCCGTTCGCCGCCGTAGTCGTCGCACCAGGTCATAGACTGCCGGGTAGGACCATGGGTGCCCCAGGGGCTGGGCCCACAAGTTGATGAACACGTAGTCCGAGTCCAGATCGCCATACTGCGCAGTGCAGATAGTCGCCCCACAACCGGATCAGTTCCGCCGACACCGGGATGGTGCGCTGCTCGCGCGACTTCGACCGCGCGCCGTTGTCGTTGATCCGCGGCACGATCGTCACCTCGCGTTCAGCCGCGGCGATGTCGGCGTGCCGAAGCCCCAACGCTTCGCCGACGCGAACGCCGCTGTCCCACAACAACGCAAGCAGGAAGCGATCCCGCAGTCGACCGCAGGCGTCCATGATGGACTGCATCTCCGCCACTGTCAGGACGCGAGGGAGCTTCTTCTCGGCCCGCAGCGAGATCGCCCGCCGAGGCTGGGGTTTGCCCTTGCTGATGTGGTGCAGGAACGGCTTCCACCCGCCCCGGCGGCCCGGTAGCTGCCAGGTGGTCAGCAGCTCGCCGACGTCCACGCCGTTGCGCGCTTGGTAGGTGTAGAACGCCGCCAGCGCCGAGAGCTTCCGGTTGACCGTGGACGCCGTCACGTGCGGCTGGACCGACGGCAACACGGCCACGTGGCCGTCGCGGCCGGCCGGCGGCAGCCGCAGCCACGCGACGTATTCACCGATGTCTTCCAACCGGGTCTCCCGCCAGTCCAACCCGCGCTGCCACAGAAAGACCCAGTAGTCCTTCAAATCATGGGCGTACGCCTTGACGGTGTTCGGGGATCGCTCGATGTCGGTCAGGTAGGTCAGATACCGCTCGATCGGCTCGACCTGGATACCGTCCTCGTTCAGGACGGTCCAGGATGGAACCCGGGACGCGGGCATCGCCACGCGCTGAACGTGCACAACTCCTCCAACGTGATCAACGTGATAGACGAGCCGGAGATAACCACGTCCACCAGGTCGATCACGCCGCCCCACGAACCCGTGGCGCACATGGAAGACACACGTTCAGCAGCTCAAGATAACAACGGAAATGTGCTTCAGCTGGACCTTCGCGGCCAGCAGCCCTCCGGGGCGGTAGGCCAGTTCAAGGGCCAGGGTTCGGCGCATGGCGCGCATGGTGACGTTGTCCTCGGGGATGGAAGCCAGTCCGAGTCGGCGACCAGTGGGACCATTCACCCAGTTGCGGAACCATCGATAGCGGACGTCGAAGGCGAACCGTCCGAACAACAGGGCGCCGGACTGGGGATCGTCCAGGAGTTGCTCGGCCAGGCCGGCGGCCAGGTAGGCCGGTTCGACGACGACCCACTCGTCCTCGACGCCGCCCAGCGGCTTGCCCTTGACGACGCGGCTGGCCAGCCGGTAGCGCACCAGCCCCGGTGCGTGTTCTTGCGGGGGCTGGCGGCAGCCGGCCCGCAGCTCCATCAGCTCGCTCGAGCGCATCCCGCTGGTCAGGGTGATCGTGATGATTGCCGCGGTGCGGACTGCACCCAGTAACGTGCGTGCCTCGGCGTCATGCAAGGGAAGAGTCCAGGGGACCGTCTCGTTGTCGTTGTTGGCGAGAGGAACGTGTGTGGCGTTGCGTCCCAAGGGTTTCTCTGCCCCGACGACGTCGAGCGTCGACTCGATCACATCGCGCAGCGTGCGCGTCCAGCTCGGGTTGAAGACGACGTAGCCGGCTTGCCTGGCCAAATTGTCGAGCGCGAGCGGGGTCAGCGGGTCGTTGACGGACCAGCCCGCGTCCACGCGCTCGGCGACGATATGGTCGGGAAGCAACGGCAACGGTCGACGGGCCTGCCGGTATTCGCTGAGGACGCGGGCGAATCCCTTTCGAGATTCTGGGGGTTGTTTGCGGAGGTCATGGGCGGGGTCTCGGCGACGCTTCCACTGGCGTTGCTCGCGCATCTGAGCGGTGAGTTCGGCCGTGCGCGGGCCGATCACGGTCACCAGGTAGAGCGCTGCGGCCAGCAGAGGTTGCAGCACTCGATCGTCCAGTGGCGGGGTGGTGTTGCCGTCCCGGCCGGATCGCATCTCGGCGACGGCCGATGGAGAAGCGCCCGACCAAGGCCGCAGGTCCGCCCGGACCCGATCAGTGGTGAACAGCTCCCGATAGTTGAGCAAGTCGACGACCGTCTGCGCAGCGGCTCGGCGGACGGCGGGACTGCGATCACCGACAACGACACCGTCCGCGTCACGAACGTAGCGGCGGTGGGCCAGGTATGCCGCGCAGCAGTCCTCGTCGACCTCGTCGAGGCTGACGATGCCGTACTTGGCGAGCCAGGTGAACCACCGGGTCAGCTCGGCCAGTCGTCCGTGGCAGGTCTGTGGGTGCAGCGGTGTGCGCAGGGCGCGCGGCAGCACCGCGACGGCTTCGTGTCGAGGCGCAAGCAGGGCCAGGACCAGTTCCTTGGCAACCAGCCGCCAGCGGGCGTCGGCGATGAGGGTGAAGTCGAACCGGCGGCGGGCCGGCGTCATCTGCACCCGTAGACCGATGACCTCGGTGAAATCCCAGACGTCCTCATCGAAAACCGGTCCCGTGGTTCTCACCGGCAATGCCAGACCCGCTTCGACGCAGACAGTCGCTCCCGCGAAGACTGAACGCGTTTGGTCACTGATGCTCCTATGGTTTGTCAAGCGGTAGCTGGAAGTTCGTGGTCGGGGGCGTGCAGTGTGGTGATGACTTTGTAGATCTCGCGGGCGAGGTAGCGTTTGAGGCAGCGAAGGATGTCCTTTGTGGATAGTTGTTGCTGGGCGCGGCGGTCGCGGTAGGCGCGGGTTCTGGGGCAGGTGGCCAAGCGTGTGCAGGCGATCAGGTGCAGGGCGCGGTTGGCTTGGCGGTCGCCGCCGCGGGACAGGCGGTGGCGGTGGGTCTTGCCGCTGGAAGCGGGGATTGGGGCGGTGCCGCAGAGAGCGGCGAAGGCGGCCTCGGATCCGATTCGGTCGGGGTTGTCGCCGGCGGTGATCAGGAGCTGGGCGGCGGTCTCGTAGCCCACGCCGTGGATGGCGATCAGCCGGGGACAGGCCCGTTCAACCAGCGGCCGCAGCTGGGCATCCAGATCAGCGATCTCGGTGGTCAGGTTGCGGTGGCGGCGGGCCAAGGCGCGTAGCGCCACCCGGGCAGCTGCCTGCGGGCTGGCCGGGTCGCCTGCCGGGCGCAAGCGCAGGCATGCCTCAACCAGGCCGACCGCGCCGAGGCCGCGTAGCCGGTCGCGCAGGTCGGCTGGGGCGGTCACCAGCAGCGACCGTAGCTCGTTCATCGCGGCCGTACGGGATTTAACCGCGCCGGCGCGGGTGGTGTGCAGGGTGCGGATTGCCTCCACGATTCCGCTGCCCGCCTTGGGAATGGCCGTGGCCCGGCCGGCGAGCACGGCCTCGGCGGCGGCGTAGGCATCGAGCGGGTCGGACTTGCCCTTCGCGCGGCGCTGGCGGCGGTCGGGCCGGTTGACCTCGACAACCGTCACGTCCGTGCTGGCCAGGTGGCGCGCCAGGCCCGCCCCGTAAGAACTGGTGCCCTCCACGCCGACCGCGTGCAGTCTGCCGTGTGAGCGCAGCCAGCTCAGCAGCTGGTCGTATCCCCGCTGGGTGGCGGGGAACTCCGCATCGGCCACCCGCGCGCCGTTGAGCAGCACCACCGCCGCGTGATGGGTGTCGCCGTGGGTGTCCACCCCACCGGCAATCCTGCGCTTGCTGGGCTTTTTCATCTGACCGCGTTGTGCCATCCTGGGGCCTGTCGCCTTCCTGCGGGACGTTCCGGGCAAGGCGGCACGCGCCGGACGGCTGGGCGGACAAACCAGTGATGGGCGGTCGCAAGCTCCTATCAAGTCACGTCCCGGCCCTCCGGCGCGTACCAAGCAGACGCCCCGGCAAGGCCGACAGATCGGGGCGAAGACACTCCCATTCGAGGTCAGGGTTTGATCGAGTCAGACCCCGCCGGTGACGTCTGCCCCGCAAGTCTCACTGGGTTTGATGGAGACTCCACGTGTGAGTGGAGAATATGATCATGGGACGGTCGTCGAGGTACCCGCGTGAGCTGCGTGAACGCTCGGTTGCGTTGGTGTTTGAGCAGGTGGGGCAGTATTCGTCGCAGTGGGACGCGATCCGGTCGATCGCGGAGAAGGTGGGGGTGACGGCGGAGACGCTGCGCCGGTGGGTGCGCCAGGCGGAGGCGGGTGCCGGGGAGCGACCGGGGCCGACGAGCGCGGAGGCGGAGCGGATTCGTGAGCTTGAACGCGAAAACCGAGAATTGCGTCGGGCGACGGAGATTTTGAAAGCGGCGTCGATTTTCTTCGCGTCAATGTCATGATCTTGGTGTCCGGCAGGGTTCGCTCGTTTCTTCGCTGCCCCAGGCGACTGGTGGCTTGTCCTGATGTGCGGCCCCGCCGGACACCCGCTGGGCGAGGATGTGGCTTCATAGGAGCGCGCCGCAGGCCCGATTGACGCGTGCCCGCCTCGCCCGATGGTGTCATCGGTCTGCGAGGAAAGGGAACCCGGGTTGAGCATGGTCGTGATCGGTGTGGATGCGCACAAACGCAGCCACACGCTGGTAGCCGTTGACGGGATCGGCCGGAAGCTGGCCGAGCGGACGGTCGGCACCACCAGCGAGGACCACTTGAAGATTGTGGAATGGGCCGGCCAGTGGCCGAACGCGCGCTTCGCGGTCGAGGATTGCCGGCATGTCACACGCAGGCTGGAACGTGACTTGCTGAGCGCCGGGTGCGCGGTGGCGCGGGTGCCCACCCATCTGATGGCCGCGTCCCGTCGCAGCGGGCGCGCGCCCGGGAAGTCCGACCCGATCGATGCGTTGGCAGTGGCGCACGCGGCTCTGCGCGAGCCAGACCTGGCCGTCGCGCAGCTGGATGGGCCGACTCGCGAGGTGAAGCTGCTGGTCGACTACCGCCACAACCTCGTCGAGCAGCGCACGGAGCTGATCAATCGGTTGCGCTGGCACCTGCACGAAATCGACCCGAACTTGCATGTCCCCGCGCGTGGTCTGCGCCGTTACTGCGTCATCGATGAGTTGGCCCGCCGCCTGGCCGGCCGCGACGGTCTTGTGGCGCGCATCGCCCGCGAACTGCTGGCTCGCTGCCGGGAGCTCACGATGCAGATCAACGCCCTGGAGCGTGAACTGCGTGACCGGGTGCGCGTCCTGGCGCCCACGCTGCTGGAAGTCCCCGGCTGCGGGGTTCTGGGCGCCGCGGTTATCCTTGGGGAAACGGCTGGGGCGCAACGGTTTCGCTCGAAGGACGCTTACGCCCGGTTCAGTGGAACCGCCCCGATCCCCGTCTGGTCGGGCAGCAGCTCTGGCAAGGTCCGGCTCAATCGCGGCGGCAACCGCACCATCAACTGCGCCCTGCACATGATCGCCATCACCCAGGTTCGAGGCATCGGACCGGGCAAGGACTACGTCGACAAGCTCCTCGCGCGCGGCAAGACCCGCAAAGAGGCCATCCGCCTGCTCCGGCGACGGCTCTCCGACGTTGTGTTCCGCGCACTTCTGGCCGACGAGCACCGTGCCGCGCCGGCCAAGCGGCCGACCACAACCGAATCTGCACCGCTGCCGCAGGCGGCTTGACATAGGGGCTTGACATAGGAGCATCAGGGAGCTCGACCCTCGACAGTCACGCTCGTAACGTTCATCACGGAATGCAAGGACCGGTTCGGAGTCGAGCCGATCTGTACCACGCTGACCGAGTTCGGTGTGAAGATCGCTCCGTCCACTTACTATGCGGCTTTGACGCGCCCGAAGTCGGCGCGGGAGGTGCGTGATGAGGAATTGAAGAAGGAAATCCAGCGCGTGTATGACGAGAATTACCAGGTTTACGGCGCCCGGAAGATTTGGCGGGAATTGCGGCGTGAAGGCGTCGCGGTGGGGCGGTGCCGGGTGGAGCGGCTCATGCGGAACATGGGCCTGGCCGGCGCTGTTCGTGGGAAGACGGTCCGTACCACCGTGTCCGACAAGGACGGTGTCCGAGCCCTGGACCTGGTGAAACGCCAGTTCACGGCGGGCGCGCCGAATCGGTTGTGGGTGGCGGACTTCACCTACGTGTCCACCTGGGCGGGCACTGTGTATACCGCGTTCGGGATTGACGTGTTCTCCCGAAAAATCGTCGGGTGGACGTGCAGCATGTCCAAGGAAACAGACCTAGTCCTCGACGCCATCGACGCCATCGAAATTGGCTTGCGGGACAGATCGTACCAGTGGAAGGAAGGTGAGGACAAGCTGGTTCATCATTCTGACGCGGGCAGTCAGCTTGAGATCAATCGGTCGTCGCAACACCGGCTTGCTGGAGCGACAATAGCTGATCGTTGAGGGCTTCGGCAGGCGTCTTCCAGCCAAGTGCCTTGCGGGGCCTGCTATTGAGAGCGGCAGCAACGGCGTCGAGTTCGTCACGGCTCCAGCGGGACAGATCGGTGCCCTTGGGAAAGTACTGGCGCAGCAAGCCGTTCGTGTTCTCGTTGGTGCCGCGTTGCCAGGGACTGTGCGGGTCGGCGAAGTAGACCTTGATGCCGGTATCGATGCGCAGCCGGGCGTGCTGGGCCATCTCCTTTCCGCGATCCCACGTCAACGACCGCCGCAGCGGTTCGGGCAGCGTGGCGATGGCCGAGGCGATCGCGTCCCGGACGGCCTCGGCGCCGCGGCCGGCGAGAGCGGGACCGTTGTGCACTCGCGGTTCGACGCCGTGACCGTCCATGCGAGGCAGGTGAAGCAGCATCGTGAACCTGGTGCTCCGGTCGACCAGCGTGCCGATCGCGGAGCTGCCCACGCCGATGATCAGTCGGGTAGCGGGGACGCATTACTGCGTCCCCGCCCCCTCAGAACCGTGCAAGCAGCTGTTCACCGCACACGGCTCAAGCAAGCCCCAAGGGCTCGGGGTCAGGAGAAGGCGCGGGATTTGTCGGCCTGACGGCTCCAATCCGTCGCCGACAAAGGGTGTGAAGGAGACGGAGCCTGTGATCGTCCGGCGAGTCATCGTCTGTGAAGGCGATGTACTGCTTGGAGATCGCCTTCCTGATGACGGCCCGCCACGTTTCCCATTCGTGGGGGCTTCGTGGCGGGTGATCGGCGTGCAACAGAAGTCCTCCGCAGGTCGGGCAACTGAGGTTCCGACTTGTATGTGGCTACCGGTTGGACAGGTTGGATGATCACTGGCCGTAGTCTGCCGGAGGTGTCGGGTTGGGCTCGCTCGTGAGGTTCCTGCCGCCCGGATGGGTTGGCTCGCCGGGGGTGTGTGGCCTGGCTCGGCACCGGCTGCGGTCTGACTCAACAGAGGTGTGAGCGTCACAGGCTGAAAGTCGGAATGTCGACCGCGGCTTCCCGTATCTCGCATGGAGGAGCGCGGTTGATGGTCGTCATCGGGGTTGATCCGCATAAGTCCAGCCACACGGCGTCGGCGTTGGATCCGCAGACCCACCGTCCACTGGAGACGGTTCGGATCGACGCGGCGTTACCGGAGTACCGCCGGTTGCTGGCGTGGGCGAAGCAGTTCTCCGAGCGCCGGTGGGCGGTGGAGAACGCGCGAGGGCTCGGGCGGCACCTGGCGCAATGGTTGATCGCACGTGGCGAGACAGTGGTGGACGTGCCGCCGACGGCCACCGCCAGGGTCCGGGAGCTTTCCCGAGGCGGGCGCCGCAAAAACGATGCTCTGGATGCCGCGGCAGCGGCCAGCGTGGCCGCCCTGCAAGGCGATGCCCTGCCGGTGACTGCCGAGGGCGCCTCGACAGTGCTGGGGCTGTTGGACGAGCGTCGCCTCAACCTGACCCAGCAGCGCACGCGCACGGTCAACCAGTTACACGCCCTGCTGCGTGACTTGCTTCCCGGCGGCGTGCCCACCGACCTCACCGCCGACCAGGCCGCCGCCGCTCTGACCCGAAGCCGACCGCAATCGTCAGTTGAACGAGCCCGCAAGGACCTCGCCCGGGAGCTGATCACCGACATCCGCGCGCTGGATCGCCGGCTGAAAGCGAACAAACAACGCATGGAAGAGGCGATCAAGGACTCCAATAGCCGCCTGACCGACATCGCCGGCGTGGGGCCGGTCGTGGCAGCCCGGCTGCTGGGACGCACCAGCCTGGCATCTCGATTCCCGACAGCCGCAGCTTTCGCGGTCTACACCGGTGTCGCACCCATCGAGATCGCCAGCGCCGACAAGGCCCGGCACCGACTCTCACGCCAGGGCGATCGCCAACTGAACAACGCCCTGCACACCATCGCCCTCACACAGGTGCGCATGCACGGCAGCCGGGGACGCCTCTACTACGACCGCAAGATCGCCGAAGGCAAGACCCACAACGAAGCCATGCGCTGCCTCAAACGCCGACTCGCCGACCACGTCTGGCGCACCATGATCGGCGACGAACAACGCCACGCTCCGTCAACACCACCACCACTTCACGCAGCCGCTTGACAAACACAGAGGAACCCCCGGGGAGTGGACACCGAGTTAGCAGGACGACCGTCCTGCTGGAAGGATGTCCATCATGCCTCCTCGCAAACGCCGGTCCTGCACGGCCGAGTACAAGGTCGAGGCTGCGCATCGTGTGATCGATTCCGACCGCACGATCGCCGACGTCGCCCGCGAACTGGGAATCGACCCAGGGATGTTGAGCACCTGGGTCAAAGACGAGCGGCGCAGGATCGCCGCCGCCGAGGTCCACGGGGAGAAACCCCTGGAGCCGGCCGAGCGGGCCGAGCTGGCGCGGCTGCGACGGCAGGTCGGCGAGTTGGAGAAGGACAACGCGTTCCTGGTAAAAGGTGTGCCACGAACACGAGACGCTGCGTGAAGTAGGTCAGGTAGCAGATCGTGGTGCTGTGCGGATGATGAAGGGGTTGTGGCCCTTCGGAGTCGCCCGTCGGGTGGGAGGCTCCAAACCACCTCATGCTGCGTTGGCTGACGACCGTCGTGGTGAGCGATGAGGAAAAGGTGCCCCGTTGGAGGGCGTCAGGCGGGGATCAGGAAGACGAACGTGAGTGAATCGCTGACGACGTGTCGAAATGGAAACAGATGACATCGAAACCGGGGCGTCTTTTTGGCACCGGGATAAGTCTGGCGGGGGTCCCGATTTCTGGCCAGGCGGTGTCCGGCATGGAGGCGACGTGAGCCTGATCTGCGGCGTTCGCACGGAACGTGGGAAGGCATGCCCTGATACTGCTGCTTCGGCAGCGAGAGGGAGTGCGCCAAGCAGCAAGAACTGTAAGGCGTTGAGTACCGATGCGGGGCGTGCTGGCGGACCGGCTCGTAGTAGTGGTGAAGCGCCTGTAATGGGTGTGGAGCGAAGGGGCCGGACCATTCGGGTCGCTGATGCGGTCAACCGGCAGCAGCCGGGAGGAGCCGCGTGAGTCGATCAGGGCCGTTGATGAAGCCGTTCGAAATTTCGAAATGGGCTGTGGCAAAAGCGTTTGGCAGGGTCAAGGTGAGTTTCCCCCCGTTTGGCGGACACCTGCGGTGTGGGGTCAGTGATCTTGGTCTGACCGGGTGTGCAAGGCGTCAAAGGTGACGGGGCTGTGCATCCCGATGGCGGAGTGTCTCCGTTTCGGGTTGTACCAGCATTCTATCCATTCGAATATCGCGTTGGCAAGCTGGTCGCGGGTTTCCCATTGTTTCTGGTCGAGGAGTTCGAGTTGGAGGGTTCCCCAGAACGATTCCATCATCGCGTTGTCGTAGCAGTCGCCGACGGTGCCCATGGAGGCGAGCAGTCCGGCGGCGCGGAGTCGCTGTCCGAATGCCCAGGAGGTGTATTGGGAGCCGTGGTCGGAATGCAGGATCGTCGCATTGTGGTCGGGTTTGCGTCGGATGATGGCCATGCCGAGCGCGTCGGTGACGAGTTCGGTGCGCATGTGGCCGGCGATGGACCAGCCGATGATCAGCCGGGAATGGGCGTCCATGACCGCGGCGCAGTACAGTTTCCCTTCGGCAGTGGGGTGCTCGGTGATGTCGGTGATCCACAGCCGGTCCGGCTCGGTGACGGCGAAGTGGCGGTTGACCAGGTCCGGGGCGGGTTCGGCGGCCGGGTCGCGAATGGTGGTCCGGGCTCGTTTCCGCCGGTAGAGGCCCTGGATGCCGGCCTCGCGCATGAGCCGTTCGACGCGTTTGCGGTTCACCGGCAGGCCCAAGCCCAGCGTCAATTCGGCGTGGACTCGCGGTGATCCGTAGGTTTGTCGGGAATCGGCATGGATCTGCTCGACGTGTTTCAGCAGCAGCTCGTTGTCCCGGTCTCGCTCGGATATCGGCCGATCGCGCCAGTCGTAATACCCGGAACGGGACACGTTCAGGACCCGGCAGGCCACCGCGACGTCGATTCCGTCGGCGGCGAGTTCGTGGACCAGCGGGAACGTTACTTTGGGAGGATGTTCTCGCGCGCGAAGTAGGCGGCGGCCCGTTTCAGGATCTCGTTTTCCAGTTCGAGTTGCCGGTTTTTGCGGCGCAGCTCGGCCAGTTCCTTCTTTTCCGAGCTGGAGAGCCGGGTGGCCGAACCGTTTTCGTCGGTGTCGGCCTGGGCCATCCAGTTGCGCAGGCAGGACTGGCTGATGCCCAGATCTTTCGCCAGTGCGGCGACGGGTTTGTCGCCCAGCCGGGCCAGCTCGACGGCACGCTGACGGAACTCAGGCAGGTGTGGTGCAGGCACGAGAACATCCTCCCTGGTGACCGGCGGTCACCTCAGGTGAGGTGTCCGGACAACCGGGGGAAGCTCAAGGCCAACAAGGGTGCCGCCGGGGTCGACAGTGTGTCGATCGAGGAATTCGAAGCCGACTTGCGGAACAATCTCTACAAGGTCTGGAATCGGATGTCCTCGGGGACGTACTTTCCGCCGCCCGTGCGGGCGGTGGAGATCCCGAAAACCGGTGGCGGAGTTCGTGTTCTGGGTGTTCCGACGGTTGCGGACAGGGTTGCGCAGACGGTGGTGGCCATGGAGATCGAGAAGCGGGTGGAGCCGATGTTCCATCCCGACTCGTACGGTTATCGGCCGAAACGCTCGGCGCTGCACGCGGTCGCGGCGTGCCGGCGGCGGTGTTTGAGAGCCGAGTGGGTGCTCGACTTGGACATCTCGAAGTTCTTCGACACCGTGGATCACGAACTGATGATGAAGGCGGTCCGGGCCAACACCGACTCAGCTTGGGTGGTGTTGTATGTGCAGCGGTGGCTGTCCGCGCCGCTGCAACGTTCGGATGGGACGCTGGAACGACGGGACCGGGGAACCCCTCAAGGGTCTGTGGTATCCCCGATTTTGGCGAACCTATTCATGCACTACGCCTTCGACGCGTGGATGGCTCGGAAGTTCCCGGGCGTCGCGTACGAGCGGTATGTGGACGACGCCGTTGTGCACTGTGTCAGCGAGAAGCAAGCGCTGATGCTGCGCGACGCCATCACCAAGCGCCTGACCAAGGTCGGGCTGACGCTGCACCCGGACAAGACGAAAGTCGTGTACTGCCAGAACTGGAACCGGCGGACCGGCTCGTATGAGCACACGTCGTTCACGTTTCTGGGGTACGAGTTCCGGGCGCGGACCGCGCGGGACAAAAACGGTCAGTTGTTCGGGTCGTTCCTGCCTGCGATCAGCAAAGAGGCCGAGAAGCGGATCAACCGCGAAGTGCGCGGTTGGCGGCTGCATCGGCATACCGACTGGACTCTGGGCCAGATCGCGCGATGGATCAACCCGATCGTGCGGGGCTGGTTGCAGTACTGATGGTGCTCTCCGAATAGGGCCAGTCCTGCTCTCTGAAATTCCCCAGTTGGGGTGTCCTGTTGGCGCGTCGTTTGCGCTGGTCAGTGGCCTCCGGGTGACGGTTTCGGTGTTGATCACCGTGACCGTGGCCGGAGGCGTGGATGCTCACTCTGGAGGAAGACGTGGAGGCGCAGGCGCTGCGTGCTCAAGGCTGGTCGGTCTCGGCGATCGCGCGACATCTCGGGCGTGACCGCAAGACCATCCGCCGCTACCTGTCCGGCGAGGTGGTGCCGGGCAAGCGCCGGTCGGCGCGGCCGGACCCGTTCGAGCCGTTCGTGGCCTACTGCCGCGCCCGACTGGCCGACGACCCGCACCTGTGGGCGGCGACGCTGCTGGACGAGGTCACCGAGCTCGGCTACGAGGGCGGCTACTCGACGTTCACCAGGGCGCTGCGCCGCTATCAGCTGCGCCCGCACTGCGAGCCTTGCCAGGTTTCCCGCGGCCGAGACGTCGCGATCATCACCCACCCGCCGGGCGAGGAAACCCAGTGGGACTGGCTCGAACTGCCGGACCCACCCGCGAGCTGGGGCGCCGGGAAGCAGGCACATCTGCTGGTCGGGGCGCTGGCGCACTCGAGCAAGTGGCGCGGCATCCTGGCCGATGCCGAGGACTTCCCACACCTGGTCGAGGCCCTCGACGCGGTGGTCCGGCGCCTGGGCGGGGTGACCCAGGTCTGGCGCTTCGACCGGATGGCCACGGTCTGCCACCCCGCCTCCGGCCGAATCACGGCTGCGTTCGCGCAGGTCGCGAAGCACTACGGGGTCCGATCGGTGACGTGTCCGCCGCGGCGCGGGAACCGCAAGGGCGTGGTCGAGAAGGCCAACCACTCGGCCGCGCAGCGCTGGTGGCGCACCCTTGGCGACGACGTCACGATCGCCGAGGCCCAGGCCAGGCTGGACCGGCTCGCGGCCAAGCTTGACAGCCGCCGCCGGGTCCTCGACGGCGAGCGCACCACCGTCGCCGGCCTGGCCGCTGCCGAGCGGCTGCATGCCCCGCCGTTGGTCGCGTTCCCGGCCGAGTTCGACCTGCCCCGGACCGTCACACCGCAGGCGCTGGTCGCCTTCCGCGGCAACTCCTACTCCGTCCCACCCGGGCTGGGCGGCGCGCAGGTTCAGGTCCGCCACCGGCTCGGCGCAGACATGCTGCGGATCGTCACCGAGGGCGGCGCGACGGTCGCGGTCCACCACCGCGCCCCAGACGGGGCCGGGCGGGTCGTGCGCGATGACGGGCACGTGATCGCGCTCGAACACGCCGCGATGGGCGCGTTCAGCACCGATCGGCTCTGCACCCACAAGACGCGCCGGCCGCCGTCGGCGGCGGCGTCGGCCGAAGCAGCACGACTGCGCGGCCTGCCCGCGACGGGGCCCGCGGCTCACGTCGTGATCGACCTGGCCACCTACGCCGCCACCGCGGCGAAGCTGGCCAGCGCACCCACCCATGAGACCTATGAGTCCGAGGAGGACTGATCACTTGTCCGGAAACCGTTCAGGGCCACAGATGAGCGAGGCCCGCCGCTATCAGCAACTCCGTTCGCACTTCTCCTATCTGAAGCTCGACAACGCCGCCGAAGCCCTGCCCCGAATCCTCGACCAAGCTCGCGCGGAGAACCTGTCGATGACCGCGGCGCTGGAGCGGCTGCTGGAGATCGAGGTCAACGCCACCGAAGAACGCCGCCTGGCCGGCCGGTTGCGGTTCGCCTGCCTCCCGGATCCCTGGACCCTGGCGGACTTCGACTTCGCCGCCCAGCCTGGGGTCGACGAGAAACTCATCCGCGACCTGGCGACGTTGCGGTTCCTCGACGACGCCTCAAACGTGTTGTTCGTCGGGCCGCCCGGGGTCGGCAAGACGATGCTCGCCACCGCGCTCGCGCGCGGGACGGCCGAAGCCGGCAACCGGGTCTACTTCACCACCGCGGCCGACCTCGCCGCTCGCTGTCACAAGGCCGCGGTCGAAGGGCGCTGGCAGACCTGCATGCGGTTCTTCGCCGGACCGAAACTGCTCGTGATCGACGAGCTCGGCTATCTCCCGTTGCCCGGAGACGGGGCCTCGGCGTTGTTTCAGGTGATCAACCAGCGTTACCTCAAGTCGTCCACGATCTTGACGACGAACGTCGGCATTGCTGACTGGGCAACGGCTTTCGGTGACGCGACCGTCGCGGCGGTTATCTGACTGCTCGGGTTGAGTGTCCACGATGTACACGATTGGGTTGGCGTGCCTCCCTTGCGTCCGTTGTGGACGGATTACCTTGCTCCGTCTATGACGGGATCAGCGTTGAGGGTGCAGC